>NZ_DATHMR010000162.1:0-9999 GCF_035486915.1 Dyella sp. | reverse complement strand
AGGCACGCTGGCCGAATTCATTCGCGCGTTTTTCGAGCGCGATTTCGAAATGCGCTTCCGCCCCAGCTACTTTCCTTTTACCGAACCCTCGGCAGAAGTGGATATTCGCTGGGACGCAGAAGATGGTTCCACGCGCTGGCTAGAAGTACTCGGCTGCGGCATGGTGCATCCGAATGTGCTGAAGAACTGTGGCATCGATCCGGAGCGTTACACCGGTTTCGCATTCGGCCTCGGTGTCGAACGATTTGCCATGCTGCGTTATGGCGTATCCGATTTGCGCGCGTTCTTCGAGAACGATCTGCGCTTCCTCAAGCAATTCGCGTAATCGCAGCAGGAACCGACACGCATGAAATTCTCCGAAAATTGGTTGCGTCACCACGTTCCGACCGACGCTTCGCGCGACGAACTGGCTGCGACGCTGACGGCCATCGGCCTGGAGGTCGAAGACGTTGCTCCCTTAGGCGGCTCGCTGGATGGCGTGATCGTGGCGCGCATCGTCAGCGCCAAGAAACACCCGGAAGCCGATCGCCTGCAGGTCTGTGACGTGGACACGGGCAACGGCATCGTGCAGATCGTCTGCGGAGCACCCAATGCACGTGCCGGTCTGGTCGCTCCGTTGGCGACCGTTGGCGCCAACTTGCCGGGCGGTATCGCGATCAAGGCGGCGAAGCTGCGTGGCGTCGAATCGTTCGGCATGCTTTGCTCGGCCAAGGAGCTGGGCGTCGATCCAGATGCGTCGGGCCTGCTCGAACTCCCTGACGATGCGCCAATCGGTACGCCGCTTGCGACGTACCTTGGTTTGCCGGACGCCAGCATCGAAATCAAACTCACGCCTAATCGTGCTGATTGCTTCAGTGTGCGTGGCATCGCATTCGATGTCGCTGCAGCGCTAGGTAGTGAGGTGATCCCGCTTGATACCGCGCCGGTGCCGGCTCAAAGCGATGCCACGATGAACGTCGTGCTCGATGCGGGTGCGCGTGTGCCGCGTTTCGCCGGTCGCGTTATCGACAACGTGAACGCCAAAGTCAAAACGCCCGTGTGGATGGCTGAGCGGTTACGTCGCAGTGGTTTGCGTCCGATCAGCTTTCTTGTCGACGTTACGCAATACGTCATGCTGGAACTCGGCCAGCCCATGCATGCGTTCGACAAAGACAAGCTGGAAGGCGATATTGTCGTGCGCCCAGCGCGCGCGCGCGAACCGCTCGCGTTGCTTGACGGCCGCACTGTCGAACTGGATGACGACTTTCTCGTGGTCTCCGACAGCCATGGTGGCAAAGGCGCGCGTGCCGTTGCGCTCGGCGGGATCATGGGTGGATCGGATACGCGCGTCACCGACGATACGCACAACGTGTTTCTGGAAGCGGCGCACTGGATTCCGTCGGCCATCATTGGCCGTAGCCGCAAGCTAGGCATGCACACCGATGCCGGACATCGCTTCGAACGCGGCGTCGATCCGCAACTGCCTGGCATCGCCGTCGAATACGCGACGCGACTGATCCTCGATATCGCCGGCGGTGTTCCTGGTCCGCTGTTGGATGTCACCTTGCCGGAACATCTGCAGTCGCCGAAGCCGATTTTGCTGCGCCGCGCTCGACTGGCGCGCGTGCTTGGCCTGACCGTAGCCGATGGCGAAGTCGCGCGCATCTTCACTGCGCTGGGCATGAAGGTCGAATCGTTGGCCGATGGCTGGTCCGTCACCGCGCCAAGCCGTCGCTTCGACATCGAGCGCGAGGAAGACTTGATCGAAGAGGTGGCGCGCATCCATGGCTATGAAAATATTCCCACGCACACGCCGGCTGGCGCGCTGACGCTCGCTGCGGAGCCCGAGGCCCGCCTCAATGAGCTGGCTGTGCGCGAGCAACTGGCTGCGCGTGACTACTACGAAGCGGTCAACCTCGCCTTTATCGGCAACGATGTGCTCCAGCGTTGGGGCATGACCGAGCAGCTGGTGCCGTTGGCCAATCCGCTATCGGCGGATCTCGCTGTAATGCGCCCCTCGCTGCTGCCGGGCCTAATCGTCGCGCTCTCGCACAATCGCGCCCGCCAGCAAGAGCGGGTGCGTCTGTTCGAGCTCGGCCGCACCTTCCGCATCGGCGAAGAAGCTGCCGCTCGCAAGGACGCGCCGACCGAGACGCCCACGTTGGCCATCGTCGCCTGCGGTTCGGCGAAGGCCGAGCAGTGGGGTGAGGTCAGCCGTCCGCTGGACTTCTATGATCTCAAGGGCGATCTGGATGCCCTGATCGCCTGGGGCGGCGAGGCGCAGCGCTGGTCCGTCCACGCCGACGGCCTGCCGGGGTGGTTGCATCCAGGGCGAGGCGCTCGCGTGGCGCGTGATGGCCACACCGTCGGTTACCTCGGCGCCCTGCATCCGCAGCTGGCCAGGGCGTTGGACCTGGGACCCGACGTCCACGTGCTCGAGCTGGCGCTCGATCCGCTGCTCGGCCGCCGCCTGCCCAAAGCCCAGGCGGTGCCGCGCTTCCCGGCGGTTCGCCGTGACATCGCCGTTGACGTTCCTGAACAGGTAAGTTGGTCACAAATTGAACACGTTGTTCGCGGCAGCCTAGGAACCGCCCTCGTTGAGCTGCGTTTGTTTGACCGATACAGTGGAAAAGGGGTCGAAGCGGGCCGAAAGAGTCTCGCTATGGGCTTGATTTTGCAGGACGCTTCACGCACGCTTACTGACGACGACGCGGATCGCTGCGTTCGAAATGCAGTGGCTGCGTTGGAGGTTTCATGCGAGGCAAAATTGCGAGGGTAAGATGGCGGCGCTGACAAAGGCGGAGATGGCCGAGCGCCTCTTCCTCGAGGTGGGCCTTAACAAACGTGAAGCAAAAGAGTTCGTGGACGCCTATTTCGAGGTGGTCCGCGAAGCGTTGGAAAGGGGCGAACAGGTCAAGCTGTCGGGATTTGGCAACTTCGATCTGCGGAAGAAGAACCAGCGACCCGGGCGTAATCCCAAGACGGGTGAGGAGATTCCGATCTCCGCCCGCCGCGTGGTGACGTTCCGGCCAGGACAGAAACTCAAGGTGCGAGTTGAGGGCTATGCTGGATCAGGGGAATAACACCGAACTGCCCGCCATACCGGCGAAGCGTTACTTCACCATCGGTGAGGTCAGCGATCTTTGCGGTGTGAAGCCGCACGTGCTTCGTTACTGGGAGCAGGAGTTTCCTGCGCTGAACCCGGTCAAGCGCCGCGGCAATCGCCGTTATTACCAGCGCCACGACGTGCTGATGATCCGTCAGATCCGATCCCTGCTGTACGACGAAGGCTTCACCATCACCGGCGCCCGTGCCCGGCTGGAAGGCCCGCAGGCCCGGATGGAAGCCAGCATGTCGCATCAGATCGTGCGTCAGGTGCGCATGGAGCTGGAAGAAGTGCTGGCCCTGCTGCGCCGCTGAACCCTACCGGCGGCAACATCCGAACTGCTACAATTTCTTTCTTTGCCGAACAGTCGGGGCGTAGCGCAGCCTGGTAGCGCATTTGCCTGGGGGGCAAAGGGTCGTGGGTTCGAATCCCGCCGCCCCGACCACTTCGGAAAAAATCGAAACGGCGCCTTGGCGCCGTTTTCTATTTCAAGTGTTCGGCGCCTTGGCGCCGTTTTTCGTTTCCAATGTTCGCCAGACGGACATGTACCTGCGGCACCGACGCGCTAGTCTCAGCCGCACTGGTTCTTAACCAAGCCGATAGGAGATCTGCTGATGCCGTCGAACACCTGTCACCCGAATGCCCCGCACAAGAAACTGAAGGCCCCGGATTGGTACATGTCCTCGCTGATGCTGGATCGCGCGCTCGACGCCATCCTGCGCCGCGTCAAAAAGCTCGATCGCGACCATGACATTCCGTATCTCGCCGGCTACAGCCAGGACGGCAAGACGATCTATATCGATCGCCATCTGCCCAAGACATTCACTTTCCGCGGTCGCACTATCGAGGTGGATCGCTTTCTGATTTTGCACGAAGAGGTCGAGAAAACGCTGATCGACCAGCTTGGATTGCATTATCTGCATGCTCATCAGATTGCCACCCGCGCAGAAGAAGCTGCCGTGCACGCACAGAAAATCACATGGGAAGCGTACGACCGCTTCATGCAGAAATACGTCAAGGCGATTGGCGACGAACGCCTGACCAAGGTGCCTGTCGACCTGGATCTGAAACCGTATCGCGATTACCACGATTACGAATTATTGCGGCAGATGGAAAAACACATCGAACGTATCGCTGGCGCAAGCACGAAGCAGAAAACGGAATTGAAGAGCTACGCCGATGCCTTCCGCGAGGAATTGCGCGTTCAGCAACGCCACGCCTTGCATGCTCCCGAATCCACCGACAAACACCGCAAACCTGCCGCGAAGAAATCGACCGGGCCGAAGGCGAAGCCAGCCAAGACCGCCAAAGCTGCAAAGCGTCGTACCGCGGTCAAGAAAGCGAAGTGAGGTTTGCGTGACCGAACATCCCGGTACGAACCGGGATGTTCGGTGCACATGCCTCATGCCGCCTGGGCCATGATCGCGAGGCCCCGGACATCGTCAATCTTGAAGAACTGCACGCTATCCACCAGCGAGCGAGCGCGCACCTGCACGGTATCGGCGGCAGCCGCAGCCTCCTCGACCAGTGCAGCATTGCTCTGGGTCACTTCATCCATCTGGCGAACGGCGCGATTGACCTGTTGAATGCCCGCCGCCTGTTCATGACTTTGTGTGGCGATGGTACTGACGGTCTCCGCAACGTTATCGACACTTTCGAGCAATTTACCGACCATCCATTCCGCACGGCCGATCATCTGCGTGCCGCTTTCGATGATCGTCACCGATTCCTCGATTAGTGTGCGGATTTCGCGAGACGCCGTGCGCGAGTTGCGCGCCAGCGACTGAACTTCCGCCGCAACAACGTTGAAACCTTTGCCGGCTTCGCCCGCGCGCGCGGCTTCCACCGATGCATTCAGCGCAAGAATGTGCGTCTGCGTCGCAATGCGATCCATGGTTTCCGTAATCTCGGTAATGCGCGAGGCGACGCTTTGGACTTGCGTCATCGCGCCCACCGCTTCGGTCATCGCCGTGCTGCTTTGACGAGCGATATTGGACGCCGATTCGGCCATGCAGCTCGCCTCATGAGCACGGCGCGCATTGGCATTGACGCTATCGGTGAACTCCTGCATGGAAGCAGCCGTTTCTTCCAATGCGGCGGCCTGTTCGCTGGTGCGCGCGGAAAGGTCCTGATTGCCGCTGGCGATTTGCTTCGTGGACGTTGAAATTTCGGTCGAGCCGGCACGAATCGTGTTCACAACATCGCGCAGCTGGCCATTCATCATGCCAAGCGCGGTCAGAAGTTTTCCGGTTTCATCGCGGCTGTCGGCGATCACATCGGTGGAGAGATTTCCTTCCGCCACTGCCTGCGCGACTTTCACGGCGCGACTGATCGGCGCGGTGATGCTGTAGGCGAGAAGCCAGATGAAGACGCCACCCGTCACCAGTGCGCAAAGCGCGACGCTGACAAGCAGTACGCAAGCGTCATGGAACGCCCGCAGACTTTCGTCGTCAATACGCTTGGACGCGGCGGTGGCTTCCTTCTTCATGTTCGCGACGAGGCTATCGATTGCCGTCGTTGGCGCACGATCGATGCCTGCCACCAGGCCGTCAACGACATGCACGCTCTTTTCGTCTTTCGCGTCGTAATGCCGGATGGCGTCGAGATATTTCGTGCCCAGTTCGGCGTGTGTGGCCAACGCGGCGTCGGCAGCTTTTGTATCGATGCTAAGCGCAGTCATTTGTGCTTTCAGGTTCGCGAGATCGGTATTCACCGCATTGCTTTGTTCCACAAACGCGTCGTGATACTTCTTGAAGTTGTCAGCATCCGCGCCGCGCAGCAGAAGGTCTTTCCACTCCTGCACCTGTTTCTTGAAATCGACCTGCGCCACGCGCGCGGTGTCTACCGCGGCGGCATAGGCGGACGCGGTTGCGGTGGAACGTACCTGAAGATCATGCGTGCGTGACAGTCCACGCCAGCCGCCGTAACCCACGGTCACGGTTGCGGCCAGCATCAGCACGCCCAGGAGTGCCAGGCGGAAAGCGATACGTAAATCGCGAAATCGAAAAGTCATGGAATAACCGCAATAAAAGAGCTGCCATAGGTGAGTCGTCTATCGGCAATAAAGCGGTTTCGCTTGAATATGACAACAAAAAACCCGCGTTTTCAGCGGGCGTTTGTGCATTCTGAATTGTTAAATCGCACCAGTATCAGCGTGCAAAGAGATTGGTTCGCTCAGTAAAGCACGCGCGTGCGCAGGGTGCCGGGAATGGCCGCCAGCTTGTCCTTCAGGGTCGCCGCCTGATGTTCATCCGCCGAGACATCGATAACGACATAGCCCACTTCGGCATTCGTCTGCAGGAACTGCGCATCGATGTTGATGTTGCCGGCCGAGAACAATTCGTTGATGCGAGATAGCACACCCGGCACGTTGCGGTGAATGTGCAGAAGACGACGGCTGCGCGGATGCTCGGGTAATGTCACTTCCGGGAAGTTCACTGCGGAAAGTGTCGAGCCGTTATCGCTGTAACGGACGAGCTTGCTGGCCACTTCGATGCCGATGTTGTCCTGCGCTTCCAACGTGCTGCCGCCGATGTGCGGCGTGAGGATGACGTTGTCCATGCCGATCAGCGGCGAAACAAAGGGGTCATCATTGCCCTGCGGTTCAACGGGGAACACGTCGATGGCAGCGCCAGCGATGTGCTCCTTGCGCAATGCTTCGGCCAGCGCATCGATGTCGACGACGGTGCCACGCGATGCATTGATGAGCACCGCACCTTTCTGCATCTTTTCGAGCTCGCTCTTTCCCATCATCAATTTGGTGGAGGGCGTTTCGGGTACGTGCAACGTGACAACGTCCGCGCGTTCGAGAAGATCATCCAGACTTGCCGCTGCGCGTGCATTGCCAAGCGAAAGTTTCGATTCGATGTCGTGGAAGATCACGCGCATACCGAGCCCCTCGGCAAGCAGGCCGACCTGCGTACCGATGTGCCCGTAGCCGACGATGCCGATAGTCTTGTCGCGCACCTCAAAACTGCCGGAAGCAGACTTCGTCCAGCCGCCGCGGTGGCACAGCGCATTTTTGTAGGGAATGCCACGCAGCAGCATGATGGCTTCGGCAATCACCAGCTCTGCCACGCTGCGGGTGTTGGAGTAGGGCGCATTGAAAACGGGAATGCCTGCGCGTTGCGCCGAGGCGAGATCCACCTGATTGGTGCCGATGCAATAACACCCGATCGCGATAAGACGCTTGGCGTGCTCCAACACGTCAGCGGTGAGATGGGTGCGAGAGCGGATACCGATGATATGCGCGTCAGCGATACGCGCTTTCAACTCGTCATCAGGCAAGGACTTGGCGTGATAGTCGATCTGGCTATAACCGGCGCGCTGAAAGGTTTCCACCGCGGTGCGACTGACGCCTTCGAGCAACAGCACCTTGATGTCTTGCTTGGGGTACGAGGTTTTCATGGGGGCCGGGTATTTGGAAGTCCAAACACTATGCCAGATTTTGCCGCGATGCAGCACTAGACGTTCGCGCCATGCACTGGCAGGCTGGGAGCTTGTTCACGGAGCTGCCATGACCGATCACGCCATCGCCGATCTTGCCCGCCGTTGGCCCCAGCTGCGCCTGCTCACGGAGCCCGGCGATCTGGAGCACTACGGCCGCGACTGGACCCGGCGCTGGACACCTGCGCCACGCGCTATCGCACTGCCTGCGTCCAGCGAGGAAGTGCAGGGCATCGTGCAGTGGGCCAACGAGCACAACGTCGCCATCGTGCCGTCGGGTGGCCGCACGGGGTTGTCGGGCGGGGCGGTGGCGGCGAATGGCGAGCTGGTGCTCAGCCTCGAGCGCATGAATCGCGTGTTGGGTTTCGATGCGGTGGATCGCACGTTGACGGTGCAACCCGGCATCGCCCTGGAAGCCGTGCACGGCGCTGCGCGCGAATATGGCCTGATCTATCCGGTGGATTTCGCGGCGCGTGGTTCATGTTCCATCGGCGGCAACATCGCCACCAATGCTGGCGGCATTCGCGTGATTCGTTACGGCAACACGCGCGAGTGGATCGCGGGTGTGAAAGTGGTGGCCGGCAACGGCGAGCTGCTGGACCTCAATCGCGGCCTGATCAAAAACTCCAGCGGCTACGACTTGCGTCAGCTGATGATAGGTTCGGAAGGCACGTTGGGCATTGTCGTGGAAGCCACGTTGCGATTGACCGATCCACCGCCTCCCTCGCAAGTGATGTTGCTGGCATTGCCGACGATGGATGCGTTGATGGATGTCTTCGCACTATTTCGCTCGCGCCTGTCGTTGCAGGCTTTCGAGTTTTTTACCGACCTCGCGCTCAACTATGTATTGGCGCACGGTGCGCAACGAGCCATCGATGGCGATCACCCGTATTACGTCGTGACCGAATTTGAGTCGCCGGATGAAAAAGCGCAGGACGCCGCACTGGCTGCGTTCGAGCACGGCGTGGAGAAGGGTTGGATCAATGACGGTGTGATCGCGCAAAGCGATGCGCAGGCGGCCGCGTTATGGCGACTGCGTGAAGGTATTACCGAAAGTCTGGCGCCCCATAAGCCCTACAAGAACGACGTCTCCGTGCGCATCGGCGTATTGCCGGTGTTTCTTCACGATATCCAGGGATTGCTCGCGCGCGAATACCCGCATATCGATGTGGTGTGGTTTGGTCATATCGGTGACGGCAATCTGCACATCAATGTGCTGAAACCGGATTCGCTGTCCGATGCGGATTTCATCGTGCAGTGCGAGCACGTCACCAAGCTTTTGGCCGATACCTTGCACAAACATGGCGGCAGTATTTCAGCCGAGCATGGCATTGGCCTGGTCAAGCGCGCTTATCTGGAAAGTACGCGCAGTGCGGCAGAAATTGTGCTGATGCGCGGGATTCGTCAGGTTTTCGACCCTCGAGGCATTCTCAATCCGGGGAAGCTCTTCGCTTGATGCGGAGCTGCGCAGTGCGCCACAGTTTGCGGACTTGGGCGGTACAGCCTTTCGCCCTTACCATGTGCGTCCCCAACCACGGGTTTTAAGGACATGTTGCAGGAACACCGCTCGCTATACCCCGAGATCGAACCGTATGACAACGGTTTTCTGAAAGTCTCCGAACTGCATACGCTGTATTACGAGCAAAGCGGCAATCCGAACGGCAAGCCGGTGGTGTTTCTGCACGGTGGCCCGGGTGGCGGTACCAATCCGAAATGTCGCCGTTTCTTCGACCCGGCGGTTTATCGCATTGTGTTGTTCGACCAGCGTGGTTGCGGCAAATCCACGCCGCACGCAGAACTGACCGATAACACCACATGGCATCTCGTTTCCGATATCGAGCGCGTGCGAGAGCATCTTGGCATCGCAAGCTGGCAGGTGTTCGGCGGTTCGTGGGGTTCGACGCTATCGCTTGCGTACGCGCAAACGCACCCGGACAAGGTCACCGAGCTGGTGCTTCGCGGCATCTTCATGCTGCGTCGCTGGGAGCTGGAGTGGTTCTATCAGAAGGGCTGCGATGCCCTGTATCCCGATGCATGGGAAACTTACCTCGCTGCAATTCCCGAGGTCGAACGCGGCGATTTGATGAGCGCCTATCACCGGCGCTTGACCAGCTCCGATGCAAAAACGCGATTGGATGCGGCACGCGCATGGTCCATTTGGGAAGGCGCCACCAGCTTCCTGTATCAGGATGAGGCGTTTATCAGCAGTAGTGGTGAAGACGAATTCGCGTTGGCGTTCGCGCGTATTGAATGCCACTACTTCGTCAACGGCGGTTTCTTCGAGCACGACGATCAACTACTACGCAACGTTGATCGTATCCGCAAGATTCCCGCGGTGATTGTGCAGGGCCGATATGATGTGGTGTGTCCGATGCGTAGCGCGTGGGATCTGCATCGTGCGTGGCCGGAAGCGGATTTGCGTGTCGTGCAGGATGCAGGGCATTCTGCGTTCGAACCGGGTATTGCAC
>NZ_DATHMR010000161.1:0-10007 GCF_035486915.1 Dyella sp. | reverse complement strand
GCTGTCTGTTGTCCTCGACAACTCGTGCACCCATTCACGCGATTTGCACGGACACGATCACAAAAAAAATCCCGGCCGGAGCCGGGATGTTCGATGCGATGCATCGCAGAGGTTGGCAGTGGGTCGAATCACCAGTGATAGATCACTTTGGTGTAATAGTAGCGCCCATTGAAGCCGTCGGGTGAAAATTCTGAATACGGAATGGTTCCGTTGTTGTTATTCGCGGCGATGACCTTGTCCGGATAACTGTTCGTCGCATTGTCCACCCCCAATGTGAAGGTCCAGTTGTCGAGGTTGTAACTACCCGCAAGATCCAGCACCCACTGCGGACTGAATGTCTGATTGAGCAGGTAGGTTTCATTGCTATACGCAGTGAAGGTGCCGTAGCGGGTGAGGTTGCCGTTGAACACCCAATGGCCGAGCATGTAGTTCTCATTGAAGATGAGCTTGCTGCGCGGCGTGGAGTTGGCCAGCAAGCCCTTCACATCGCGATAGCTGACGCGTTCGAGCTGCAGACCCAGCGCATCCAACTGCGGTGGATTGGGCTCAACACCACTCACCTGCGTGCGGTTGTAGTTGTAGCTGATGGTGCTGTTCAGCACACCGTCGTTTCCGAAATCGGAACGGTAACTGCCCACCAGGTCGCCGCCTTGCGTGCGCGTATTCACCGCATTGGTGAAATATTGCGCCGAGGTGTACGCCACGTCGGTAATGCCGTGGGACGCCAGGTAATCGACCACCACCGGATCGTTCAGGCCGCTCAACGTGCTGGAAAGCACGATGCGGTTGTAGATCTGGATCTGATAGATGTCGAAGGTCAGCGTTAGCGCATCGATCGGATTGAACACCGCACCCACGGTGTAGTTGTGCGATTTCTCCGGCCTCAACGCTTGTGCGCCGAGCAATTGCGCCACCGGGTTGTCGACGGGCAACAGACCTGTCTGGTAAATGCCCGGGGCTACGCCGGGCCCGGCGCTGCTGGGCGTCAGGTAAAGCGAGCCGATCTGCGAGTAATCCTCCTGTGCCAGCGATGGCGCGCGGAAACCGGTGGATGCACTGGCACGCAAGGCGAAACGATCGGTGAAGTCGTAGCGCGCCGCAAGCGCACCCGACACCGTGTTGCCGAAGTCGTTGTAATCCTCATGCCGCACGGAGACCGATGTGCCGAGCTTGTCGGTCAGATTGGTTTCGAGGCTGACGTACTGGGCGATATCGCTGCGACTCCACGATCCGGTGTTCACCGGGCTGTAGCCGCTAAAGCCCTGTGCGCCGCCGCTGACGCCCGAGGTACCGACATAATAGGAGTCCGGATTGCCCGCGCTGATGCTGTACGTATCGCGTAGATACTCAGCACCAAACGCCAGCGTCACCGAGTTGGGCAACCAGCCGACGTTGAGATCCTTGGCGACATCGACATCCACGGCCTGCTGCGCGGCGGAAACGATGCCGTCGAAGAACGTTGTCGGCGTGTAACCGAAGTCGTTGAGATAGGCGTAATTGGCGGTGTTGATGGTGTCCAGCGATACGCGATTGCCACCGTAGTTCGCACTTACATCCCAACGCCAGCCATCCGGAGTCGTACCGCGCACGCCGGCCACCAGCGCCTGATCGGTACTGTGCGCCTGCAGGAGCGGTTGGTAGCCATTCGGATAAATCGCGCTGATTGCTGGCGCAATGGCAGAGGAATAAAGGTAAGGATTGCGGTAAAGCTCATCGGAAATCGCATTGCGCTCGTGATAACTGCCGAATGCGTAGAACTGCACGTTGTTCGTGATGTCGTATTGCGTATTCAGAAACAGGTTGTGCTGGCTCACCGACGGATCGCCAAACACCTGCTTCTCGCCCAGTTGTGGATAGCGCACATCCGCGCCGCCCTGATTCGTCGGATCCTGATGGCCGTCATCCACGCTGATGCGCAGCCAGCCTTTGTCGCCTGCTAGCGGAATGCCGAAATTGGCCGAGCCCAGCCACTGACGTCCACCGCCCCTATCGTATTGACCGCCATCGAGTTCAATCGAACCGCCCTGCGCGCCATGCTTGAGGATGATGTTGATCACACCCGCGATCGCGTCGGAGCCGTATTGCGCCGACGCGCCATCGCGCAGCACTTCGATGTGATCGATGGCCGACAGCGGAATCGTATTGAGATCGACCGGCGCCGAGCCGCGGCCGATGCTGCCGTCGGTATTCACCAACGCGCTCGTATGCCAGCGTTTGCCATCCACCAGCACGAGCACTTCATCGGGTGCGAGTCCGCGTAGCTGCGCGGGGCGTTGCGAGTCGGTGGTGTCCGTCGCGGCAGGGCGCGGAAAGTTGAGCGAAGGAATCAAACGTGCGAGCGCGGTGGCCAGTTCGTTTGTGCCCGTGCTTTGCAGTGCGGTGGCCGGAATAACATCGATCGGCGAGAGCGACGTGCTATCCGTGCGGTTCTGCGCGCGGGTGCCCGTCACGATCACTGCTTGCAGATTTTTGGGGTTGTTGGGGGGCGGAGGGTTTTGCGTGGTGCTTTGTGCTGTGTCTTGCGCGGCGGCTGGGGTGCCGAGGGCAAGCAGGAGAGCGGTAGTGAGGGCAGTCGTGAATGGTATCGATATCTTTTTGTGCAACGTTTTTTTCTTCATGCGGTAGTTCCCCTAGCGGACTTTGTTGCTACGCAACAATTTCAGACTAATGACAGTCGGGTGCGCATATCAAACGAAGTTTGGGCGTCTAAAAGTCCAATTGAGAATATCGATAACAAACATGCGCTTATTGGACTATTTTTCGTGACGAGGCTGTGAAAAACCGGGTCTGGTAGAGGCGCCCGATAGCCGATGGGTCGTGTATGCGTGCCCTGGCCTCGGACTAGGCGCCCCGGGACTCAGGCACTAACATGCCTCGGCCTGAGGTGACTGCTGGCGCCGAACCAGCAGCTAAAACGGGAATCCGGTGCGTTGGCGCTCGTCGCATAACTACTCCGGAGCTGCCCCCGCAACGGTAAGCGAGCAACGCGGTCCACCTGCAAGCCACTGTGCATGATGCATGGGAAGGCGTGGATCGGAAGGTTTCAACGCCTTCGCTCGCGAGCCCGGAGACCGGCCTCAAGGCGTAACCGGACAGGCGGAGGGCCAATGTCGGGAACCGCTGCGTCAGCAGTCGGTGCCTCACTCCTTCACTTGCCCTGATGTCAGGCGTACGAAGGAGTCTTGAACCATGCACTCATCCCTGTTTGTTCGCCTGCACGGACTACGCGCATGAGCGATTCACCGTCCCGCGACGCGATGACGCCGGAAGAGCGTCATCGCGAACGCATGCAGCGAAAAAAAGAGCTAGTCGATCGCAAGATAGCCCGCGCGACCATCGATCGCGGCGTGCTGGTGGTAAACACCGGCAACGGCAAAGGTAAAAGTTCGTCCGGTTTCGGGATGCTCGCCCGTTCGCTGGGTCACGGGTTCAAATGCGGTGTCGTGCAATTCATCAAGGGCACGTTTTCTACCGGCGAAGAAGCGTTCTTCCGTCACTTCGAAGGCGATCAGCTCGATTACTACGTAATGGGCGAAGGTTTTACATGGGAAACGCAGGACAAGGCGCGTGACATCGCCGCTGCGCAAGCCGCGTGGGACGTGGCCGCCGGCATGTTGGCCAATCCCGATTACGATTTTGTCTTGCTCGACGAACTCAATATCGCGCTGGTCAAGCAATACGTGCAGTTGGAGCAGGTGATTGCTGCGGTGACGTCGCGGCCGCCTCGACAGCATGTTGTGATTACGGGGCGTGGCGCACCGGATGGGCTCGTGGCTGTCGCCGACACGGTCACGGAAATGCGCGTCGTCAAACATGCTTTCGACGCGGGGATCAAAGCGCAGAAAGGCGTGGAGCTGTGACGAAGACGCGCGAGTGTCCCGCGTTGCTGGTGTCGGCGCCTGCATCGGGGCAGGGCAAAACATCGGTCACTGCTGCGCTCGCACGTTGGCACACCAAGCAGGGACGGCGCGTGCGCGTCTTCAAGACCGGACCGGATTTTCTCGATCCGATGGTGCTCGAGCAGGCGTCGGGCACGCCTGCCTATCAGCTCGATCTGTGGATGTGCGGAGAGGCCGATGTTCGTCAACGATTGTTCGATGCGGCCGGCGCCTGCGATCTGATTCTCGTCGAAGGCGTGATGGGGTTGTTCGATGGCGATCCGTCCAGCGCCGATCTCGCGCAACAATTCGGTCTGCCGGTGATGACCGTGATCGATGGGTCTGCGATGGCACAGACCTTTGGTGCCCTCGCTTGCGGTATGGCGTCCTATCGCAAGAAGCTCTCGATGTACGGCGTGGCAGCCAATCGTGTCGGCAGTGATTATCACGCGAAGTTGTTGAAGGAGAGTCTTCCATCATCGCTGCAATGGCTCGGTGCGCTGCCTCGCGACGAAGCGCTTGTGTTGCCGGAGCGTCATTTGGGCTTGATTGCGGCGGCCGAGTTGGACGATATCGACGCCCGGCTCGATGCGTTGGCGAACGCGTGGTCTCAGCATGCCTCGACGGCGCTTCCGACACCGACGCGTTTCAAAGAGCAGCACATCGATCCCGTACCCATGCAATTGCACAAACAACGCATCGCGATCGCGCGCGACGCTGCGTTTTGCTTCATCTATCAAGCCAACCTGGACCTTCTCAGCGAAGCTGGCGCGGAGTTACGTTTTTTCTCGCCGCTGGCCGGCGACGCGTTGCCTGAGTGCGATGCGGTGTGGTTGCCCGGTGGTTATCCCGAGTTGCACTTAAGCGCACTGTCCGCGCGACGCGACCTACATAAGGCGCTGCGCGAACATCGCGACGCCGAGAAACCGATACTCGCCGAGTGCGGCGGTTTGCTGTTTGGGCTGGAATCGCTTGCCGATCGCGATGGCAATGAAGCGCCGATGGCGGGTTTGTTGGCAGGGCGTGCCGTTTTGCAATCGCGATTGGCAGCGCTCGGGCTGCAAAATGTAGAGTTGCCCGAAGGTAAGCTTCGCGGCCACACATTCCACTATGCGCGTGCATGGATCGACGAAAAGCCGCTGGCGCATGCCAGCAATCCAAACAACGGTCCTTGTCAGGAAGCCGTCTATCGAGATCGTCGTTTGACGGCCAGCTTCGTGCATCTTTACTTCCCTTCCAATCCGCTCGCAGCGCAGCGGTTGTTCCTGCCATGACGACGGCGTTGATCATGGTGGCAGCCGTGCTGCTGGATCGATGGCTTGGCGAGCCGCGCCGCGCACATCCGTTGGTTGGTTTTGGCCGCATGGCGGTTTGGATAGAAACACGCACCTATGCCAATCGGCGCTTGAACGGTGTGATCGCGTGGCTGCTTGCAGTCGGTCCGTTGGCGGTGGCGCTATGGCTCGTGCAGCGCGTGGTGCCTGTGTGGATTTCATCGCTCATCGCGGCACTCGTGCTCTACGCGACACTTGGCCTTCGCAGTCTGGGCGAACACGCGCAGCCGGTTGCGGCAGCGCTCGACAAGAATGATCTCGATGACGCACGGCGCGCCGTGGGTCGTATGGTCAGTCGTGATACAGCGGCACTGAATGTCAATCAGGTCGCTGCCGCAGCGACAGAGTCTGTGCTGGAAAACGGCAACGATGCGGTGTTCGGTGCATTGTTCTGGTTTGCGTTGCTGGGTGCACCCGGCGCGCTGTTATATCGGCTGGTCAATACGCTCGACGCGATGTGGGGTTACCGAACGACGCGCTACGAGCGTTTTGGTTGGGCCGCTGCACGCATCGACGACGTGTTGAATTTCGTTCCCGCGCGGTTGACGGCATTGACGTATGCGTTGTGCGGGAACTTCGCTGGCGCATGGCGCTGTTGGCGCACCCAGGCGCGCCAGTGGGACAGTCCGAACGCAGGCCCGGTGATGGCGGCAGGTGCAGGCGCTGTGAATGTGCGTCTAGGTGGCGCGGCGCCTTATCACGGTGTGTGGGAAGAGCGTCCGACATTGGGCGAAGGTAAGTTGCCCGATGCGACATCGATTGCCCACGCGCTTCGTCTCGTGCGCACCGGTGTGGTTCTCTGGCTATTGATCGCGCTTGTGCTCGCCATCGCGATACGCGGAGCGGCATATGCTTGAACATGGCGGCCGCCTGCATCGTGCAGCGCGCGAGTACGGCATTCCATTAGAGGATTGGCTGGACCTTTCCACAGGCATCAGTCCGTTCGGTTGGCCCGTTCCCGCGATTCCGCCATTGGCATGGCAACGGTTGCCCGAAGACGACGACGGTTTGATCGATACGGCCAAGGCGTACTACGAAGCGCCGTATGTGCTGCCTGTCGCTGGCTCGCAGGCGGCCATTCAAACGTTGCCTTGGATGCGGTCGCGCTCGCGTGTTGGTGTTCTCTCGCCGGGTTATGCCGAGCACGCTTACGCATGGCGAAGCGCCGGTCATGATGTGGACGAAGAGCCTGCCGATGCGTTGTTGAATCACGTCAAGCGTTGGGATGTGGTGGTGCTGATTCATCCGAACAATCCGGGCGGCGAACGCTTCGATGAGCAGGCTCTGTTGCATTTGCATGCCGAATTGGCATCGCGTGGTGGATGGCTGATTGTCGATGAGGCGTTTATGGATGCCACGCCGCAGCAGAGTCTTAGTCGCTATACGGAACGCGATGGATTGGTCGTGTTGCGTTCGGCCGGAAAATTTTTCGGCCTGGCGGGAGCGCGTTCCGGCTTTGTCTGCGCATCGAGCACCATCGTACAAGCGATACAACAAAAGCTTGGTCCCTGGACATTGAGTGGGCCAACACGATTCGTGTTGCAGCACGCGTTGAAAGACCATGCGTGGCACGTTCAAGCGCGTTCGCGCTTGCAGTCGGAGAGCGAGCGGCTTGCCGCGTTGTTGTCCACGCACAGATTGCACCCGGCCGCCGGTACGGCATTCTTTCAATGGTGCAAGCACGACGAGGCATCCACACTGCATCGGGAGCTTGCCCGGCGAGGCATTCTTGTCCGTCTGTTTGACACGCCTGCGAGTCTCCGATTCGGATTGCTTCCGGACGATGCGGCGTTCGCACGCCTGAATGCCGCGCTCGGCGAGGTGCTGCGATGACTGCGCGCGTGCTGATGGTGCAAGGCTGTACATCGGATGCGGGCAAAAGCACGCTCGTGGCAGCACTGTGCCGCTGGGCACGCCGGCGCACTGTGCGCGTGGCACCTTTCAAGCCGCAAAACATGGCGCTCAATTCCGCGGTAACCGTCGATGGCGGTGAAATTGGCCGTGCGCAGGCGGTGCAGGCGCAGGCATGCGGCTTGGAGCCGCTGATCGATTTCAATCCGGTGTTGCTCAAGCCTAGCAGCGATATCGGTGCGCAGGTGATCGTGCATGGCCGTCCTGTCGCCAACATGGATGCGCGTCACTATCACGACTACAAGCGAATCGCTCTCGATGCCGTGATGGCCTCGCACTCGCGATTGGTTGCGGCGTACGATGCAGTGATTGTCGAAGGAGCGGGCAGTCCGGCGGAAATCAATCTGCGCGATCGCGACATTGCGAACATGGGGTATGCCGAAGCGGTGGATTGTCCCGTGATTCTCGTCGCCGATATCGATCGCGGTGGCGTATTCGCCCATTTGGTTGGAACGCTTGCGTTGCTCTCCGACAGCGAAAGGGCGCGCGTCGCGGGCTTTGTCATCAATCGTTTTCGGGGCGACATCTCGCTTCTTCAATCGGGACTGGATTGGCTTGAACGCGAGACGGGAAAACCGGTGCTCGGTGTTTTGCCGTATCTGCACGGGTTGCATCTGGAAGCGGAAGATGCGCTGCCGCGCGATCGCCGCGACAAATCTGGCGTGTTGCTGCGCGTGGCAGTGCCTGCGCTTCCGCGTATCAGTAATCACACGGATTTCGATGCGCTGCGTGCACATCCGCAGGTCGATGTGCATATCGTGGCGCCCGGCGAAGCGCCACCACCGTGCGATCTGATCGTTCTGCCGGGGTCCAAGGCCACGCGGGCCGATCTTGCCTGGTTGCGTACGCAAGGATGGGATGTCGCTCTTGCGAAGCATCTGCGCTACGGCGGCAAGGTGATCGGCATCTGTGGCGGATTGCAGATGCTGGGAAGGGCCGTACACGATCCGCAAGGTATCGAAGGTGAGCCGGGTAGCAGCGAAGGGCTGGGCTGGCTGGATATCGAAACGACGCTCGAATCGCACAAGCACTTGCGTCGAGCGCATGGCCGACTGGCGTTTGCCGACGCCAGTGTGCAGGGTTATGAAATCCATTGCGGTGTAAGTAGCGGCGAGGGCTTGCTGACGCCTTTTGCCGATCTGCACGATGGCCGCAGCGATGGTATTCGCTCCGCCGACGGCCAGATTCTGGGCAGCTATCTGCACGGGCTTTTCGACGATCCGCAGGCGCTGCATGCATTGCTCGAATGGGCTGGTCTGCGCGATGCCGCGACGGTCGATATCCACGCCTTGCGAGAGGAGAGCATCGATCGGCTCGCCGACGCGGTAGAAGCCCATCTGGACACCGCTACACTGGAGCGATGGCTAGGGATAACGGCATGCGTACCTTGATTCTCGGCGGCGCCCGCTCCGGTAAAAGCGCGTTAGCCGAACGGCTTGCCGGGAAGAGCAGCGACGTCGTTTACGTCGCTACCGCGCAACCGGGTGACGAAGAAATGGCCGCGCGTATCGCGCATCACCGCGAGCGGCGCCCATCGTCCTGGCTGAGCGTGGAAGAGCCCGTGCATCTGGCCGCAGTCTTGCGCGAACACGCTCGTCCTGAACGTTGCCTGCTCGTCGACTGCCTCACGCTGTGGCTCAGCAATCTGCTTGGCGAGTCCGATGAACAACTTTTCCAACACGAACGTCACCAGTTGCTTGATACATTGCCCATCTTGCCGGGCGAGGTTGTGATGGTCAGCAACGAAGTCGGTCTGGGCATTGTGCCGATGGGTGCGTTGACACGTCGTTTCGTCGATGAAGCCGGCCGTCTGCATCAATCCATCGCTGCCGTCAGCGAGCGGGTCATTTTTGTTGCGGCAGGTTTGCCGCTGGTTATGAAAGGAACCTTGTCATGAGTCTCGATTGGCTCTCCACTCCTTGCGCGCAGCCCGATAGCGCGCAGCTCCAGGCGGCAGCTGCGCGACAGATGCAGCTGACGAAACCGCCGGGTTCGCTCGGTCAGCTCGAAGCGCTGGCGATTCAGCTGGCGTCGCTGCAACACACGTCCACGCCCTCAGTGGAGCGCGTTTGGATCAGCGTGTTTGCTGCCGATCACGGTGTCGCGGAAGAGAACGTCTCTGCTTATCCGCAGGTGGTCACGGGCGAAATGGTGCGCAACTTCGCCACGGGTGGCGCTGCCATCAGCGTGCTTGCGCGCACGCTCGGCGCCAATCTGGAAGTGGTGAATCTCGGCACGGTGAACGATCCGGGCGAGATTCCCGGTGTGCGGCGCGCGATCATTGCGCCGTCTACCGCGAACTTTTGCGTCGGTCCCGCGATGACATTTGAGCAGCTTGAGAAGGCGCTCGCAGTCGGAGTAGAGAGCGCACACGCCGCAAAGAAGGCCGATGCACAGCTCTTTATCGGCGGCGAGATGGGCATTGCCAACACGACCGCTGCGGCCGCGCTGGCGAGCGCATTGTTGGAAGAGCCGCCGTCGTGTCTTGCCGGCGCGGGCACCGGTCTGGATTCGGTGGGTATCCAGCATAAAGTCAGCGTGCTTGAGCGCGCCCTTGCAAAACACGCGGACGCGAGTACGGCGTTGGAGCAGTTGCGCTGCCTGGGCGGCTTTGAGATCGCCGCGCTCGTGGGTGCTTTTATTGCCGCCGCGCAAGCAGGCCTGCCGATTTTGGTGGACGGCTTTATCACGACAACGGCGGCGTTGACGGCGGTGCGCATTCAGCCGGATGTGCGCACATGGTTGCTGTTCGCGCATCGCTCCAAGGAACACGGGCACGCGCGTGTGCTTAACGGACTCGATGCAGAACCGCTGCTCGATCTCAACATGCGTCTAGGTGAGGCGAGTGGTGCTGCCGTGGCGGTGCCGCTATTACGCCTTGCGT
>NZ_DATHMR010000160.1:0-40131 GCF_035486915.1 Dyella sp. | reverse complement strand
CTGCTCCATGAGATACCACCCCATGAATTGTTCATAATCTGCACGCCAGCGCTGATCAATTGCTGATTGACCTGCCCCAGCGGCACGGCGTCGGAGCCCGTAACCTGAGTTGGAGCAGTCGAACCATTATCGTCCGGCGCGTTGTCGTCGATGATGCGCGCAGAAACCAGGTCTGCTCCGGGTGCGATACCGCCAGCAAAATTCTGGTAAGGCACGCCTGCCGCAATTTGCGACACCCACGTGCCGTGACCGACCACGTCGGGAATGCTGGTGTTGTTGGTCGACGGATCGACGTCGATGAATTCTTGCAGCACACGACCGGCTATTGCCGGATTGTTGGGCATGATGCCGCTGTCGACGATGCCAATGGTGACACCAGCACCGGTATAGCCAGCGCTATGCGCTGCGGCGGCATTCGTCTCTTCAATCTGCGCGGTCGCCTGTGCAGGTGTGACCGTAACGCCGCTGGACGACGGCGACGGCGACGGCGATTGGACATTGCTGTTACTCCCGCCCCCGCCGCACGCACTCAAGCCGAGCGCCAAAGGAATCAATACTGCCAAGTCACGGCGACACCAGGCATGCATTCCGTTTGCCATAAAGACTTCCCCCTTTTGCTAATCAGATTGGGCCCCAACCTATGCGGATGCACCGCCCCCTGAATTGCAGCGTCCGCCTATAGCGTATGGGCCAAGTTTGTCACAACGGCAACGCGCCGGAGCACGTGATTTCTCACAAATTTTTACGTTTGCTGCCGTGCGCCATTGGCTGCGATAATCCGTAAGTTGTTTCACTTGGCGCATGCGCCTAAAGCTCCCCCGGAGATCCCTCATGTCGGACGTCAGCGTTGTAATCGTCGGTGCCAAACGCACCGCTATCGGCTCATTCCTCGGTCAGTTCACGGGCGTACCCAGCCCCAAGCTCGGTGCGACGGCCATCCGCGCTGCGCTCGAACAAGCCGGTCTCGCCGCGGGCGATGTGAACGAAGTGATCATGGGCTGCGTACTGCCAGCCAACCTTGGTCAGGCTCCCGCAAGGCAGGCGGCGTTGTATGCCGGTTTGCCGGCGGCAACCGGCTGCACCACGGTCAACAAGGTCTGCGGTTCAGGCATGAAGGCAATCATGTTCGGCCACGATCTGATCAAAGCCGGTTCGGCTGCGGTCGTGGTCGCCGGCGGCATGGAATCGATGACCAACGCTCCGCACATGGTCAATGCACGCGTCGGCATTCGTTATGGCGATGGCCAGCTAGTCGATCACATGGCGTGGGACGGCTTGACCAATCCCTACGACGGCAAAGCGATGGGTGTGTTCGGCGAACTTTGCGCCGACAAATATCACTTCACCCGTGAAGAGCAGGATGCGTTCGCCAGCGAATCGGTGAGGCGCGCTCAGGCGGCACAAGCTTCCGGTGCTTTCGCGGGCGAAATCGTGCCGGTCACGGTCTCCGGCCGCAAAGGCGATGTGCAGGTCGATACCGACGAACAGCCAGGTCGCTCCGACATCTCCAAGATTCCCACGCTCAAAGCGGCATTCCGCAAAGAGAACGGAACGATTACTGCAGCCAGTTCGTCGAGCATTTCCGACGGTGCGGCAGCGGTTGTCCTCCTGTCGTCCGACGACGCCAAGGCACGTGGCGTAAAGCCGCTTGCAAAGATCGTCGCGCATGCCACGCACTCGCAGGAACCGGAGTGGTTTACGACCGCGCCGGTCTCGGCCATCAGCAAGGTGCTGGAAAAAGCTGGCTGGAAAGTGGGCGATGTCGATCTGTTCGAGGTCAACGAAGCCTTCGCCGTTGTAGCCATGGCGCCCATGCGCGAACTGGGCATTCCGCACGACAAGCTCAACGTCAACGGTGGTGCTTGCGCGCTCGGCCACCCCATTGGCGCCAGCGGTTCCCGCTTGGTCGTGACCTTGCTCAACGCCTTGAAAACACGTGGTTTGCGTCGCGGCGTGGCATCCCTGTGCATCGGCGGCGGCGAAGCAACCGCCATTGCCATCGAATGCCTGGACTAAGTTCCGATTACCCTGTCGGCCGGTATCGAAATACCGGCCGGTGTTAATGCGGAATGAAAGTTGATTGATGAAACTGGTAGCGCCGTTCATGTGAAAGCGCTATTAATATGCGGCCAATCGGCATTCCACGGCTAAGGAGATTCCAACATGAAGTTCACGCGTACCCTTCTCGCCTCCGCGCTCGTCGCGCTGCTGGCGGCTTGCAGCAATGGCGCGCAGGATGCCGCGCAGGACGCACAGAAGTCGGCAGACCAGGCTCAGCAAGCTGCTTCGCAGGCTGCTGATCAGGCTCAGAAGGCTGCTGCCGCTGCAACCGCTGCCACTCCGGCTGCTGCTGCTCCGGCTTCGACCGCTGCTGCTCCTGCTGCTGCTCCGGCTCCGGCTTCGACCGCTGCCCCGGCTGCAGCCAATGCAATGAAGAGCGCAGCTCCGGCTTCGTCCTCGAAGGGTAACTAATCCTTCGCTGCAGGGTTCCACGAAACCGGCCGCCTCTGGCGGCCGGTTTTTTTTATGCCCGACCCTTTTGTGCAAGATCGCCATCCGATGCGAGCAGTTATGCAGAGGGTGTGCACTCACCGTTATCATCGACGCCTTGTCCAGAAGCGTGCAGCACCCATCCATGAGCGTTATCACCTCGCAGATCGACCCCCGCTCGGCCGAGTTTCAGGCCAGCAGTACGCAGCTCCGCTCCGTTGTTGACGATCTGCATCGTGAGATGACGCGCGCCGCCGAAGGCGGCGGGGCCAAAGCACGTGAAAAACATACCGCCCGCGGCAAGCTGTTACCGCGCGAACGCATCCGTGCCTTGCTCGACCCGGGCTCGCCCTTCCTCGAGCTATCGCCGCTGGCAGCACACGGCATGTACGACGACGCAGCGCCAGCTGCCGGCATCATCACCGGCATCGGCCGCGTGCAAGGTATCGAGGTGGTCGTGGTCGCCAATGACGCCACCGTCAAAGGCGGCACGTACTTCCCAATCACCGTCAAGAAGCATCTGCGTGCGCAGGAAGTGGCGCTGGAAAATCGCCTGCCCTGCATCTATCTGGTCGACTCCGGCGGCGCATTCCTGCCCATGCAGGACGAAGTCTTTCCGGACAAGGAGCACTTCGGACGCATTTTCTACAACCAGGCGCGCATGTCGGGCCTTGGTATTCCGCAGATTGCCGTGGTGATGGGTTCCTGCACAGCCGGTGGCGCCTACGTGCCGGCGATGAGCGATGAAACCATCATCGTGCGCGGACAGGGGACGATCTTCTTGGGTGGTCCGCCGCTGGTCAAAGCGGCAACGGGTGAGGTGGTGGACGCCGAAGCGCTCGGCGGTGCCGATGTGCATACCTCGGTATCCGGCGTGGCCGATCACTTTGCCGAGAACGACGCACATGCGCTGTCTATCGCTCGCGACATTGTTGCCAGCCTCAATCGCAACAAACCCATGCCGCTTGCTTTGCGCGCGCCGATCGAACCGCGTTATGCGGCGGAAGAGCTTTACGGCGTGATTCCGCAAGACACGCGCCGCCCCTTCGACATCCGCGAAGTGATCGCGCGCATCGTCGACGGCTCCGAGTTCCACGAATTCAAGGCACGCTACGGCAAGACGCTGGTGTGCGGTTTCGCGCATATCCACGGTTATCCCGTCGGCATCATCGCCAACAACGGCATTCTGTTTTCCGAGTCCGCGCTCAAGGGTGCGCACTTCATCGAGTTGTGCAATCAGCGCAATGTGCCGCTGGTGTTTTTGCAGAACATCACCGGCTTCATGGTCGGCAAAAAGTATGAAAACGCCGGCATCGCCAAAGACGGTGCGAAAATGGTCACAGCTGTCGCGTGTTCGCATGTACCGAAATTCACGGTGGTGATCGGTGGCAGTTTCGGTGCCGGCAACTACGCCATGTGCGGCCGCGCTTACGGCGCACGCTTTCTCTGGATGTGGCCCAACGCACGCATCAGCGTGATGGGCGGCGAACAAGCCGCCAGTGTGCTCGCGACCGTCAAACGCGACGGCATCGAAGCCTCCGGGAAAACCTGGAGCGCCGAAGAAGAAGATGCATTCAAGACGCCGATCCGCGAGCAATACGAGCGACAGGGACACCCCTATTACGCCAGCGCACGCCTTTGGGACGACGGCATCATCGATCCGGCCGACACGCGGCGCGTTTTGGGACTTGCCATCTCAGCTTCGCTCAACGCGCCGATAGAGCAGCAACGCTACGGCGTGTTCCGAATGTAGCGATCGACTTCACGTCGACTTCTGGTTTCTTTGATCGGCACAACGAAAGCTCTAAAACGACGGCGATCACATTCCAATTCCATGCAAGCAAACACATGCTTGCATTCGACGCCATATAAAACGAAACGCAAGCCATCTCGATCGCGATGGTTTGCTTCGCTTGCGTCAGCAACGTGCAAGCGCTGACTCTTTCTCCTGTGCATCAACGATGCATACACGTTCACCTCAACGTGACGAAGGCGCACGCCACTTAAACGCAATTCGCGTTGCCATCCCGCAGAAAGATTCGTGTCATGCACAGCCGGTGTTATCGCCGCTTCGGCTGACGTGCACACGTGCTGCACCAAGGGGATGACCGGGGGGACCGGTCAAGCCGAGGCCGCCCAGGGAGAGCGGCAGTCGATGACGCAGGGAGACGCGTTAATACCTTCCGACTACATAAGGATTGAACATGAAGAGTGAACGTTCTTTTGCAAAGACGATGCTTTCTGCTGCGTTGGTGTGCGCATGCGCGTTCGGCGCAACCATGCCCGCCGCTGCGCAAACCACCACGCAAACGCTGGTGATTTTTCCGGATCAAGGTTTTCAGCCCATCTACAACCTGATCTCGGCGGCCAAGTCGACCATCGACATGACCATGTACGAGCTGCAGGACACCACGGCGCAGGGCCTATTGTGCTCGGCCGAATCCAGCGGCGTGAAGGTTCGCGTGATCCTCGACGTGAACGATGAGAAGAGCAACAACACCGCTGCCTACGACCAGCTCAAGGATTGCGGCGTGGGTGTGGTGTGGGCATACACCAAGTATGAAGCGACGCACGAGAAGTCGATCGTGATCGACGGCGCCACCGCCAATGCGCAGGTAGCGGTCATGACTGCCAATCTCACCAGCCGCTACTACAGCACCACACGCGATTTCGCGATCATCCAGAACAATGCGACCGACATCGCCGCAATCGAAGCAACGTTCAGCAAGGACTACGCGCACGATTCCGTCACACCGACCAACGGTGTGGACTTGGTGTGGAGTCCGACCAATTCGCAGACCTCGTTGCTCGCCATCATCAACGACGCGAAGACCAGTCTGCTGGTGGAAAACGAAGAGATGAGCGATACCGCCATCGTCGACGCGCTGGAAAATGCAGCCAAGGCCGGCGTCAGCGTGACAGTCGTCATGACCAACGACGATAACGAGTACAAAACCGAGTTCAATGCACTGCAGAAGGCGGGTGTGAACATCAGCACCTATCCGGACAACGACACGGCGCTGTACATCCATGCCAAGGCGATCGTGGCCGATTACGGTACGTCCAATGCGGCAGCGTTCGTGGGTTCGGAGAACTTCTCCAGCGCGTCGCTCACGGAGAATCGCGAACTGGGCATGACCACCACCAACTCAAGCATTCTGTCGCAGCTTGAAAGCACGATGAGCAGCGACTATGCCGGCGGCACGCCGTGGTAATGCGTAGTTAAAGCGAATGTTGGAGACGAAGCGCATGGGTGCAACGCCCATGCGCTTTTCTTTTGCGCTCAGCGCTTATACGGACGAAATTCGAGCGGAATGCTGTCGGTTTTTGCAGAAGCCGGCGGCTTGGGACCGCATGCGCCGCAGGTGCTGCATCCGTCGCTGCAGCTGCCCGTCGCCTGCTTGGGTTGTAGGCGACCGCCCAATGCACGCAACCACGCGGCGTGACTGGGTTGACTGAAGTGAATCGACGCGGCGGCAAGCCAGCGATTGGTCAACAAGGGCGCGAGTTTACGGAACGCGTAAAGCGCGCTGGCCAGCACGACCAGGCCGATCACCACGTATTGAATCAGCAGACTCGTGCTCACAGGAAGAACCTCGCCACCTGATAGGTAATCAGCGACGCTGCATACGCCACCACGAACATGTAGCTAAAGGAGATGGCCACATTACGCCACGAATTGGTTTCGCGGCGAATCACCGCCAGCGTCGACATGCACTGCGGTGCAAAAGCAAACCACACCAGCAACGACAATGCGCTCGCCAGGGAAATATTGGCGGTAAGTGCGTGCACCAGACCGCCCGCTTCCGCATGGCCGCCAACTGCATACACGGTCGCCAGCGCCGCTACCGCCGTTTCGCGTGCGGCGAACGCTGGAATGAGCGACAGACTGATCTGCCAGTTGAAGCCAAGCGGCGCAAAAATATATTGCAACCCGTGGCCGAGATAACCGGCAATGCTGTAATCGATGGCCGGGCCCGTCGCGCCGGCGGGCGGTGAGGGAAAGGTGGAAATCGCCCACATGATCACGGTCAGCGAGAGAATTACCCCCGTCAGGCGTTTGAGAAAGATCGCGCTGCGCTCCCACAAACCAATCACGACGTCGCGCGGCTGCGGCAAACGATACGACGGCAGCTCCATCAGCAACGCGTGCTCGCTTTGATCTTTGCGCATGCGCTTGATCACCCAGCCCACCAGCATCGCACCCAGAATGCCGGCGACGTACAACGCAAACAGCACCAGGCCCTGCAGGTTGAAGATGCCCATCACGCGATGCATCGGGATGAACGCACCGATCAGCAATGCATACACTGGTAAACGTGCCGAGCACGTCATCAATGGCGCAACAAGAATGGTGGTGAGACGATCGCGCGGATCCTGGATGCTGCGCGTACCCATGATGCCGGGAATCGCACACGCGAAGCTCGACAGCAGCGGAATGAAGGAACGACCGGTGAGCCCCACCGACAGCATCATGCGATCGAGCAGGAAGGCCGCGCGCGGCAGATAGCCGGTTTCTTCGAGCGTGAGGATAAAGAAGAACAGCACGAGGATTTCGGGCAGAAAACCGAGCACGGTGCCCAGACCCGTGCAGATACCGTCCTTCAACAAACCTTGCACGGGACCCGCTGGCAACCAGATCGCCAGGTGCGCACCAAGCCAGTCAAAACCTGTACCGATCTCATCGCTCATGGGTTTGCCGAGTGAATAAACGGCTTGAAACACCATGAACATCACGACGGCGAGAATCGCCAGACCGAATACGGGATGCAGCGCCCAGCGATCGAGTGCATCATCGAGCGCTGCCGTCTGGCGGGGCATGTGCACGGTAGCGCTGAGTATCTCGCGCACCTGCGCATGCAGGCTGGCACGACTCTCCGCGTCATCCGGTTGCGCGGGCGCGGCGACCGGCACTTCGCTGTCCACGCGTTCGATCAACGCACGTGCGCCACCGCGCTTGACCGCAATGGTTTCCACCACCGGCAAGCCGAGACGTTGCTGCAACTGTTCGACATCGATATGGATACCGCGGCGACGCGCTGTATCCATCATGTTCAACGCAAGCACCACCGGACGACCGAGGCGTTTCACCTCCAGCACAAAGCGCAGATGCAGGCGAAGATTGGTCGCGTCCGCGACGCAAACGATCAACTCCGGTGCTTCTTCACCCGGATAATTGCCTTCGAGCACATTGCGCGTGATCTGCTCATCGGGACTCACGGCGTCGAAACTGTATGTGCCCGGCAAATCCAGAATCTGCAGCACGCGTCCGGAGGGTGCGGTAAACCGCCCTTCCTTGCGCTCCACCGTCACGCCTGCGTAATTGGCGACTTTCTGGCGTGCGCCCGTGAGCTGATTGAACAGTGCGGTCTTGCCGCAATTGGGGTTGCCGACCAGAGCAATGCGCAGCGTACCGGCACTCATGCGACCTTCTCCTGCACCGTGACGCTGACACGCTCGGCCTCGCTTCGGCGCAGGGCAAAACGGGTGGAACCGATCTGAATCAGAAGCGGGTCCTTGCCGATCGGCCCGCGTGCCACCAAGCGCACGTTTTCACCCGCGACAAAGCCCAGATCGCGCAAACGCTGCGCAATGGGATCGTTGGGATGGGCATCTTCGACTCGTTCAACCACTGCAGAAGCACCTTTCGGCAGGTCAGACAGGCGCACGGTTGTGATACTTCTAAATAAGAATGGTTCGCATTGTAACCTCTTTTCGCATCTAGTGCAGCCGAAGCGTCATCCTCCTTAACGGTCAATGGTTAAGATGGCCGGGTTTGCTCCCCAGGACGGACTTTTCCCCATGAGCCACGCCGTACAGATTGCCGACCATGCCGGCATCCGCGAACTTCGCCTCAACCGCCCGAAGGTGCACAACGCTTTTGACGACCGGTTGATTGCCGAGCTGACCGCTGCCTTGCAGGACGCCGGCCGCGATCCATCGGTACGCGTAGTGGTTCTGACCGGCGTGGGCGCAAGTTTTTCCGCCGGCGCCGATCTGAACTGGATGCGCGACATGGCCAAAGCCAGCGAAGAGCAAAACCGGGAGGATTCCCTGCGCCTTGCGGCCTTGATGCGCACGCTGCAATTCCTGCCTAAGCCAACCATCGCACGCGTCAACGGTCCCGCTTACGGTGGCGGTGTCGGCTTAATCGCCTGCTGCGATATCGCCATCGGCGTGACGACCGCCAAATTCGGGCTCACCGAAGTCAAACTCGGTCTGGTGCCCGCGGTGATCTCGCCTTATGTAATCGCCGCCATCGGTCTGCGTCAGGCCCGCCGTCTGTTCCTTACCGGGGAAATTTTCGACACCACGATGGCGACGCAGATCGGCCTGCTGCATCGGGCCGTCGATGCCGAGCATTTGGATGACTCGGTCTATGAACTGCTCAAGCAACTGGGCAAAGCCGGGCCAGCCGCGCAGCACGAAGCCAAGAAGCTTGCATTCGGCATGCATGGATTTACCGAAAGCGAAGCCGAGCGAGTCGACCGCGAAAATGCTGCGCTTATCGCGCGCCTTCGCGTTTCGCAGGAAGGTCAGGAGGGACTCGGTGCATTCCTCGACAAACGCGCGCCGAGCTGGTCGGCCAACAGCTGACGAGGGAGGCGTACGCGTGATCGTCAGGACGGAACATTCACTGGATGACTGGGACGGCAAATAGCCCCAAGCGCGTTACCATGCTGCGCCGCGCATCGGCTAAATCCCGCACTTCTGCTAGTTTTACCGGCTTTGCAGCCCCCGCACGCCCGTAAGGATTGAGCATGTTCGAGCGCGTCCTGATTGCCAACCGCGGCGAGATCGCCTGCCGCGTGATCCGCACCTGCCGCCGCCTCGGCATTCACACCATTGCGGTGTACTCGGAGGCGGACAAGGACGCGCAGCACGTACGACTGGCCGATGAGGCATGGCCTATCGGAGGCCCGCGTCCGGCCGATTCGTATCTGCGTGGCGATGCCATTCTGGATGTCGCAAAGAAATCCGGCGCACAGGCGATTCATCCGGGCTACGGTTTCCTTTCCGAAAACACGGGTTTTGCGCGTGCATGCATCGATGCGGGCATCGCCTTTATCGGTCCGCGCCCGGAAAGCATCGACGCGATGGGTTCCAAAGCCGCCGCCAAAGCGCTGATGGAAAAACATCAGGTGCCGCTGGTGCCCGGTTATCACGGCGACAATCAAGACACCGACTTTCTCGCCGAACAGGCCCGCAAGACCGGCTTCCCGTTGATGATCAAGGCGGCCGCGGGCGGCGGCGGCAAAGGCATGCGCATCGTGCGCGCGGAGAAGGAATTCGCCGACGCGCTCGCGTCCGCGCAACGCGAAGCGGCCAGTTCGTTCGGCGATACGCGCGTCATTCTCGAGCGCTACGTGGAGCATCCGCGCCACATCGAATTTCAGGTATTCGGCGATACGCAGGGCAACATCATTCATCTGAACGAACGCGAATGCTCCGCGCAGCGCCGTTATCAAAAAGTGCTGGAAGAAACGCCCTCCCCTTTTCTCGACGCCACACGCCGCAAGGCCATGGGCGAGGCAGCCGTCGCCGCGGCGAAAGCGGTAAATTACGTGGGTGCCGGCACGGTGGAATTCATCGTCGGCCAGGACGGCACGTTCTTCTTCATGGAAATGAACACCCGTCTGCAGGTCGAGCATCCGGTGACGGAAGAAACGCTCGGGCTCGATCTGGTCGAGTGGCAGTTGCGTGTCGCCGCCGGTGAAGCGCTACCGCTGCGACAGGATCAGATTCACGCGCAAGGTCATGCGATCGAAGTGCGCCTTTATGCGGAAGATCCCGATCAGAACTTCCTGCCCGGCTCCGGCAAGCTACGTACACTGACGTTACCGGCATCGTCGCGCCACGTACGTCTGGACGGCGGCGTAGTCGAAGGCGACACCGTAACAATTTTTTATGATCCGATGATCGCCAAGCTGATCGTGTACGACACCGATCGCACGCAAGCCCTGCAGCGCATGCGCGAAGCGTTGGCCCAATGCGACATCGTCGGACCGAAATCCAACATCGCGTTTCTCGAGCGGCTGGTGCGTCATCCCGTCGTGATCGAAGGACGCATCGATACGGGCTACCTCGATCGTCATCTGGATGAATTCCTGACGGGCGACACACCTCCGTCGGACCAGGCGCTGTTCGCAGCCACCGCCGCCGTTCTACTCCATGACGAAGCGGCCGTCGCGCGCGCGGCGGCGCACGGCAGCGATCCGCATTCGCCTTGGGCAAGCGCCGACGCGTGGCGTATCGGTCATGCAGGCAAGCGCATTGTTGCGCTTTCGTTACGCGATCAGCGTTACGAAATCGAAGCGCACGGTCACGACGGCCACTACCAGCTGCAACAAGGCGACGCCCGCTGCGACGTGCACGGCGCACGTCTGAACAACGGCGCGCTGAGCGCAAGATTCAACGGTGAAGGCGTCCGCCTGCCTGTTTACGCCGACGCGCAACGCGTGTCGCTGCACGATGCGGAAGGCCAGCGCTACGCCTTCGTGCGCGCTGCCGCCTTTGCGTGGGAGTCCAAGGAAGGCACAGGCGGCAACCAGATCATTGCGCCGATGCCCGGCCGCATCGTTTTAGTAAAGGCCAAGGCGGGCGATAAGGTCGAAGCAGGCCAGGAAGTGCTGGTTATGGAAGCCATGAAAATGGAGCTCGCCTTGAAGGCGCCGCGCGCGGGCACCATTGAGAGCGTGAGTGCTACGCAAGGCGAATTTGTGGAAGCGGACGCCGTGCTGGTGCGTTTTACGAATTAATTACCCGAGACATACAAGACTTCCTTACCCGCCTTTCAATCTGAGACACGGCCTCCATGCAAGCGCAGTTTTGTCGAGAAGTGCATAACGCAGCCGCTTTCGCGCAACGCGAAGCTGTGTGCGTGGCACTTACCGATGCGCGCCTCACTATTAACCTAGTACCTATGCAGCACACCTGCCAGGCGCCACAGTCGTAGACGGATGCTCATGGATACTCGAAACAACTCCTTCGTCCGTATTGTCGAAGTCGGCGCCCGCGATGGGTTGCAGAACGAGAAGACGTTGCTTCCACCGGAAGTAAAGATCGCGCTGGTCGATCGTTTGTCGGGCACCGGATTGAAAACGATCGAAGCGACCAGCTTCGTGAGTCCGCGCTGGGTGCCGCAACTCGCCGATGCCGAAGAAGTGTTTCGTAGCATTCGCAAGGTGCCTGGCGTGAGTTATCCGGTGCTGGTGCCGAACGAACAAGGTTATCGCGCCGCACGCGCGGTCGGCGCAACGGACGTGTCGGTCTTTACGGCAGCATCGGAAGCCTTCAACCGCACGAACATCAATGCATCGATTGCCGATTCGCTGACGCGCTTCCAACCGATTCTGGAACACGCGAAGGCCGATGGCGTGAAAGTGCGTGGGTATGTCTCCACCGTGCTGGGATGCCCGTATCAAGGCAATGTCCCGGTCGCGGACGTCGTAAGCGTCGCGAAGCGTCTCTATGAAATGGGCTGCTACGAAGTTTCACTTGGCGACACCATCGGCGTAGGCACACCCGCCAAAGCGCGCGCGATGTTGCTGGCGGTCGCGCAGGAAGTGCCGATGCATGCGCTCGCCGTGCATTTTCACGACACCTATGGCCAGGCACTCGCCAATATCCTCGCCTGCTTGGAAGAAGGTGTGCGCGTAGTCGATAGTGCCGTCTCCGGCACGGGCGGTTGTCCCTACGCAAAAGGCGCAACCGGCAACGTCGCAAGCGAAGACGTGGTCTATATGCTCGAAGGCCTTGGCCTTGAAACCGGCATCAATCTCGATCTGCTGGTCGCCACTGGCGCATGGCTTGCAGCACAACTGGGCAAGCCCACCGCCAGCCGCGTGACCCGCGCACGCACGGCAGCCTGACCACCGGCACATTGCCAACGCGGCGCGGCCGATTACGCTGCGGCTTCCCCGTCGAGTTCGCCCATGACTGACTACCGCATCCGTCCCATCGAGCCGCGCGACAACGCTGCGGTCGCCGCCATCATCCGCACGGTCATGCCCGAGTTCGGGGCGGATGGTCCGGGCTTTGCCATCCATGATGCCGAAGTGGATGACATGCATGCGTCGTACTCGCGCACGCGTTGCGCTTACTTCGTGGTGGAACGCGGTGGCAAAGTGATTGGCGGTGGCGGCGTCGCGCCCTTGGACGGCGGCGACACGGCCGTTTGCGAGCTGCGCAAAATGTACTTTCTGCCCGAAGCGCGCGGCATCGGCGCCGGCGCACGCATGATGCAACTTTGCCTGGACGCGGCACGCGAGCTCCATTTCAAGCGCTGCTATCTGGAAACCCTTACCGGCATGGATGCCGCGCAAAGCCTGTACCGCAAATACGGTTTTCAATCCATTACTGCGCCCATGGGTGGCACCGGGCATTTCAGCTGCGATCGTTTCTACATCCGCGAGCTTTGAACGCCCTTCGTGCTCGCTGACGCGTGCGTTAGCATGCTTTGCTTTGGCATTATCCGCACTTGGGAAACGACGGAGGTCGACGCCATGTCCAGCCGCGATTCGCGTGTCGATGCTTACATCGAACGATCGGCCGATTTCGCGCACCCCGTCCTCGAGCACCTTCGCGCCGTCGTACACGCGGCGTGCCCCGATGTAGAAGAAAACATCAAGTGGGGCTGCCCGCATTTCGGCTACAAGGGCGGCATGATGTGTTCGATGGCCGCATTCAAGCACTACTGCAGCTTCGGCTTCTGGAACCACAAAGATGTCGTCGGCAAGGAGCCTAAAGAAGGTGCCGGCGGCTTTGGCAAGATCACATCGGTGAAGGACCTTCCAAGCAAGAAGGAGCTCACCGGGTATGTCCGCAAGGCGATGGCCTTGAAGGATTCCGGCGTCAAGAAAGAACGCGTGAAGACCGCGCCCAAACCGGCGCCAAAACTTCCCGATGATCTTGCAGCCGAGCTCAAAAAGAACACGGCGGCACGCAAGCACTATGAAGCGTTCAGTCCCAGCTGTCGACGCGAATACGTGGACTGGATCAATGAGGCCAAAACCGACGCAACACGCCAGAAGCGTGTTGCCACCACGGTGGAATGGCTGGCCGAAGGCAAACATCGCAACTGGAAGTACATGACATGATCCGCATCGCCCGCGCCGATGACGCCGACGCCGTCCACGCGATTTACGCGCCCGCCATTACCGAGACCGCCGTCACCTTCGAGACCGAACTTCCCGGCGTTGAGGCTATGCGCCTGCGCATCGTCAACCGGCTGCAGCAGTATCCGTGGCTGGTGTGGGAAGAAAGCGGCGAGGTGCTTGCCTACGCATACGCCACGCGATTTCGCGAACGTGCTGCCTACGACTGGATCGCCGAAACATCCATCTACGTGCACGCCAACGCACGACGTCGCGGCATTGCTCGTCATCTTTACGACGTGTTGCTGGATGTGATGCGCTTTCAGGGCATCAACCAGGCGGTAGGTGTTATCACCCTGCCGGGCGACGTCAGTGTGTCGCTGCACGAGGCGATGGGTTTCACACCAGCCGGGGTGTGGCGCCAATCCGGCTACAAGCTCGGGCAATGGTGGGATGTCGGCGTGTGGCAGAAAGAACTGCAAACGCCGATGAACCCGCCTGTGCCGGTTCGCGCGTTCTCGTCGCTCGCCGATTCGCGTGAACTACACGGCATCCTGCAAGCGTCGCCGCGCTAAAAAGCAAATGGGCCATTGCTCACGCAACGGCCCATTTGACGAATGCAAACAGCTTGCTCAGCGACTGTTTGCGACGATGCTGATGATGGCACCGGTGGCGATCGCCGCCAGCAAGAAGTCGCCGTTATCGCTGTGGATGTAGTGATAACCCGGACGCGGCGGCGGCAGGCGATAACGACGCCAGTCGCTCACCACGTAGCGGCTACCGCGATACTCTCTCGGAACATAGCCACCTCGGTGATACCACCCTTGATGGTTCCAGCCGCGCTGAGGAGGCGGCGGACCGGGCGGACCCGGCCGGTATTGGGCGAAAGCCATCTGCGACGCCACCAGCATCACACCGCAAGCGGCGAGCATGCCGATCTGCCTCCCTAACTGCTTCTTCATGTCGTACTCCTCGTTAATTCAACTGCACGGGAATCGCATGGCACTTTCTCCTTGTGACCGGCGCCGCCATCCGTTGATCCAACTTGGCGCCGTCGCGAAGTCATGACCGCGATACGCCTAGCAAGATTGCGTCAGCCTCCCGAATGCAACGTGAATGTTCCGTAGCGAAATCGTTGGCCGTTCAGGATCTTGACGGCGGCTGGCGCGGGCCGCCGGGCCGGTGCGTTACCATTGCGTTTTTTAGCTCCCCGGACATCCCATGCAGCTCAATCAGGTCAAGGCAATCATCACTGGCGGCGCCTCCGGTCTCGGCCATGCGGTCGCACAGCATTTGGTCGCAAACGGCGGTCAGGTCGCCCTGTTCGATGTCAATGAAGAAAAGGGCCAGGAAGCCGCCAAGGCATTGGGCGGCAAGGCTCGCTTCTTCCGCACCGATGTCACCTCGGAAGACGGTGTCACCGCCAACGTGGCCGCTGCGCGCGATGCGATGGGTGGCCTGAATGTGATCATGAACTGCGCAGGCATCCTCGGTGCCGGTCGCGTGCTGGGCAAGGAAGGCCCGATGCCGCTGGGCACGTTTGCCTCGACGGTGATGGTGAATCTCGTCGGCAGCTTCAACGTTGCCAAGGCGGGTGCCTCGCTGATGCAGAACAACGAAGCGGGTGAAGACGGCGAGCGCGGCGTGATCATCAACACTGCTAGCGTTGCCGCGTACGAAGGCCAGATTGGTCAGGCCGCTTATTCGGCATCCAAGGGTGGCGTGGTTGGTATGACGTTGCCGATGGCGCGTGAGCTGTCGCGCTTCGGCATTCGCGTTGCCACCATTGCGCCGGGCATCTTCTGGACGCCGATGGTCGATGGCATGCCACCACAGGTGCAGGAATCGTTGTCGGCATCGATTCCCTTCCCTTCGCGCCTGGGCAAGCCGGATGAGTTTGCGTCGACTGTCGCTTTCATCCTTGGCAACCGCTACATCAATGGTGAAACGATTCGCCTCGATGGCGCGGTGCGTTTGCAGCCGAAATAAACTCTACTCACCCTCACCGTCATTCCGGCGCAGGCCGGAATCCAGTGAAGTACTAGCGCGAAGCGCACTAACCATTCGCTCTTTTACCCGCTTCATAACTGGATTCCGGCCTACGCCGAGGCGCTTCAAAACAGCGAAGCTGGTCAATGACGAACCAAAAACCATCCATCTGACTCAAATCCATGAAAGCTTCCGACGTCAAGAAAGGCAACGTAGTCGAACACGAAGGCACCGTTTACCAGGTGCGCGATATCGAACGCAGTTCGCCCACTGCGCGGGGCGGCAACGTCACCTTCCGCTTCACGCTGTATTCGATTCCCGGCGGCCGCAAGTTCGATCTGAGCCTGCGCGCGGACGACGATCTGAAAGAAATGGATCTCGTGCGCCGTCCTGCCAACTTCTCGTACATGGACGGCGAGGCGTTCGTGTTCATGGACGCGGAGGACTACACCCAATACATGCTGGACGCCGCACTGGTCGGCGACAACGCCGGTTATATCGTGGAAAGTGTGGAAGGCTATTACGTGCAGCTGATCGACGATGCGCCGGTGGGTCTGCAAGTGCCGACCAGCGTGACGCTTACCGTGGTCGATACCGCACCGGAACTCAAAGGCGCCAGCGCCACCAAGCGCACCAAGCCTGCCAAACTCGATACCGGCATCGAAATCCAGGTGCCCGAATACATCACCAATGACGAAAAGGTGTGGGTGAACACCTTGACGGGCGAGTTCGCCGGCCGCGCTTCCTGAGGAAACCGCGTTCCACGTTTCGTACGAACGGCGTCGCCATCCGGCGACGCCGTTTCCGTTCGTGCAGGTAACGACAACCACTATGTCCGTGATGCAGAATCAGTGCATCGCCGACATCGTCCCCCGCCATGTCCACGCAAGCCTATTCGCTACGCACCAGCGTGCTGCAAAGCCTGACGACGGCCAAGCGGCCGGACGTCCCGCTGTGGGTGGTCGTACGCAATACCGCGGCGGTCGTGCTGCCCTTGGCGGTCGGCTATATGACCGGTCACGAGGAAGCGGGGCTAGCCATTGGCGCCGGTGCGCTGGACACCATGTTTTCCGATCAGCCCGGCCCATATCGCCAGCGTTTGACGCAGCTTTTTCTGGCGTCGCTCGCCGCCGGTGCGGCGTCGCTTTGTGGCTTTTTGATCGGCGGCAATTTGCCGTTGATCCTGATCGCGATGGCCGCCTGCGGATTCTTCGGTGGTTTGCTGGTGGTGTTCGGCACCGACATCGCGCGCGTGGGCATGACCAGCATGATCCTGCTTGTCATCACGGCCGCGACGCCGACGACGGTCAATAACGCACTGATCGGGGCCGGATTGATCTTCTCGGGCGGCCTGCTGCTCGCCCTGTTTTCCATCGCCGCCTGGCCATTGCAGCGCTACGGCCCGGAACGGCACGCACTTGCCACGGTGTATCGCGGCCTCGCTTCGTTCGCGAAGCAGGAAGTGCATAACGATGCCGATGCTCCTGCTCTCACCGATGCGATGACGACGTTGCAGCAAACGTTGCTGGGTCGTCATCACGCGCGTGGCCGTGCGATGGAAGCATTTGCCGTGTTGCTGGAGCTTGCGGAACGTGTTCGCCTCGAACTGATCGCCATGACGGACATGCGCGGCGCCGAGGGCATCCACGCAATGTTCCGCGGCGATGCGGCGCGCGTGCTCGATGCCATTGCCGACGCGCTGGAAAGCGGCGATTCGCCCGAGCAAGCTTCGCGCGCTTTGCAAACACTTCAGGCAAGCGAACGCGCGTTGCTCGATGGCAAAACGCGTCACGACAGCGTTGCTGCACACATCCACGCGCTGTCCGGTCAGCTGGCTGCCGCGGTGCGTAACGCCAACTGGGCGGGTACGACTGGCGAAGAGCGTGCGGAAACGGCAGAAACGCGTTTACCCAGGGTATTGCGCGGCAGCTCGGCGCTTGCCACCTTGCGCGCGAATCTGACGACGCACTCCGTGGCGTTTCGCCATGCGATGCGTTGCGCGGTGTGCCTCACCATTGCGCTGCTCGTGTCGCGTATCTGGAATCTGCCGCACGGTTATTGGCTGCCGATGACGGCGGCCATCGTGTTGCGACCCGACTTTGCGGCCACGTTCAATTTCGGTTTGCTGCGCGTGGTCGGCACCATTCTCGGTCTGCTGCTGACGACCGCATTGCTGCACTTCACGCGGCACGACTTCTGGACGCACCTCGCATTGATGGCTGCACTTTGCATGGCGTTCCGCTACCTCGCTACGGCGCATTACGGCATCGCCGTGGCCGCACTGACCGGCACGGTGGTGATTCTGTTGTCGTTCGAAGGGGTGAACTCCGGCGATGCCGTGATGGATCGCGTCATCAATACGGCACTCGGCAGCGGCATGGCCTTGCTCGCCTATGTGGCGTGGCCGACATGGGAACGCGGCCGTGCACGCGCGGCGCTGTCGGAACTGCTTTCCGCCTACGCCGATTACCTACGTGCCCTCGCACGACCGGATCGCCGCGAGGCGCATCGTGAAGCGCGCACGGCTGTACGCACAGCGCGCACCAATGCACAGGCCTCCCTTGAACGCATGCGCGGCGAGCCGGCCACCCCGGTCGTCTTGCTGGAGTTGGCCAACAATCTCTTCCTCAACAGCAATCGACTGGCGCGTACCGCGATGACGCTGGAGGCCTTGCTGCACGATTGCGACAATCTGCCCGAACAGGCCGAAGTCACCAATTTCATCGAACATGCTGCGTCCAACCTGCATACGCTGGCTGTTGCACTGCGAGATAACAAGGTACCCCCGTCCACCCCGGATCTGCGCCAGCTGCAACGCAGCCTGTATACCCTGCTGGCCATGGCCGAGGACAAAGCCCGGGCCGAGCAGCTTGGCCGCATCAGCGATCGGCTGGTCGATAACGTCAACACGCTGGCCCACGTGGTGGGGCGCGGCCCACAGGAATCGGCGGCGGCCCAGCAGCCCTTGGTGAACAAATCTTAATGTTGAGGGGTCAGCTGACGCTAAAATAGGCGGATGCTGAAAATCGACACCCACGCCCATATTCTCCCGCCCGATTGGCCAAACCTCGCGGCCAAGTACGGCAACGATGCGTTCCCTGTGATGACGCATTCGGACGGTCGTCACCGCATCTACAAGGACGGCAAGTTCTTCCGCGAGGTGTGGGAGTCGTCGTTCGATCCGCAGCACCGCATCGACGATTACGCTCGCTTTGGCGTGAATGTGCAGGTTATTTCCACCGTGCCCGTGCTGTTCTCGTATTGGGCGCCGGGTTATCAGGCGCTAGAGCTGCACCGCCATCTCAACGATCACATGGGCGACGTCTGCCGCGATTACTCCAAGCACTATGCCGGTATCGGCACCGTGCCGCTGCAGTCGCCGGAACTGGCGATTCGCGAGCTGGAACGCTGCATCGATGAACTGGGTTTGTGCGGCGTGCAGATCGGCTCGCATTGCAACGAGTGGAACCTCGATGCACCGGAGCTGTTCCCGTTCTTCGAAGCCGCGGCCGACATGGGCGCGGCGATCATGGTGCACCCGTGGGACATGATGGGCGCCACCACGATGCCCAAGTATTGGATGCCCTGGCTGGTCGGCATGCCCGCCGAGCAGTCGCGCGCTGCGTGCTGCCTGGCGTTTGGCGGCGTCCTGGAACGCCTGCCCAATCTACGCGTGATGCTGGCGCACGGCGGCGGCAGCTTCCCGTGGACCATCGGCCGCATCGAGCATGGCTTTCGCATGCGCCCCGATCTGGTCGCTACCGACAACCCGCGCAATCCGCGCGAATACCTCAAGCGCTTGTACTTCGACTCCTGCGTGCACGATCCGCAGGCCCTGCGTTATCTGCTGGATGTGACCGGGGTCGAGCGCGTGATGCTCGGTACCGACTATCCTTTCCCGCTGGGGGAGCAGGAACCGGGCAGCGGCATCGATGCGCTGAAACTGGACGATCGGAACCGCGCCCGCCTTTTCCATGGCACGGCGCTGGAGTGGCTCGGATTGCCGCTGCATCGCTTTACTTCCGAACCGGAACAGGAGCACGCATGAAATTCAGGCGTTACATGATCGTGGCTGCCGCGCTGGCCCTGGCGGGCATCGCCGTGGCACAGGCAGATGATGTTTCCATGGCCTCCGGCAACGTGCATTTCAGCACACCGTCGACCTGGGTCGGCATCATGCAAGTGGATGGCGATCCGGAAGTGCGCGTGTTCCAGGTGCCCGATCCGTCACCGAGCAAGAACGACACGCTCGCACGCGTAAGCGTCACCGTGAAGCAGGTTGCCGATCTGCAAAGCTTCAACGGTTACGTCAGCAATTCCGTGTCCAAAGCCAGGGACATGAAAGACTACGCGCCGGTTGCGAGCGCGACGGGCAATCAGAACAGCTTCATCTACACCGCCAGCGAAAGCGGTGTGGGTTACACATATCTGGAACGTTACTGGTTCCGCAACGGTCATGCGATCCAGCTGCGTTGTGCGCGTCCTACCTCCAGTCAGGCAGGCGCAACGTGGACGGCGTCGTTCGATAAAGGCTGCAATGCGCTTGCCGTCAGCTTGAACAGTTAAACGATACGGACGCCCCGGTGCCGCCGGGGCGTTTTCATCTCGTCCCGAACGATTGGGACAACTCAGCTGGAATGCCCCCGATGTCCGCACCCTTCGAAGCCACCGCCGCCTGGGCCCACGCCCGCGACGCCGCTGATCCGCTGCGCGCTTTCCGCGACGAGTTTCTGATTCCCCCGCACGAACACGGCCAAACGCATTACTTCTGCGGCAACTCACTCGGGCTGCAACCGCGCGCGGTGAAAGAAGCAATCGAGGCGGAATTGAATTACTGGGGCGAACTGGGTGTGGAAGGCCACTTCAAGGGCCGTCTGCCGTGGATGGACTATCACGAGTTCGTGCGCGACAACCTTGCTGAAATAGTTGGCGCGCAGCCCGAAGAAGTCGTGGCGATGAACACGCTGGGCGTAAACCTGCACCTGATGATGGTCAGCTTCTATCGCCCCACGCCGGACCGCCACGCGATTCTGATTGAAGCCGGTTCGTTTCCGACCGATCGTTATGCGGTCGAATCGCAAATCCGTTATCACGGTTTCAGCCCGAAGTTGTCGCTAATCGAAATCGAAGGCGATGAACCGAATGGCACCCTTTCGATGGCACACATCGAACGCACGCTCAACGAACACGGATCGCGTATCGCGTTGGTGATGCTGCCGGGCGTGCAGTACCGCACCGGTCAGGCGTTCGATCTGAAGGCCATCACCGATCTGGCGCACAAGCATGGCTGCACAATGGGTTTCGATCTCGCGCATGCCGTGGGCAACCTGCCGTTGAAACTGCATGACAGCGGCGCGGATTTCGCCATCTGGTGCAGCTACAAATATCTCAACTCCGGTCCAGGTGCAGTCGGTGGCGCGTTCGTGCACGCGCGCCACGCGAAAGCCGCATTGCCGCGCTTTGCAGGTTGGTGGGGGCATGACAAAACGACGCGCTTCCAGATGGGACCGGAATTCGTGCCCACGCCGGGCGCAGATGGTTGGCAGCTTTCCAACCCGCCGATCCTCGCGCTGGTACCGATGCGTGTCTCGCTGGAAATTTTCCATCGCGCCGGCATGCAACGTCTGCGCGAAAAATCGCTGCAGCTGACCGGCTATCTCGAATGGCTGGTGCGTACGCAACTATCCGATGTGCTTGAGACCGTGACGCCGGCCGATCCCGAGCGCCGTGGCGCGCAGCTTTCCATTCGCGTGCTCGGTGGCCGCGCGCAAGGGCGTGCGCTGTTCGACTATCTCACCGACAACGGCATCATCGGCGATTGGCGCGAACCGGATGTGATCCGCATTTCGCCGACGCCGTTGTACAACCGTTTTGCCGATTGCCTGGCATTTGCCGAAGCCGTTCGGCGCTGGCACAACAAGCGGTAACGGAACGGGCGCGCTTTGCGTGCCCGTCAGTTGCCATCACATCGCTTCGGCCATCGGATAGAGCTCGCGATTCTCACGCTGTACGCGCATGTGCAGCGCCTTGAATACGGCGTTGGCCTCATCGCGAAATCCTTGCGGATTCTGCGAGATTTTCGCAGCGAGATTCCAACGCGACACGAACGCCGTCAAAGTGTTCGCCAGGCCGCCCATTTCCTGTTGGAACATGCGGCTGGTCTGCGCCACCAACGGATCGGACGCGTTGGCCAGCGCCGGATAAAGCACGCGATCCTCGGCTGCCAGATGCAGCTTGATCGCCCCGGTCATCGCCAGCAGCTGCGCTACGATTTCTTCCGCATGCTCATTCGCGCCCGCATGTACGAGTTCGCGCAGGACGCCCACCGAGTTCATCACATCGGCGTGCTCTTGCCTGAATTTGTCGATATTCACAGCCCCTCCTTCCATTGCCATGACCCAACTCGGATATCGGCAAGAAGCTGCGGAACTTGAGCATTGCCTTGGGCGCTAAGACAGCTTGCTCGTCGGATGACGCACCTGTCCCCTGCCGCGCACCACGAACCGTTCGACCGTCAGTGCCTCCGCGCCCATCGGCCCGTAGGCGTGCAGGCGCGTCGTCGATATGCCGATCTCAGCGCCGAGACCCAGCTCACCACCGTCGGAAAAACGTGAGGAAGCATTCACCATCACTACGGCAGAGCGAATAGCCCGGATGAAGTGCGCCGCGGACATGTCATCGCCCGTGACGATGACTTCGGTGTGATCGGAGCCAAAGCGCTGGATATGCCCAATCGCCGCACCGAGATCGTCGACGATGCGGATGGCGAGAATGAGATCGAGAAACTCTGCGGCGTAATCGTCATCGCTGGCCGCTCGCATGCCCGTCACCAGGGCGCGCGATCGTTCGCAACCGCGAAGCTCCACGCCACGATGCAGAAGTGCCTGCGCCGCTTTCGGCAGAAACGAAGGCGCAATATCGCGATGAACCAGTAACGTCTCCAAAGCGTTGCATACGCCCGGACGCGATGTCTTTCCGTCGACGAGCAGATCAAGGGCCAGCGCCTCGTCCCCCGTCGCATCGACATACAAATGGCAGACGCCCTTGTAATGCTTGATCACCGGAACGCGCGCGTGCTCGGCGACAAATCGGATCAAGCCTTCGCCGCCGCGAGGAATCGCCAGATCGATGATATCGCTCAGCTGCAACAGCTCGATCATCGTCTCGCGCCGCAGGTCTTCTACCAACGTCAGTGCAGCGGTAGGAATGTGATGCCTTTCCAGCACCTCGCTCAGCACTTTGGCAATCGCAACGTTGGAATGCAGCGCCTCGGAACCGCCGCGCAAAATCACGGCGTTTCCAGCCATCAGACATAACGCGGCGGCGTCTGCCGTCACGTTCGGCCGTGCCTCGTAGATCATCGCGATAACGCCAAGCGGAATGCGCACTCGCTCCACGGAAAGACCATTGGGACGTTTCTCGCTGCGCGTGATCAGACCCACCGGATCGGGCAAGGTGACAATCTCGCGGACCGCATTGGCGATGCCCGCCACCCGCGAATCGTCCAAGCGCAATCGATCGAGCAGCGCGCCTTGTACGCCTTTAGCTGACGCTTGCTGCAAATCCCGCGCGTTGGCTGCAAGAATCACCCCACTTTCGGCATCCAGTGCTGCAGCCATATCCTGGAGTAACGTGCGCTTTGTCTCGGTGTCGAGCGTAAACATCACTTGCGCGGCATCACGGCAGGCCAATGCCAGCGTGCGGATATCACTCATGCTTTCGCCTCTCCCTCGGTGATTTCCGGATCCATTACGGTAGCCAAGTCATCGCGATGCACAATCTCAGCACCGTAGCTGTAACCCAGCAGCGTTTCGATATCACGGCTGTGACGACCCGCCAACCGTACCACTTCGGCGCCCGCATACTGGCTCAACCCGCGAGCAATCGGGCGATCGTCGGCATCGAGGATTTCAACCAGATCGCCGCGATGAAAGTCACCCACAGCACCTAGGATGCCACCCGGCAGCAATGAAGCTCGTCCGCCTGTAATGGCCTTCGCCGCGCCTGCATCCACGCGTATGCGACCACCCCCGGCAGGCGCATGCCGCAGCCAATATTTGCGCGCCTGCATGCGATTACCCGCTACGTCGATCAACGTTCCGCGCAATCGTCCCTGCTGTAATGCTTCCACGGTGGCAGCGTCACGCCCGCCAAACAACACGGTGCGTATACCGGCGCTGGCCGCCTTGGTGGCCGCTTCGAGTTTGGTGCGCATGCCACCTGTGCCAACGCTGGTGCTACTGCCCGTAGCCATCGCCATAACGGCGGGGGTGAGCTGCGGAACGTGACCGATGGGTTTCGCATGCGGATCGCGGCGCGGATCGGCGTTATAGAGTGCATCGACGTCGGATGCGATCAGCAGCAAGTCTGCATCGACAAGCGCTGCAACGATGGCAGCGAGATTGTCGTTATCGCCGAGTTTGAGCTCATCCACCGCCACGGTATCGTTTTCATTCACCACCGGCAGAACGCCTAGAGCGAGCAACTCGCGCAGTGTGGCTCGCGCGTTGAGATAACGGCGTCGATTGCGCAAGTCGTCGTGTGTCAACAACACTTGTGCGACGGGACGTTCGGACAGGCTTTGCCACAAGGCAATCATCGGCGCCTGGCCCAACGCTGCCAACGCCTGGCGTGCAGCGAGCCCGCCACCCGGCGTAACACGTTCACGCATCATGGCGCGACCTGCGGCGACTGCACCCGATGAAACTAGAACGACCTCGCGTCCTGACGCCTGACTGGCGGCAATGAAAGCCGCCAGCGCTTGCGCGTACTGCGTCGTCAATCCACCCCCATCGGCCGCAAGCAGATTGCTGCCGACCTTCAACACCGCTCGCCGCCATGCGGGCAAAGCACGTTCGGGTAGCTGGCGCGTAGTAGTCATGACGCCCCGAACGCCAAGGGTGCCGCCACGCGATCGCCGTGCGCTTTCGGTGCGGAGATCACAAGAAAACGTACATCGTCGCTACCGTTGTTGCGAACCTGATGCGCAACCTCGGGCGGTATATGCAAACCGTCGCCACGTCGCAGACGATGGATGGTGCCATCAAGTTCCAGCGTCGCCTCGCCATCGAGCACATAAAAGAACTGACGTGCGCGTGTATGGAAATGACGCTGCTCGAAGCTGCCGGGAGGCATGCGCTCTTCGATCACGCTCAAATCGTCGGTTGCCAGCAGATGCCAGCCATCGCACGCGTGGCCCCACAGATAATGTTCGGCGTCGGCGATGCTTGTGGCTTTCATGAGCACTCCGTCAATGCGTGAGGTGAGCGAGCCGTTCTTTCAGTGCTTCAAGATGTAGATCGTTTCCTGCGCCCGGTGACGTACGGGCAGCAAGGCTCGCTTCGGGTGTCCGCCCTTGCCCAGTCGCTGTCGCAGCTTCAGCCGCGGCACGATACGCATCGCGGAACGGCACACCTGCCGCCGCCTGCTCAATGGCCACATCGGTGGCGTACATCGCCGGCTCGATGGCAGCGCGCATAACCGGTTCGTTCCACTGCATGCGTGCAAGCAAATCCGGCAGCAACTCCAGTGCAGCAAGGCCATGCGTCACACCGTGGAACAACGAACCTTTCGAAAACTGCAGATCGCGCTGATAACCCGAAGGTAACGAAAGGAGCTGCTCGATTTCACAGCGCGATGCCGCCACCGTGGCGTACGATGCACGCAACAACTCCACGACATCCGGGTTGCGCTTGTTGGGCATGATGGAGCTGCCCGTGGTGTACTCGGAAGGCAGTGAAACGAAGTTGAACTCGGCGGTCGTGAACAGCGACAAATCCCACGCCAGACGTCGGGTATCAAGCAGCGCACTGCTCAGCGCCTCCATCGCGGCCATCTCGAACTTTCCGCGCGAAAGCTGCGCGTAGATGGGCGATATCTGCATGCGTGCGAAGCCCAAGGCTTTGGTTGTATGCACGCGGTCAAGCGGCAGGTTCACGCCGTAGCCCGCGGCCGTTCCCAATGGGTTCGCATCGATCCACGCCGATGTCTGACGCGCGCGCCATGCGTTGTCGACAAAGCCTTCTGCGAAACCGGCGAACCACATCGCAGTCGAGGACACCACAGCACGCTGCAAATGGGTATAACCCGGTAGCGGAATGGCAGGCTGCGCCGCGCGCTGCAAGCAAACTTCGGCGATAGCGCGACAATGCACTTCGAGCGCTGCCAGTGCGTCTTTTAGCCATAGGCGCGTGGCAACCAGAATCTGGTCGTTACGACTACGCCCTGTGTGCACGCGGCGGCCCGCGTCGCCAAGTCGTTCCGTCAAGCGAGCCTCGATGGCCGAGTGGCCGTCTTCGTAGCGCTCATCCAGAACGAAACGGCCTGCGCGAAAATCCTCGGCCAGCGCGTCCAGTTCCCGCTTGAGATCCTGCGCTTCCTGCGTGCTGACTACACCAATATGGGCGAGACCTTCGACATGCGCCTTGCTTGCCGTGATGTCGTGCAAAAAGAATTCGCGATCCAGCAACACGTCGTCGCCGGCGAGGAATTTCATGATCTTCGCGTTGGTTTCGACGCCGGCTTTTTGCCAAAGAAGGTCGCTCATGCGCGGGTTCTCTCCTGAAACGATTGAATGACGGCCGACGATCCGACCGTTTACACAGGTATGGCGGTGTATTCGTCCACACCGATGGCACGATTGATATTCTGCATGGCTTGCGTCGCTGCACCTTTAAGCAGGTTGTCCAGCGTTGCCACGATGACGACACGCTTGCCGTCGGCGGACATCGCAAAACCACCGACTTCGGCGTGATGTTTGTCCGCGATCAGGCTGACCCACGGTGCTTCGTCCACTACGCGCACCAGCTTCTCGCCATCATAGGCATGCCGGAACCGCGCCTGTACTTCTTCACGCTTCAGTGCGCGCGACAAGTAAAGGTTCGTGGTCACGGTCAGCCCTCGGAAATGCGGCGCCACGTGGGGCATGAACTCAACCGGGACACCGAGATGGCGGCTCGCTTCCTTCTCGTGCATATGACCGGTCAGCGAGTATGGAATGAGGTTATCGCGGAGCTTCTCCGGATTATTCTTGTCGGAAGGCGTTGTTCCGGCGCCCGAATAACCGGATACGCCAAAGCTCACGGGCGGCGCCGCCAGCACATCCTTGAGTGGCGCGACGGAAAGTTGGATGGCCGTTGCATAGCAACCCGGGTTGCTGATGCGCTTCTCCCCCCGCCACTTGTTACGGGTCAATTCCGGCAAGCCGTAATACCATGTGTTGTCGAAGCGATAATCGGCCGACAAGTCAACGATGACGGGATCTTTTCCCGCCGCGTCGAACGCCTCGACACAAACAGATGCCTTCCCGTTCGGCAATGCCAGCACCACCACATCCGCAACGAGCCCGGGCAGATCTTCATGCGCGGGAGCGCTGTAACGTAGATCGCCCTTGTACTCGGAAACATGCGCATCCACGCGTTGACCGTCGAGCTCGCGCGACGAGACATACGCAAGTTCCAACGCCGGATGCGCCGCCACCAATCGAATCAGCTCCGCACCCGTGTGACCACGCGCGCCTACAATGCCGATGCGTTTTTTCGTCGTCGCCATGACTGCTCAATCCACCAACGTCGGTTGACGCACGGCGCAGTGGTCCACGCAGCGTGCGATGGTGTCGAAATCGCTCAGGCCGTACCAGAACACTTTCCAGCGCTCCTGCTTGTAGCAACCGTCGGATTCGGCGTAATAAAAATGATTGATCTGATTGCCGTGGCGCGAACGCCAGAACAGGCGCGGATTTTCTTCGCGCATCACCAGCCAGACGGCGCGGCCAAGACCTTCGCCCTGCGCATCGTCGAGCACGGCAAACTTGTCGAGATAGACAAGCCCGCTTTCTTGCGTGAGGATCATCGCAACGCGATAGTTTTCGCTGACGTAGACGCGATAAGGCGTGGTGCGCTCAAAGTAATCATCGACCACTTTGCGTCCGAAGCTGGATTCGATCAGCGTACGCATGCGTTCGAGATCGATACCTTCCCAACTCTCGAATCGGAAGACTTTCTCGCCGCGGCGCACCAGCGTGCCTGAACCCTTGTGCGTGAATAGCTCTTTCGCAAGTTCCGCCGGCCGCGTGATCGACACCGAAGACGTAAGCGGCAGGCTCTGCAAAAGATCGGCAATCTGCTCGATTTTGACCCGCATACCGCCGTTGATCCACGGCTGCGCCATCAAATGCTCGTATTCCGTACTCAGATTGATCGAGTCGATGACCTGGCCTTTGTCATCCAGCAAACCGCCGGTGCCGGTGAGAAAGACAATCTTGTACGGCTGCAGCACACGTACCAGATCATTCGCGGCGAAGTCGGCATTGATGTTGAGGAACTGACCTTCGTCGGTTTCGCCAAGGCTCGCAATGACCGGAATCGAACCCGCACGCAGGCTTGCCTCAATCGGTGCAAGGTTGATGCTGTCGACCTTGCCCACCATGCCGTAGACGTCTTTATCCAGATAACTGGACATGAAAACACCGGAAGGCACCGACGTGGCACGCGTATCCATCGCCTGCAGTGCTTCGACGAGGCGAAGATTCTGCTGCTGGAACACACGACGCACAATCCCGAGAGCTTTGGGCGATGTCACGCGCAAACCGTTGATGGTCTGTTTGGTGATGCCTGCCGCTTGCAGCTCTTCATCCAGCTGCGGGCCTGCCCCGTGCAAGACGATCGGCGTCAAACCCACCTGCTGCAGGAAGGTTAGCGACGAGGTGAGATCGGATAGTTCATCGCGCAGTACCGCGCCACCGACTTTCACCACGGCGAAGCGCTTGGCATCCAGCTGTGAAAATCGTTTGAGGTACTGCTGGATTTCCTTGGCGCTGCCCATAGCGGAGAGCAGGCGCACAATGGTCTGACGGGTGTTCTTATGCGCTTCCACGGTTAACAATCCCGTAAATGGTTTCGGCGTAATTTTTCAGTTGATCAAGCGACACCCATTCGTCGGCGGTGTGCGCCTGCGCGATGTCGCCAGGACCGTAGACGAATGAGATGTAGCCGCCTGCGGAAAACAGCGCGGCTTCAGTCCAGAAATCCACGGCATTGCCGACGGAAATACCAAGCTCATCGGCGATGTCGCGCGCAGCAAGACGGCGTGTTTCGGCGGTGGCCGTGTCGCCTGCGGGAAGCGATACTCCGTGGAATAATTCGGTGAACTTGGTCGGCTGTGGATCGACCAGCGTGCGGAACGTTTCCAGCAAATGGTCCGGATTCATGCTCGGCAACGGACGGAAGCCGAAACGTACTTCCGAAGTCGGTGCAATCATATTGGCCTTGATGCCACCTTCGACACGGCCGATGTTGAAGCGCAATCCGGTCAAGCCACCGAAACGCTCATGCGATTGACGATCGACGTAGTCGAGCGCGGCAGCGCCCCAGCGAACGGTTTGATGCAACGCGCTATCGCTGGGTCGTTGTTCACCCGATGCATGCCCAGCCTGCCCCGCAAAGCTCATCTGCACCGAATGAATGCCACGATGTGCCAGCACCGCTTCGCAACGCGTCGGCTCGGCGACGATCACCGCTTCATACGCCGGCTTGTCGTGCAGGAAGGCTGCAATGCAACGTGGGTCGTTCGCTTCTTCATCCGTCGTGAGCAGCAAGGCCATATCGCCTTTGCTGGCTTGTGCAGTCGCGAGTAGTGCGGCGGCGGCACCTTTGATGTCACACGCACCCAGACCGATGGCTTTGTCATCGGTCACGCGAAGAACATGAGGATCGCTCGTCCAGTGCGGCGAATCGGGCACAGTATCCAGATGCACGTTGAACAGATACTTCGGTTTTCCGCGCACCGCGTACAACGTGACGGCACCTGCACCTTGATCCGTGACCGTCACATTGAAATCAGGTAGCTGTTCGCGCAGGTAGTCGAAGATGCCGCCAGTACCAATCTCACGCGGTGGGTTGCGCGTGTCATAACTAACAAGCGCATTCAGATGTTTCAGCGTTGCATCCAGCAAGGCACTCATCCTCGGTTGACCTCCGCCCAGAGCGTGCTGCTCATGCCGAACAACTTGATGAAGCCTTCCGCTTCGGCAACGCCCCAGTCCGCAGCCTGCGCATACGTGGCGCCCTTCGCGTTGAGGATGTGCTTGGACTCCACGGCAACGGCATTGATGATGCCACCGGAGGTTTCCAGCGTGACGTCGCCGTTGACGGTCGCCTGGCTCGACGCAAGGAACGCTTCCAGATCGGTTTTCAGCGGATCGTGGAAGAAACCTTCGTAAACCAGCTCCACCCACTTGCGTGCAACATCCGGCTTGAAGCGGTTTTGCTGCTTCGTGAGCACCGCTTCTTCCAGCGCGCGATGCGCGACGAGCAACGCCGTGAGACCGGGCGCTTCAAAAATGATGCGGCCTTTCAGACCGATCGTGGTATCGCCAGTGTAAATGCCGCGACCCACGCCGTACTGCGCCAGCAGCCCATTGAGCTTGGCGAGCATCTTGTGGCCCGGCATTTTTTCGCCATCGAGTGCGACTGCTTCACCGTTGGCGAAGCTGATCTTCAAACGTAGCGGTTTGGACGGCCATTCCGAACGCGGCTTGCACCAGCCGACGGCGCCTTCACCCGGCGCTTGCCAACGGTCGATCTCGCCGCCGGACATGGTCAGACCCAGCAGATTTTCATTGATGGTGTAAGCCTTCTGCTTCGCGCGAACGCCAAAGCCGAGATCTTCAAGGTACTTTTGCTCGTAGGCGCGTACCTCGGTGTGTTCTTTCTGGATCTCGCGGATCGGCGCAACGATCTCGTAATCGCCCTGCGCTTTCACCGCCAGATCGAAACGCACCTGATCGTTACCCATGCCGGTGCAGCCGTGCGCGATGGCTTTGGTACCCAATTCAGCGCAACGCCTAAGCGCGGCGTCGACGATCAGATAACGGTCGGAAACGAGCAACGGATATTGCCCCTGATAACCCTCACCCGCCCACACGAACGGTTTCACGAAGCCATTCCAAATCGCCGGACCGCCGTCGACCGTGACATGAGTGGCTGCCTTCAATTCTTTGGCGCGCGCTTCGATAAAAGCACGCTCTTCCGCGTCGACGCCGCCCGTGTCGGCGAACACGGTATGCACGGCCCAACCCTGTTTCTGCAGATAGGGGATGCAGAAGCTGGTGTCGAGGCCACCGGAGAATGCGAGGACGATGTCTTTGCTCATGATGCGGAGTCCAAAAGAGTGTGTTTACACAGATTCGATGACAATGCGCGGTTCGCAGCGCACGGGGAAATTGACGGAGTTGGCGAGAAAGCAGGCGTGGTGTGCGTCCTCGTGCACGCTAACGGCACGCTTGGGATCGCTATCGGCAGTGGCGGTCACTGTGGGACGAAGCACGACTTCGGTGAAACGTCCTTGAGTGCCGCTCTCGTCAAGCGTACCTACGGCCTCATCGTGATAGGCCGTGACAACCACCCCTGCGACGGCAGCGAGATGCAAATACCAAAGCATGTGACAGCTGGAGAGCGCGGCGACGAACATGTCTTCCGGATTGTGCTTCGATCCGTCGCCACGAAATGCGGCATCGGAAGAACCCGCAATCACAGGCTTCCCGGCAACGCGTACTTCGTGATCACGACCATAACCTTGATAGGTTTTAGTGCCCGTACCGTGATTGCCGGTCCAGACAACTTCGACCGGATATTGATGCTGCTTACTTGCCATCGCGACGCTCCTCGGCCTGTTTCATCAATTCCGCCAGCTCGGCATCGCGCTTGCCGGCACGCTCGCCCAGACCTTTCACGACACCCGCGCGATTCGCTGCAGGATGGTTCTGGTTGAGCTTGAATTTGCCGATGATGCGATCGATCGAAATCTCCAGACCTGTGATCGCGCCCAGCATGGATTCGACGTGATCTTCCGGTGCGTCGGAGACATGCCATGGCTCGGGCTGCGTCGCTTCGTGACGATTGGTCAATCGTTCGAGAAAATCGCGCAGCCATGCCTTATCGTTTGTCACATGCAAACGCCCGTGCACATGCACGACCGCGTAATTCCATGTGGGAACTTCGCGGCCAGTCTCGTGTTTGCTGGGGTACCAGTTGGGGCTGATGTAACCGTCGGCCGCCTGAAAAATCACCAGCACCTGCGCACCATCGGCTTTCGCCAATTCGTTGCCGCGTGCGACATGGCCGTGCAGCAACGTATCGCTCACCAGCTCGAACGGCATGTGGTTCGCCGTCAATCCATCCGCATCGTTCATGACGACCGTAGCGAACGGATAGTCGCGGATCAATGCGTGCAGCACCTCGGTGCGCGTTTCGTGAAAAGACTTGGGCAGATACATGCGTTGTCTCTGAAACTCAGCGCTGCGCGATCAGCGATGCCATGACCGCTTTCTGCACATGCAGGCGGTTTTCGGCTTCGTCGATGGCGATGCATGCGGGCGAATCCATCACCGCGTCGGTCGCCTTGATGTTTCGGCGCAACGGCAGGCAGTGACTGAAAACGCCATGGTTGGTCAGCGCCATCTTGGCCTCATCGACGATGAAATGCTTGTTCGCATCCCGAATCGGCTTTTCGTCTTCCCAGCGCCCGAAGAACGGCAGCGCACCCCAGCTCTTGGCGTAGACCACATCGGCGCCGCGATACGCGTCTTCGATGTTGTGACTGACTTTGAGCGAGCCACCGTTCTCTTTTGCGTTCTGCTCGCCGAAGGCCATGTAGCGTTCGTCCAGGACGTAATCGGGCGTGGGACAGAGCAGCGTGACGTCCATGCCCATCTTCGTGGCAATCAGCAACGCCGAGTTGGCAACGGCGGTGTTCAGCGGCTTGGTATGGTACGTCCAAGTCAGCACGTACTTACGGCCTTTCAGATCGCCGAAGCGTTCTTTCAGTGCCATCGCATGCGCGAGTTCCTGACAAGGATGCGTGATCGTTTCCATATTGATCACCGGCACGGTCGCGTACTGCGCAAACGCCTTGATGACGGCGTCTTCGCGATCGACCGACCAATCCTGGAATTTCGGAAAAGCGCGCACCGCGATTAGGTCGACATAGCGGCTCAACACGCGTGCCACTTCGGCGATGTGCTCTTCCGCTTCGCCGTCCATCACCACGCCGGGACGAAACTCGATCGGCCATGCATCTTTGCCCGGCGACAGCACAACGGCGTGACCGCCAAGATGAAACGCGCCGAGCTCAAAACTGGTGCGCGTGCGCATCGACGGATTGAAAAACAGCAACGCTACCGATTTGCCCGCGAGCTGTTGACCGCGCGGCGATCGCTTGAACGCAGCGGCCTGCTCAAGCAGTGCATCGATCTCGGCACGGCTGTAATCCTGGGTGGTGATGAAATGACGAAGCGACATCGTTAACTCCAGTCCAAAAAAGCAAAAAACCCGGCGCAAAGGCCGGGTTTTGTCGTCGTATTACACATGCAACGTGGCGACAGCCTACCCGGCCAAATGTCGGTCCAGCGGTCGACGCGCACGCGATGTCATGCCAGCAGCCATGCGGGCGCTGGTAAGGACAGTAGCGGTATAGACGGCTGCGGACATGAGTGTTCCGGGTGTTGAACTTCAATCATGACCGGATTTTCGCTGCCACGCAACAAAAAATTAAAGGCGACCGTGCCTGAGCACGATCGCCTTCGATATGACTGAACTGAATGAATCAGTCAGCTGGCGAAACACTCACGCGCACGCGCAGGCGCTCACCCGGGTCGTAGCTCAGACGGGACATGTAGATGTCGCCGTGATAACGGTATTCGACGTCATAGCCGATGATCTGGCGCTGATCGACCACCTGACCCTGCTGGCAGACCGTCTGGTTGCTCACGGTGGTGCTGCCATTGCTGGCCACCGAGTTACCGACCGCACCGCCAATCACGGCGCCGCCCACGGTAGCGGCCGTGTTGCCGCGACCATGTCCGATGGTGCTGCCAAGTACGCCACCGACGACCGCGCCAAGCACCGTACCGGCGGTCGTGTTACCCGGCGTCTGCTGCACAACCTGCTGGTTGTAGCACTGCGGCTGCGCACTACGTACAACGCCGTAAACCGGATCTACACGCAGGACATCCGCCCAGGCGGTGTGAGCATTGTCAGGCGCGCCCTGTGGTCCTGGACCCGGGCCGGGCGGACCGCCAGCACCCGGCGGTGGAGGCGGCGGATAGCCACTGTCCTGCGCTGCCACGCCGGTCGATACGACGACCAGAGCAAGCAATGGAATCAACAGCATTTTGTTATTCACTGAAACCTCCCCCTGTGGGGCGTAATGGGCGCCATTTGCGCATACTTGAAATTGCAACAAATTCACGCTGAATCCACGCTTAGAAGCACCGTAACTACATGTCGCTTTCAGGGGCTGGTACACAGCTTTACAAATCTATTCGGCATTTGCGTCATTAGCCGGGCCTGTAGACCTTGTTAAGATGGCCGACTAACCCGCTTCACCGACCTCGGGACAGACCATGCCGATCTCGCTCTACAACAGTCTCAGCCGCCGCATCGAGTCGTTTTCGCCGCTCGATCCGAACCGGGTGACCGTGTATCTGTGCGGACCGACGGTGTATAGCTACGTGCATATCGGGAATGCGCGCGGGCCGGTGGTCTTCGACGTGCTGGTGAAGCTGTTGCGCCGCCATTACCCGGGCGTGGTCTACGCCCGCAACATCACGGACGTGGACGACAAGATCAATGCCGCCGCGCTGGACCAGGGCGTGCCGATCAGCCAGATCACCGAACGCTTCACGCAGGTGTACCGGAACGATATGGGCGGGCTAGGTATTGCTCCGCCCGATATCGAACCGAAGGCCACGGCGCATATCGCCCAGATTATCGCGATGATCCAAACGCTGATCGCCAACGGTCACGCCTACCCCGCCGACGGCCATGTACTGTTCGATGTGGATTCGTATTCAGAGTATGGCGCGCTGTCCGGTCGCGATACCGATGACATGATCGCGGGCGCACGCGTGGAAGTGGCGCCCTACAAAAAGAACCCGATGGACTTCGTGCTGTGGAAACCGTCCACGCCGGAGCTGCCTGGCTGGGATAGCCCCTGGGGGCGCGGCCGGCCCGGCTGGCATATCGAATGCTCGGCCATGAGCGCGGCGCACCTGGGCGAAACCATCGATATCCACGCCGGCGGCACGGATCTGCTCTTCCCGCACCATGAAAACGAAATCGCGCAATCGACCTGCGCCCATGGCGGCAAGGTGTTCGCGCGCTGGTGGATGCACAACGGCATGCTCACGTTCGATGGCCGCAAGATGTCCAAGTCGCTGGGCAACGTGCTGCACGTGCATGAGCTGCTGAAAAAGCATTCGCCGGAAGCGCTGCGCCTGTTGTTGCTGCGCGGCCACTATCGTCAGCCGTTGGACTGGTCGGATGCTGCAATCGCGCAGGCCATCGGCACGCTCGATGGCTGGTATCGCGTACTGCGCGAACTCAACGACGTCGTCATTGACGCGACGCAACCGTTGCCCGTACCGGAACGTCTGGAAGCCGCGCTGTGCGATGACTTGAATACACCCCAAGCGCTCGCCGAGCTCTCCATGCTCGCCGATACGGCGCGGCAAACGCCCTCGCCCGCCAACAAAGCGGCGTTGCTCGGTGGCGGTCTGGTGCTGGGCCTTTTGCAGGACGACCCCGAAGCCTGGTTCAAACAGGCGGCCGGCAATGCGGTCGACGCCAGTCGCGTGGAAGCACTGCTGGAGGAACGCCGCAGCGCACGCGCCGCGCGCGATTTCGCCCGCGCCGACGCCATCCGCAATGAATTGAGCGCCATGGGTGTGGTGATTGAAGACGGCGCCCAGGGCACGCGCTGGAGCGTCGTAAAGCATTGACCGGCAGCGGTTCCTGCGCAGTCAGGCGATCCGCGCGATAATAAGCGCATGAATACGATTGCTAACGCGAGCGCCGAACAGGCTCAACAGGATATCGCCGACGAATTTGCCTTCTTCGGCGATTGGACCGAGCGCTACCAGTACCTGATCGATCTGGGCAAACGGCTTCCTGCGTTCCCTGAGGAATACAAAACCGAGGAATACCGCGTGCACGGGTGCCAGTCGATGGTGTGGCTGGTGCCGAGCGGCGATGCATCGCGCATGCATTTCCAAGCGACCAGCGATTCGGCAATTGTGTCGGGATTGATCGCGCTGGTGCTGCGCGTGTACTCGGATCGTTCGGCCGAAGAGATTGTCGCGACGGAGCCGACGTTTATTCAGACGATTGGATTGGCGAAGCATTTGTCGCCGACGCGGTCGAATGGGTTGGCGGCGATGTTGGTCAAGTTGAAGGCGTATGCGGCTGCACAGCTGTAGCTATTGGTTCTTGAGTTTGCGCTTGCGCAGTTGGCATCGTGCTGTCGCGAGTGTGCCGCCTACGCGGCGGGCGTTTCGTGCCTCTGCCGAGGCCCGAGTCACTTTTCTTTGCCGGCCCAAAGAAAAGTAACCCAAAGAAATGGCCTCAAAGGCTCTTGCTGTTGACGTCAATAAGCATTGCAGCTCATTACCAGTCACAAATCTCACGCGCCTGCCACGCGGAGCCGTTATACCGCGACTATCAAGCGGTGAAGGCTTAAAGCGGGTGACAACGCGTAGGTCACAACGGCGTGTGCTTTAAGCCCTCAGGCCTACTGCGCGTTGCGGCGTAGAGGCACGGCGTATTTGGAACGCAACGTTTCATGTAGGCACAAGCTTTGCGGGTTTATATCCACGCTGTTGCCGCGAGCCTTTCAGGCCATTTCTTTGGGTTACTTTTCTTTGGGCCAGCAAAGAAAAGTGACTCGGCTGCCGGCAGGCAGACGAAACGCCCGCTGCGCAAGCGGCAAACTCGCGATATCAAAATGTTCGCCAGAAACTCGCAAAGATGGCCGATAAATACGTAACCAACTCGCCAACTGGGCGCATACAAATAAAAAGCCCCATCCATCGATGGGGCTTTTGTACATGTCAGAACTCCAAAACGTCCCGACGCAATCAATCACCCATCTGCTTCTGCAGATGCTCACGACGCTCCTGCGCATCCAGCGACAGCGTGGCAATCGGACGCGCATCCAGACGCTCCAGACCGATTTCCTCATCGGTCTCTTCGCAAAAGCCGTAACGGCCTTCTTCGATACGACGCAACGCCTTGTCGATCTTGGAGATCAACTTGCGGTAGCGGTCGCGGGTGCGAAGTTCGAGCGAGTTTTCGGTTTCGCGAGTGGCGCGCTCGGCTTCGTCGCCCACGTCACGTACTTCGTCACGCAGGTTTTCCATGGTCTGGCGGGATTCTTCCACCAGCTGCTCGCGCCATTCACGGAGCTTGTTGCGGAAATAGGCCAGGTGACGAGGATTCATGTATTCCTCGTCATTGGAAGGACGGTAACCCTTGGGAAGGTCGATGTTGGTCGTCGTCGGCAGCGCATAGCGGCCGTCTTCGCGGGTTACACCATTGTCGAGAGTGGTAGCGGAACTATTCATTGAGGACTGCGGGGTCTTCTGTTGCTTGGTCGAGGAATGCGCCGTGGCCGAAGCCACCTTTCCCGTCGTTCCGACGGCGCTGGCCACCTTGCCCCCAATGGTACGGGGGGGCGCCTGAGCAGGTTCGGCGTGCTTGGGTTGGTGCGATGAGGCTGGCGCCGACGCTTTTTTCGGAGCGGGCGCTGGCTTTGCCGGGGCCGGTGCGGGCTTCGCCGCCGGCTTTGCGGCTACTTTTTCTTCCACTTTTTTCACCGGTGCCGGCTTTGCAGGTGCAGCATGCTTGGCGTGCGGCGTGGCGGCGACTTTCTTGGCCGGTTCGGCTTTTTTCGGTTGCGGCTTGGGAGCTGGAGCGGGTTTCTTGGCGACGACCACCTTCTTGGCCGGCGGAGCCTTCTTCGCGACCGCTTTGGCCGGCGCTTTCTTCACCGCGGCCTTTTTCTCAGGCGCAGTTTTCTTCGCAGACTTGGCGGGAGCGACCTTGGCCTTGCTGACCTTGGCTTCATTGCCCTTACCCGCAGCCTTTCCTTTTGGTGCCTTCTTGGCAGCGGACGGATTACGCGTGGTTTTCGCCATTTACCTTCACCATTTTGGCCGTGGCGGCCGGGTGTTATAGCTCAATAGCCTTACACCGGCAACCATCCTTCTGGAATACTCACGCATTAAGTGCCGCTGGTAGTTTCGGCAACGTGAACGCCGTGAGTCGATTAATCCTATTCTTTCTTCGCGTCTATAAGCGCTTCATGAGCCCCCTGCTCGGACAGCGTTGTCGCTTTTACCCCAGTTGCTCCGATTATGCACGGATTGCCGTGACACGCTTCGGTCCGTGGCGTGGAAGCTTGTTGGCAGGATGGCGCATATTACGCTGTCAGCCGCTTTGCACCGGCGGCAACGATCCGGTCCCCGAACACTTCCACCTCCCCTCTTGCCGTAACCATGGAGATTCGCATGTCCACTGACTGGCTGATCAAGAATGCCGAACTGGTCAATGAAGGCCGCCGTTTCCACGCCGATCTGCGCGTGAAGAATGGCCGCATCGACAAGATCGCCGACAGTCTGGACACCCGTCCGGGCGAACAGGTGATCGATGCCACCGGCCTATGGCTGTTGCCCGGCATGATCGACGATCAGGTTCATTTCCGCGAACCAGGGCTGACGCACAAGGCTGATATTGCTCACGAATCCCGTGCGTGCGCGGCGGGCGGCATCACCAGTTTCATGGAAATGCCCAACACCAAGCCCCCGGCGTTGGACCGCGAATCACTGGAAGCTAAGTACAGCCGTGCCGCGGAAACCTCGGCGGTGAATTACGCCTTCTACATGGGCGCCAGCAACGACAATCTGGAAGCCATTCGCTCGCTGGACCCCAAGGCTGCGCCGGGCATCAAAGTGTTCATGGGCGCCTCCACCGGCAACATGCTCGTGGATAACCCGGAAACGCTGGACGGCATTTTCCGCGATGCGCCTACGCCGATCATCACGCATTGCGAAGATACGCCGATGATCGACGCCAATCATGCCAAGGCGCGTGAGAAGTACGGCGACAACATTCCGGCGCGTGAACATCCGCTGATTCGCTCGCGCGAAGCCTGCATCAAATCGACGCGATTGGCGATTTCACTGGCGCAGAAACATGGTACACGTTTGCATGTTCTGCACATTTCCACCGCCGATGAATTGGCGTTGTTCCAGCCCGGCCCGATCAAGGGCAAGAAAATCACGGCCGAAACCTGCGTGCATTTTCTGCATTTCAGCGATGAAGACTACGAACGCCTGGGGTTTCTGATCAAGTGCAATCCGGCCGTGAAAACGGCAGCAGATCGCGAAGCCATCATCAAAGCCGTCGCTGAAAGTCGTATCGACGTGCTGGCGACCGACCATGCTCCGCACCTGCTGGAAGAAAAGGGCCAGCTTTACGACAAGGCGCCTTCGGGCCTGCCGCTGGTGCAGTTCGCGCTGCAAGCTGCAATTCAACGCGTGACCGAGGGCAAGCTGACGCTGGAACGCGTGGTCGAAGCGGTGTGTCACGCACCCGCGCAGCTGTTCAATGTGCACGAACGCGGCTATCTGCGCGAAGGCTACGCCGCCGATCTGACCTTGGTCGATCCACGCAAGCCGCATACGGTGCGTCGCGAGGAAGTGCTATCCAAATGCGGTTGGTCGCCGTTCGAGGGCTATACGTTCAGCAGCTCGATTGCTGCAACGTTCGTCAACGGGCAACGCGTGTGGGATGGCACTACGGTGAACGATGCCGTGCGCGGCCAGCGACTAACATTCGATCGATAAGCTTCCAATCGAATGAACGAAGACGCCTGTTCATTGAACGGGCGTCAAAACAACCTGTACTGGGCCCGTGTTACCCGAACGCCCCAAAACGCTTACTCGCGTGTCGCTGATCGCTAGCAACTTGTCACCTTGATGGATGCGTGCCGACACGGCGAAGTCCACGCCGTCGCCAAGATCCTTCGGTTCGTACGTCAACACAAAGTTCGCAGGGGAAGCGCCAACCGGAGCGATAGTGTCGTTGGCGATGACGCGCGCTGGAGCGTCCTGACGACTGACGTCGGAGAGTGTGACTTCAAGAACCGCATCGCGTGGCAATGACGACGCCGCACTGAAATCCACTTCGCCCGTCAGCGACTTCATCAACGTTTCCTGCACGGGCGGCTTGCTCTTGCCGAAATGGGGCATCCAGCTGCAACCGGCAAGCGCGATGGCGCCGAACATCAAAAGGCCAAAACGAATGTTCACGCGAGTTCCTGATCCACGATGCGAATGCACCATGGTAGCGGCCTTATCGGTTTAACGCGATTTCGGACGCTCTGCGCCGTATCCGCCCGGGACGCCTTTGCTGGCATAAGCCACAGCGTCGTGCGGATGCAAACTTTCCTGGTGTTCTAAGCGAACATGGAAATCGGCGATGTTCTTGTCGGCATCGAGTGCACGCTGAATGCGGCGTGCGGCATCTTCACAGAACATCAGATTGCTGCCGTTGGCGAGCGCGAAGGCCTGTTCGTCTTCGCGCTTGACCGCCGTTTGCACCGGTGTGCCCAGCGAATGCTCGACCGTGTCGAGCAGATCGATGAGCTTCAACGGCGCACCGTCGACGAAGCGCACCAGCAGGCGCGCAACGCTGCGCTGGGCATGCGGCGTCGCCACGAT
>NZ_DATHMR010000159.1:0-54050 GCF_035486915.1 Dyella sp. | reverse complement strand
CATCTACCAACTCGGCCTGACCGGAAATCAATTCCGAAAGACCGACATCGGCCTTGCCACCCAAAACCGAGTGCAGCGAACCCATACGTAGATCGCCATCGATCAGCAAAACCCTTTGCCCGCTTTGCGCCACCACTGCAGCAAGATTGGCAGAGACGAAGGTTTTTCCCGTACCCGGGCTTGCGCCGGAGATCATCAGCACATTGTTTTTTGCTTCCAGGCGCGCGAAATGCAGACTGGTTCGCAAACTTCGCAAAGCTTCGGCAGCGAGATCTGCAGGTGCATCTGTAACAAGCAAGTGTTGCCTGGTATCTCCACGACTTCGCTTGCCTTCGAGCGCAACTTCACGTGAACTGACTGGGATGGTGGCATACACCGGCAAGCCAAGATTCTCGATGACAGCGGGGTCCTCGATGCCGCGATTGAGCACCTGCCGGATGAAGACATACATGATGGCGACGACGCCACCGAGTACGGCGCCTCCAAGCACCACGATAAGTTTTTTCGGCCAAGCCGGATCGGTAATATCCACCGCCGCGTTATCGACGATACGTACATTGCCAACGGTGCCCGCCCGAGCGATATCCAACTGCTGAGCCTGGTTCAGCAAATTTTGATAGGTTTGATTGCTCACCTGCACATCGCTGTTGAGCTTCAATAGCGTCTTCTGCGTATCCGGCAAGCCACCGATTTGCTTGTCGATCGACGCTTTTTGACCTTCCAATTCGCCTATCTGCTTCATCAACGATCTATACGCTGGATGCTCAGGCGTAAATTGGCGTTGCATATCCGCCTGTTGCAGACGCAATTGCTCGAGGTTTGTTTCGATGGAAACGTTCTGATTCAGCAAGCTCTGCGTCTGCAGATTCACATCGACAGAATGTGCCTGGTTCTGAAAAGCATTGAGCGCTTCCGTCGCTTTCTCCAATTCCATACGTACATTCGGAAGCTGCTCCTTCACAAACTTCAGACTGTTCGTCGCTTCTGCGGAATTGCGATCGACATCTTGCCGAACGTAAAGCTCGCCCACTTGTTCGAGTAGATTGGCAGCGAGCTTCGGGTCCGGATTGTTATAGGTCATCCGGAGGATGCCGGAGTCTTTGCCCTCTTCCTTGACGTCGATTTTTTTCTGCAGGCTATTAATCACCGTCAAGTCGCGGTGGCGAAAGACGCGGAAGCGCGTGCCTTGATTGGCAGCCAACGTTTTGACCTGCATGGTCACACCGTGGCCGCTGGACGATTGCCCTGTCCGACCGATAACGAGGACGTTGTCGTCGTCATCCTGCAAAACATAGACACCGCCTTCACCGGCGGTCAATTGCAGTGGTTTATCCAGCAGGTCGTCGGGAACATCCAACTGAAAGATATCCAGCTTTGAACCGCCCCAGTCATAGCCGGCCAAGCCGAATAGAGCAGGCGCGACCTTGCCGGGATTTTTTGCAGCGTAATAATGGGCGAAGAAATTACCAAGCAACGGAAACCGGTGCGGACTGGCTTGAATCGTGAGGTTGAGCTTGTTCACCGCGGCGCCGACGACCATGCGTGACGTGATCAGATCCGATTCCGTCGTCGCGACTGGGCTTTCAGCGCTCAATGTCTGGCTGAGCGCGCTCAACCCCGGCAGATCCGGCACCTTCTGCTCGACCTGCACCATCGCGCTAGCCTGATAGATCGGCGTTGCCATCAATGCGTAGATCACGCTAAGTGCGACGAATACCGCGATGATGATGATGATTCGCCACTTGTTGTCTTTCAGCGTGCCGAGCATGTCGCTCAGATCAATCTCACCACCATCACGCTGCAAAGGTATTTGAGTAGTGAACATGCGAGCGATCACTCCAACACATGGAGGAAAAAAGGAATCACAAGTAAGCCGCCCAACTATCGACGCCGCCCATGATCATTTCGTACACGCGCTCGAATACGGATCGTGATTGACCGTAGGGATCAGGAACGTCGCGCCCACCCAACCATTTGTCGAGCAGATAAACCTTGCCACGCGCCTCGGGCGCAAGCTGAACCATCGCGTCGACATGCTTCTTTTCCATGCCAAGTACGAGATCGGCCTGAAGCAACATGGAAGACGTGAGTTGATGGGCGCGATGCGACGTACCATCGACACCGCTTTCATTGAGAAGCTGCAGGACGGTTGCGTCCATCGGAGTGCCGACCAGCGCGTCGAGCCCCGCACTGCATGACTGAATGCCGCGCGCGCGCATCCGATCCTGGAAAAGGTATTCGGCCGCGGGACTGCGGCAGATGTTGCCCATACAGACGACCAATACTTGCTTGAACACGATGCTGGCAAACTCCCGGACGTAGGCTAATCGACGCCATTTGAAGACGCCGGTGATTAAAGCCCCCCTGTCCGATCTGGAAATCACATGCCTGAATGGATTCCAGAATCGCGCTACTAGCAATGCTTGGCTGGACGATCTCCAAAAACTGAAAGGATTGTTACCACACGAGGATGAACCGAACACATCGACTTGGGACACATCGACTTAAAACACACCGACTTGAATACCGCCCGCATTGTGTCTGGGTACTCACACGACAACTGTGATGCACGTCATCTCAAACAGGGACAGTGTCGCCAATGCAAGATATCGAAGCCTCATCAATCATTGCATGATCGAATTGCCAGTCAGTGAACCTTAGTGAAACGATTAGCCATTGACACGATGTAGCAACATCACACATGTGCGCGTGACATCGGTGCGACATAAAGCGCTTTCCACGCGCTCTACACGTAGGTTCCGCACTAGGTATAGACATATCTATTCGACAGATATGTCGTCAGATGAATGCAAGCAATTACGATTTACGATGGATTTATATTTATCAAAATCTCATGCACAAACTAGATCGATCACTCCATCGTCACAGACTACGCGGATTGCATGGTTGATCGATATCGGTGCCGCGCAGCACGGCGACGTGGTATGAAAGCAATTGTGGCGGCACAGTGAAAACGGCGGGTTCGATGCATTCACCACCTGCGTCGATGCACAGAATGCAGCCGCGTGCAGTGTTCTCATCGATGTGCTGTGCGTCCGCCGTTGTGCAACTATTTGACACGCACACCATTCAAAAGAAGCAACTGATGTTCAGCGCCGAAGCCTGGGCTCAGGCAACTAGCTAGACGACAAAACGAAACTTCACGTTGCAGGAGCGCTGCCATGAAAGACCTCATCAAGCGAATTCCCGTCATCGGTCCCGTTGCACGCAGCGTATACCGGCGATGGCTCAATCCCCCCAAACCCTTCCACGGTTCGGAGGATTATTGGATCGCGCGATATCGCGAAGGCGGTAACTCCGGCGCAGGTTCGTATAGCCGCCTCGCTGAATTCAAGGCGGAAGTGCTGAACGACTTCGTCGCCACTCACGATATTCGTGACGTTATCGAGTTTGGCTGCGGCGATGGCAACCAATTGGCGCTGGCCAGATATCCGTCCTATCTCGGCTTGGACGTTAGCCCGCATGCGATCGAAGGCTGCACCGAACGTTTCGCCAGCGATGCCAGCAAGTCGTTCATGCTGGTGCACGACTACACGGGGCAGACGGCCCAGCTCGCGCTATCGCTGGATGTGATCTATCACCTGACCGAGGACGAGGTGTACGAAACGTACATGCGTACCTTGTTTGGCGCAGCGCGGGATTATGTTGTGATCTATTCGTCCGATAAAGACGAAGCGCAGGCGCAGATCGCGCATGTGCGCCACCGCCAGTTCAGTCGATGGGTGCGTGCGAATGCGCCGGGCTGGCGACTGCTCCGGCATATACCCAATCGTTATCCCTACACCGGGGACAACGACACGGGCTCACTCGCCGATTTCTATATCTATGGCAGAGGGAGCCTGGTCTGAGCGGCTCTCGCATGCGAGTTCTACAATAAAAACCATGCGGTGACGGGCTATGGTGATGCGCCGTGCCTTGATCATGCGTGTCACTGCGCTCGGTAAGCCAACACCTTATGCCTTCATGGATACCCCTCGACCTGAAGAAGCCATAGCTAGGGCGTTCTCGCTGCGGTAGTGTTCGAACGCCCGGATCTGCAAGAACGTATAAGCGCGACCAGGGCAACGACCCATAGCGGAGTTGCAGGCGGTCCGATACTAGTGTCAACTGCGCGGGCTGGGGGCCGACTCATTCCGTCCCGGAAAGTACCAACCACCAGGAAGTTCGTATGCGGAATCTGGAAAACACCAAGCTCGCCATCATCGGACTCGGTTATGTAGGCCTGCCGCTGGCCGCGGAGTTTGGCAAGCATTACGACACTGTCGGTTTCGACATCAATAGAACGCGTATCGAGGAACTGCGTGCCGGTCGCGACAGCACGCTGGAGGTCGACGCCAATGAGCTGGCCTCCGCCACGCGATTGCGCTTCAGTGCCGATCTGGCCGATCTGGCCGATCGCAATACTTATATCGTTACCGTACCGACACCGATCGACAACGCCAAGCGCCCTGACCTCACGCCGTTGATCAAGGCTAGCGAAACGCTTGGCAAGGTACTGACGGTCGGCGATGTGGTGGTCTACGAATCGACCGTGTACCCAGGCTGCACCGAGGAGGTCTGTATTCCGATCCTCGAAAAGGTGTCCGGACTTGTTTACAACCGTGACTTCTTCGCCGGCTATAGCCCCGAACGCATCAATCCGGGCGACAAACACCATCGCGTCACCAACATTCTCAAAGTTACCTCCGGCTCGACCCCGGAAACGGCGGATTTCGTCGATCGTCTGTATGGGTCGGTGATCACCGCTGGCACGCATAAAGCCAGTTCACTGAAGGTAGCTGAGGCGGCCAAGGTGATCGAGAACACTCAGCGCGATCTCAATATTGCGCTAATCAACGATCTGGCGATTCTGTTCAATAAGCTGGGTATCGATACGCTTGAAGTACTGCAGGCAGCCGGCACAAAGTGGAACTTCCTGCCCTTTCGGCCCGGCCTCGTCGGCGGCCATTGCATCAGTGTCGATCCGTATTACCTCACGCACAAGGCGCAAGAAGTCGGGCATCACCCGGATGTCATTCTTGCCGGGCGACGCACCAACGACAGCATGGGCCCTTATATCGCCGGCGAAGTGATCCGCTTGATGGTGTGCAAAGGTATCAACCCGGTGAACGCCCGTATTCTGATGTTGGGTCTCGCATTCAAGGAAAACTGCCCCGACCTGCGCAACACCCGTGTGGTCGATATTTTGAAAGCGCTTTGTGGTTACAACGCGCAGGTCGATATCCATGATCCATGGGTCAACGCTGCCGAAGCCGAACACGAGTACGCGATCACACCGGTGGCCCAACCGCGGGCTGGCGACTATGACGCGGTCATCATCGCGGTCGGGCATCGGGAATTTGTCGCGATGGGCGTGGAAGGCATACGCGCCTTTGGCAAGCCGTCATCGGTGATCTATGACGTGAAATACGTGCTTCCGCGCGAAGCAGTCGATGGACGCCTTTGAATAGGATGTCATGCCATGAAAGTGCTCGTTACCGGCACCGCCGGTTTTATCGGTTCGCATGTCGCGCTCAAGCTGCTTGAACGCGGCGACCACGTCATCGGCTTCGATAGCCTCAACGATTACTATGATGTCGGTTTGAAAAAAGCGCGCCTTGCGCGATTTATCGAACATCCGCGCTATACGCACATTCATGCCGATCTCGCCGATCGCGCCGCCGTGGAAAGCGCTTTCGCCACGCATAAGCCGCAACGCGTGATCAACCTCGCCGCGCAGGCGGGTGTGCGTTATGCCGCAGAAAATCCACATATTTACGTTGCCAGCAATGTCACGGGTTTTTTGCATATTCTCGAAGGCTGCCGACAACATTCTGTGGAACACCTGGTGTTTGCCTCGACAAGTTCGGTCTATGGCGCCAACACGGCCATGCCCTTCTCCGAGCACCAATCGACTGAACACCCGCTCACGCTCTACGCCGCGACCAAAAAAGCCAACGAACAGATGGCGCATAGTTATGCGCACTTGTATGGCATTCCCAGCACGGGCCTGCGATTCTTTACGGTTTACGGGCCATGGGGGCGCCCGGACATGGCGCTATTTCTGTTCACCAAAGCCATGCTAGCCGGGGAACCGATCAAGGTTTTCAACCACGGCAAACACAAGCGCAGCTTTACTTATATCGACGATATCGCCGAAGGCGTCGTGCGCACTTTGGATAAGGTGCCGGGTAAAAACGCTGACTGGAATGGTGACGCACCCGATCCAGCCAGCAGCGGCGTGGCACCGTATCGGCTGTACAACATCGGCAACGAACAACCGGTGGAGTTGCTTCATTACATCGAGGTGCTGGAGCAATGCCTGGGATGCAAAGCGCGGATGGAGATGCTTCCGCTACAAGCCGGCGATGTGCCCGATACCGAAGCGGATGTAACAGAACTGATACAGTCAGTGGGCTATGCGCCGAAAATTTCCGTAGCCACGGGTATCGCCAACTTCGTAAGCTGGTATCGGGACTACTACCGCGAGTAGTTTAAGCAGCTCGCAGTAGCACGCTAACGTGAGCATCTGGGGGCGTAGTGATCATCGATTATCTGGATAGCTCGGCCAAAACCGACTTCGACGTAGACGTATGCGTCGTCGGCGCTGGCGCCGCCGGCATTGCCATCGCGCGGCATTTCATCGGCACATCGATAACCGTGTGCTTGGTCGAAGGCGGAGGCGCCACCGGCGAAGAACAAAGCCAAACCCTGTATGAAGGCACGTCGATCGGCCCGGTGCCCTTTGATGCAGGCACCTCGCGCATGCGCGTATTTGGCGGTAGTTGCAATCTGTGGGGCGGCGGCTGCATTCCACTGGGCAAACACGATTTGGACGAACGCCAATGGGTGCCGCATAGCGGCTGGCCCATCGCCTACGACGAGCTGAAACCTTATTACGAACGCGCGCGCGAGTATTGTCAGATTGAAGCGCACCCGTTTACCGACGGCTCTTTTCTGACCGAAGTCGCGCGCAGTCCGATCTCGTTCGACGCCGATAAGCTGATCAACCCGGTGTTTGCACGCAGCCCGATTCTGTTCGGTAACGCGTATCGATCTGAGCTGAAAAGCGCGCTGAATATCACGGTTTTATTGCACGCCAACTTGCTTGAACTCCACGCGTCGGCCAGTGGCGCTGCGATTCGCTATGCACGCATCGGCACTGTCGATGGACGCAAAGGTGTCGTCCGGGCACGGCACTATGTGCTTGCCTGCGGCGGCATTGAAAATGCGCGCATGCTGCTGCTATCCAATTCTGTTTTGCCACGCGGTCTAGGTAACGAATACGATCTCGTAGGCCGTTATTTCATGGATCATCCCTGCGGAAGCATGGGCGCGATCATCACCGATACACCGGAACGGCTTACGCGACCTTACGATCGAAATCTAGGCAAAGGCCCCGCACCCGCATTTCCTGAAATCGCCTTGTCGCCTGCATTTCAACAAGCGCACCGCATCTTGAATGGACGCGTGCATCCTTTTGCAGTGGAAGGCGCCGTGCCGCAAGGTATTCGATCTTTGCGCGATTTCCGTGCCGCGTTGCGGCCAACCGTGCAGGATGAAAATGCGTTATTGGAAGCGCGCTTATGTGCTGCGCTGAAAAACGCGCCGTCCAATGATGACGATACACGCGTACGCAGCGACAACAAGGCGTTGCTGGCGTTACGCGTTGGACTGGGATCTGTGGATATCGCCAAAGCCATGCTGCAAAAACTTGGCAGCAAGCCTACCGTGCGCAGCAACCGGGTCGAACTGATCGGATATTTTGAACAGGCGCCCAATCCCGATAGCCGTGTCGCGCTCGCCGAAGAACGCGACGTGCTGGGCTTGCCCAAGGTCTGCGTCGACTGGCGGCTAACCGCACTGGATCGCTATACCTACCGCACTGCGGCGGCGCTTTTCGGCGCAGAGCTTGCCGGTGCATGCGGCGGAACCTACCAGCCCGCAGCGTGGTTGAGCGAGGATGACAGCGCAACCGCCCAGGTTCATACGACTGCTCATCATCTGGGCACGACGCGCATGTCCGACGATCCGCAACAAGGTGTCGTCGACCAGCAATGTCGCGTGCACGGCTTAGACAATCTGCATATTGCCGGAAGCTCCGTGTTTCCAACGGGTGGCTGGGCGTTCCCGACCTTCACGATCATCGCCTTGAGCTTGCGACTCGCCGATCAACTGCGTACACAATTGCGTACGAGCGCTCTGTCCGAAGCAATATAAAAGCGCATCTCGGAAGGGATTGATCCGGACCAAAAGCAGGGCGATGGCGATTTCACATGCACATCATCCGACGCGATATCGCCGATGTGTATCAAGCATGTAACAACCTGTATACATGCCTCCCCCGATTAAAAAATGGCAGCCTAAATGGACGTCGACACCGTCATAAAAAGAGCGTAGTTTCGGAGTCCGCTTATAAGGACATGGCGTGAAGGGGGATCCAAATGCTTCGCTTTCTGCGCCGTCAAACGGTGCGCTGGTTACTGCTATTCGGTGTCACCGAATTGCTTTTGCTTGCAGCGTCACTGCATTTGGCTATGTATCTTCGTTATTTCCGTGACGCGGACGAACTGGCCGAGTTTTCGCATCACTTGCCGCTGCGATCTTTTATCTTTGCGTCCGTCATTCTGCTTGGCATGGCCGCGCTCGGCGAATACCGCATGCATCTGCGTACGACCTGGCTGGGTGCTGTGGCACGACAAGCCGTTGCGTTCGTCATCGGCGGTTTATTGCTGATCATCGGCTATTACATCGTGCCGCAAGCGTATGTCGGTCGCGGCGTGCTGGGTATTGCGCTAGTCATCGGCTTTCTGGCGGTCATAGCCTTTCGCCTGCTTTTTATGCGCTTGGTGGGGATCGAATCGCTCAAACCGCGCGTATTGATTCTCGGTACTGGCCAGCGCGCCGCGCAAATTCACAATCGCATGCGCCGGCGCTCGGATCGCCGCGGTTTTACCATCGTTGGCTATGTACCCACCCACGGCGAGGAATCTGCCGTTCCCGCAGAGCATGTGCTTGCCATGGACGTTCCACTGGTTGCCCTGGTCAAGCGCGAACAAATCAACGAAATTGTGGTGGGCGTGGACGATCGCCGCGGCAGACTGCCGATGGACGGCTTGCTGCAATGCCGGCAAGCGGGCGTGATGATTACCGACCTCACTACATTCTTTGAGCGTGAATCCGGACGCGTGCAATTGTCGTGGCTGGAGCCCTCGTGGCTGGTTTTCTCCAGCGGTTTCAATGCCACGCCGCTGCATAGACTGAGCAAACGCTGTTTCGACGTGATGGCCGCCATAACGCTGCTGTTGCTGTGCTGGCCGATAATGCTGGCGGTGGCGCTGGCGATTCGGCTGGAGTCGGGTCCCGGTCAACCCATCTTTTATCGGCAGGAACGTGTCGGCGAAGACGGTAAAACCTTTTGGCTGTTGAAATTCCGCAGCATGCGCACCGATGCCGAACGCGATGGCGTAGCGCGCTGGGCCAGTAAGCACGATGATCGAGTGACACGCGTCGGTCGTATTTGCCGCAAGTTGCGCTTCGACGAACTGCCCCAGCTATGGAACGTACTCAAGAGCGAAATGAGCATCGTCGGTCCACGTCCCGAGCGGCCGCAGTTTGTTGCCGATCTGGCCGCAAAGATTCCTTTCTACAGCCTGCGCCACTGCCTGAAACCGGGCCTCGCTGGCTGGGCGCAATTGAGCTACCCGTATGGCGCGTCAGAAGAAGACGCCGCCGAAAAGCTCAAATACGACCTTTTTTATGTAAAAAATCACAATTTGCTGTTGGACATGCTGATCCTGATCGAGACTGTGGAAGTCGTCTTGTTCAATCGCGGTGCGCGCTGATCAATTGCGCGCAGCAGAGGGGCGTGTGCGAGTCGTTTTCAGCGCGTGCAACGGCGAGCTGTACCAATCGACCAGCGAACCGTGATCGAAACGCACCCACGATGGTCCGTACTCCCACAGATCATCATGCATCGCGACGGGATCGCCCTCGATGGCACGCACATTTTCCTTCGACATGCCCACTGCCAGCATCGGCGCAACCGACACATCGGCAGGGCCGGCATCATTGTCGTTAGTGGCGTTGTCGGCAGTCCCGTCCGGCTGCGGAACCACGGCGGATACGCCCCAAAACAAAATCCCGATCGCGACCAGTGCAATCGGTATCAGCCATTTCAGATTCGGACGTGGTCGCGCGTTGGAAGGTGCCGGCGATGATGCGTGCGGCGGCGGATTCTCCCTGCGTGGCGTGACGGCTCGTGCCGGTGGCGCTGCTCCGGGCAGGCGACCATGAAGTCGCTGAAACTCCATCGCCGCTTCATATTGGGCATTGAGCTGTTGCAGCCGCTGTATGCGCGTACGGGGATAGCCCTGTGGTTTGCCGTCTGGATGCAGCGTGGATACCTGGCGGCGATAAGCCTGCTTGAATTCCTGCAGGCCGCAGTCGGGGCTTACCCGCAGCTGCCGGTACAGGTCGAGAAAATCGATCTCGTTAACCACGCCTTTTCCCCTGTTGCATGGTGGTTCCGCACACGCCTGACGACTGGGGCGACCGCGGCGGCCCCCGCCCTAGCCTCGCGCAGGACCGGAGGTATCGCAAGCACATTTTGCACTTGACTTAGTGTGACGTAGTTCTCAGAATCTAAATCCTGTGGTAGGGGGTGCCCCATGCCGGGCTATCGCGAGTACGTTGCTGCTTATTGCCGCGGAACCACTGTTGCCGCGCTTCTGATTGCAGGTCCCGGAGCGGCCCTGGCTCAGTCAGTGCCCGGCGTCTCAAACCTGCCCGCCCTATCGTCTTCGCTCGGGGCCCATACCTTGCAGACCCAGTCCGAAGGACTCGGAGTCAGCCCGGTCGTCACCGATCCGATCACAACACAGCCCCGTGACAGCTCGTTGATCGTTTTCAATGGCGGTTACTTGAGTAACGCCTCCGCCCCCAAAGACAGCTACGGCAATCGCTGGAAACAGCTGGGCAATGCGGTGCCGTTTGGCAATGGCTACGGCGACCGCTTCAACGTCAAAGCCTATGTGGTGCTCGATGCCAAAGGCGGTCCGGATCACACCATCCACTTCGTCAAGGACGGCAACGCAGAGGGCGAAATCTCCATTCCGTTTATCGAAATCAGGCACGCGGGCGTCTTGCAGGATGTAAGTCAGAACTACGCACCCACCGGTCTTCGGTTGACCAGCGGGAACGTGACCACAACGGGTCCGGCCACGCTGATCGCTGTCTGGTGGGGCGATGGTGGAGTCAAACGCATGACGGCCGTGCCCAATAACGGGTTCGCCGTCATCGACAGCTATCTAATGCTTCCCGATAACAGCGGCGTGCAATGTGCAGTGGCGTACAAACAGGTCGCTGCCGCAGGTACCTATAACGTCAGCTGGGCAGGTGCGCCTGCGCAAGGCGCCATTTTGTGGTTGTTAGCGTTTCAGTCCAAATGAATTGGTGTGCTGGCTCTGCGTCTTTCAATTTTTGGTGCGCCGGCAAGTTGAACAACATGGAAAACACAAACGGGGAATCCGTTAGGGACTGACGTAGCAACGTCAGCATTGGCATCGAAAGACCGCTGCGTCCATTAAAACAGCGACGTTGCGGACGACATACGCGATGTGTCGGCGCAAAGAATAGTTACTTGCTGCGCCAACTTTTCGTATGACGGGGAGGTTTGAAATCATGAACACCAGTGCAGCGGCACTTATCGATTTCGATTGGGACAACTTCGATCCATGGCGCATCCAGGATGTGCGCCATCGGCTATCCGATCATCCTCTGTTGCAGCCCGATCAATTGGTGGCGCTGGGCAAGCGCTTCCAGGGCAGCACGCGGCTGTTTACGTTCAATAACGAAGCTGGGGCCGATGCCAACTTCGATGATGTCGGCCGCTTGTATCCCAATCGCAAATCTGCCGCCGACACGCTGCAAGGCATCAACGACGCGAAGGCGTGGATGCTGCTGCGTCACGTGCAGGACGATCCGACCTACCGCGGCCTGGTCAACCTGGCGATGGATCCGATCCAGCCATTGATCGAGCGCAAAGACCCGGGCATGCATTACCGGGCCGGTTGGATTTTCGTGGCGTCGCCGCGCACCGTCACGCCGTTTCATATCGATCGCAATCACGGCATTTTGCTGCAGGTTCGCGGTACCAAGAGAGTTTACGTCTGGGACGCCAGCGACACCGAAGTATGCAGCGAGCGTGCACGCGACGTGTTCCATGCGCGCCACGATCTCGAATTGGTGAAGTGGAACGAATCGTTCCGCGAACGCGCGCGCGTCTTCACCCTCGGTCCTGGCATGGGCGTCTACATGCCGATCACGTGCCCTCATATGGTTGAAACCACCGATGAGCCGTCGATCACCATCAGCTTGACCTATAGCACCGCAGCGACGCGACGCAATGCCATGCGGCACGTGATGAACGACTTTCTCTACCGCAAAGGCATCAAACCGGTTCCGGTGGGCAAACGCCCCCTGGTCGACACGCTGACCTATGCCACTGCATCCGCTCTAGTCGCCGCGCGCGGGGTCGGCAGCCGTCCACCTGCCTGTCCATCGCTGGCGCATCCAAGTGCCTATGCGGTGGCCGATTGATCGATATCACGTAACAGAATCTACGGCGGCTATCACCGACATGGAGATCGCGAAAGCCTCATGAACACATGCGTAGCCAAATCCCAGGATGGTGTGGCTGAAGGCAGCTCGTTATTCGACGTATTGCCGTCCCAGGCGAGCATTTGCCCGCCCGGCTGGATGCGCGGTGAATACGCACTTGCTGAATCCCTCGCCGCGGCAGTCAACGAAACAGCGCAGCGACACGCGGTGAGCGGAGCGACGATCTTGTGTGCGGCATTGGCGCTGGTCGAATCGCGGTTCACCGGTGCGCAGACCATTCTCGCCAGCCGTGTCGATGCGAATGGGTCGAAACAGCTTCCGATCGACGTGCCTCGTGCGGGTGCACGTAACGCGTGGCTTCAAGCGTTCTGTTTGTCGCTAGATACCGCATCGCCAATTCATGGCAGCGCCGCGTGGATGGTCAGCGACGATCCTCATCCGGCCAATGCAGAGCTTCCATGCGACGACGTGATCGGCACCATCAACAGTCGCTGGAATGTGGATACATCTGCTACCAAGCTCGAAGTCACGTTCCGGGCGCCGCTCAATGCCGTCGCGATTGACTTGCTTTACGCCGCGGTCGCGCGCGCGCTCACCGAGCTGTGCAGCCCCTCCGACGGTGATTTGTCGTTGATCGATGTAGTCGATCCCGACGAACGTCGCCGCATGTTGTTCGAATGGAATGCCACGGCTATATCGCGCCGTCGTGCCGATACCGTCCATGGTCTGTTCGCACAGCAAGCCGGTCGGCATACCGACTCGCCAGCGATCGAGTCGCTTCATCTCACGCTTTCGTATGCCGAACTCGATGCGCGCTCCGATTGCGTCGCGGCAGGCTTGATCGCAGCCGGGGTCGACATCGGAGCACCGGTCGCGTTATTGCTCGATCGTTCCGTCGAAGCGCTGATTGCCATCCTGGGCATTCTCAAAGCAGGTGCGGCCTATCTCCCACTCGACCGTAGCTATCCCGCAGAGCGCCTCGCCTTCCTCATCAACGACGCGCATGCGGCTTTGATCATTGTCGGCGCCGATGCGCCGGCGTTACCCGGCGTCCAGATACCCGTCGTGCAACTCGAACAGCTGCAAGGGGAGACGTCGGTATATCAGCCACGTTCTATCGATGGCGACGCGCTCGCCTATGTGATGTATACGTCCGGCTCGACCGGTACGCCCAAAGGTGTCGAGATCACTCATCAATCGATCATTCGATTGGTACGCGATGTGACCTATATCGATCTCGGTGACCACCCCCGCGTATTGCACGCCGCGCCACTTGGTTTCGATGCTTCGACGCTGGAGATATGGGGAGCCCTGCTCAACGGCGGCACCTGCATTGTGCACGACGAACGAATTCCCACTGGTTGCGGCCTTGAAGACACTATCGAACGCCACGGTGCGCGCATTGCATGGCTCACGGCCGCGCTGTTCAACGCCATCGTCGAAGAAAATGCGCACAAATTGCGTGGCCTCAGGCAACTGCTGATCGGCGGCGAAGCGTTGTCTGTCGCACATGTGCGCAAGGCTTATGCAGCATTGCCCGACGTCACCATCTTCAACGGCTACGGCCCGACTGAATGCACCACGTTCGCCACGACGTATCGCATACCGCGCGATATCAGCGCTGATAGCCGCTCGATCCCCATCGGTAGCCCGATCGCCAATACCACGCTCTATGTGCTGAACAGCTGTGGTGAACCGGTGCCGATGGGCGTCATCGGCGAGCTGTATATCGGTGGCGCGGGCGTGGCGCGTGGTTATCTGGCGCGCGCCGACTTGACCGCCGAGCGTTTCGTCACCCTTCGGTTGGGCGAGGGCGACGAGCGCCTGTATCGCACGGGCGACCTTGTGCGCTGGTTGCCGCAGGGCGTCATCGAGTTCGTCGGCCGGGCCGATGGCCAGATCAAGATGCGCGGCTACCGGATCGAAATCGGCGAAATCGAGGCGTCTCTGCAGCGTCAACCCGGCATGCGCGCATGCGCCGTGCTGGTTCGCGAAGACCGCCCCGGGCACAAGCGCCTGGTGGCGTATTACGTTGCCGATGACGCATCGGTGACCGCGCGCGCATTGCACGATCAACTCGCGCATACGTTGCCCGATTTCATGGTGCCATCCATCTATATCGCGATGGATGCGCTACCGGTCACCACTAACGGCAAGCTCGATCGCCGCGCCCTGCCCGCTCCGGACAACAGTCGGCCCGAACTCGCCGATGTTTATGTACCGGCGATCGGAAAGACCGAGCAGCGACTTTGCGAACTGTTCGCCGATGTACTCGGCCTGGACCAAGTCGGCCGCAACGATCATTTCTTCGACCTCGGCGGCAACTCGCTGCTCGCCGTACGTACAGTGGCACGCATTCATAGCGAGCTGGCGTCGACGGTACCCACGATAGCGGCCTTTTTCGGCACGCCGACGCCCGCGGCACTCGCTGCGATGATCGAGCACGGTGTCGCACGCACCGCGCTTGCTTCACGCCTCTCGCGTCATCACGCTTCAAGTGCGGCCGAACCGGTTGCCATCATTGCGATGGCCGGCCGCTTCCCTGGTGCGAAGGATGTCGAGGCGTTCTGGGACAATCTCTGCGCCGGTCGCGAGTCGATTACCTTTTTTGGCGCTGACCAGCTCGACCCCAGCATTCCGGCCGAACAGCGCAACGATCCGGCCTACGTCGCTGCACGCGGCATTGTCGATGGCGTGGAAGATTTCGACGCTGCGTTTTTCGGCATGTCGCCACGCGAAGCGGAACTGATGGATCCGCAGCAGCGAATCTTCCTCGAACTGTGCTGGGAATGCCTGGAGCGCGGCGGTTATGTTCCGGACGAGCAGGAGCTGCCGGTGGGCGTCTTTGGCGGGATGCATAACGCGACGTATTTCCAGCGCCATATCAGCACCCGGCCGGACCTGGTCGAAAAGCTCGGCGCATTCCAGGTGATGCTAAGCAATGAAAAGGACTATCTCGCCACACGCATAGCGCACAAACTCAACCTCACCGGCCCGGCGATCAGCATGAATACCGCATGCTCCACATCGCTGGTCGCCATCTGCCAAGCCTTCGATGCCTTGCGCGCGGGTCACTGCGACATGGCGCTTGCCGGCGGTTCGTCGATTACCTGTCCGCCGCGTAGCGGGTATGTGTCGCAGGAAGGCTCGATGTTGTCCCCGGATGGGCACACGCGCAGTTTCGATATCGACGCACGAGGCACTGTATTCAGCGATGGCGCCGCCGTTGTTTTATTGAAGCGACTTCCCGATGCCTTGCGCGACGGAGACCCGATCTACTCGGTCATACGCGGCGGTGCGATTAATAATGATGGCGGAGTCAAAGCGAGCTTCACTGCGCCAAGCAGTGCTGGACAAGCTGCCGTGATCACGATGGCGTTGGAGAACGCCGGGGTGGAAGCGAGCACGATTTCCTATGTGGAAACCCACGGCACGGCCACACCGCTGGGCGATCCCATCGAGATTGAAGGTTTGACGCAGGCGTTTCAACAAAACACCAGCGAGCGTGGCGTCTGCGCGATCGGCTCCGTCAAAAGTAACGTGGGGCACTTAGTCATGGCGGCCGGTGCGGCTGGCGTGATCAAGACAGCGCTCTCCTTGACCGAACGGCGCTTGCCGCCATCGCTGCACTTTCGCGCCAACAACCCGAAACTCGACCTCGTTAACTCGCCGTTCTTCGTCAACGATACCTTGCGCGCGTGGACGTTCGAAGGCGGTCCGCTGCGCGCTGGCGTAAGCTCGTTCGGTGTTGGCGGCACCAATGCGCACATCATTCTCGAAGAGCCGCCGCTGCGCGAACCCTCCGATGCCGTCAGCGGTCCTCAGTTGCTATTGCTTTCTGCGCGCAGCGATGCGGCACTCAGCCATTCCGTTGCACAACTGGGCGAGCATCTCGCAGCACAACCCGATATCCGGCTTGCCGACGTCGCCTGGACGCTATGCAAAGGACGAAAAGTTTTCGTGCAACGCATTCATATTGTTGCCGATGGCGCAGAAGATGCGGCGAAACGACTACGTGACTTGGCGCAATCGCTGACCTCGAAGACTGCGCTCAATCCTGCACCGGGCATCGTCTTCATGTTTCCCGGTCAAGGCTCGCAATACGCAGGCATGGGGCGTGAGCTCTATCAAACGGAACCGGCGTTCGGCGCGGCGCTCGACGAATGCGCGCTGATCCTGCGCGATGAACTCGGCTTCGATTTGCGCGAGCGGTTATTTGCCGACGATGCGGATGCACTGCGCGCAACCGGACTGACCCAGCCGGCCATCTTTGCCATGGAATATGCACTTGCACGTCTATGGATGAGCTACGGCGTCGCACCCGTCGCCATGATTGGCCATAGCGTGGGCGAATTCGTCGCGGCGGTGATCGCCGGCGTAATGAGCGTTGCCGATGGCGCACGCCTGGTAGCCCGCCGCGGCCGCTTGATGCAGGCGCTTCCGAGTGGCTCGATGCTGTCGGTGCGCCTGGATGCCGCGCAATTGACGGCCCGTCTTCCGGCCACGTTATCGCTCGCTGCAGAAAACGCTCCGAACGCGTGTGTCGTGTCGGGCGAGACACCGCTTATACAGGCATTTCAGGCCGAGCTTGAGCAAGCCGGTATCGCTTGCCGGATGCTGCACACGTCGCACGCTTTCCATTCTTCCATGATGGATCCTGCGTTGGAGGCATTCCAGCAGGAAGTCAGCCACATCGCATTGTCAGCGCCACGTATACCGATTGCCTCGACGTTGACCGGCGACATGCTGAGCGACAAGGAGGCGACCTCGGTCGACTATTGGACACGGCATCTGCGCGGCACTGTACGTTTTTCCACTGCGCTGCAAAGCCTGCTTGCGAATTCGCAATACGCATTCCTCGAAGCAGGACCCCGTACAACGCTCAGCCTGTTGACGCGGCAGCATCCGCAGAGTCGCGGCAGGCTTGTGCTGGCCTCGCTGGCGGATATGCCGTCGAACGAACGTGCGGCGTGGCTCGATGCTGTTGGACAATTGTGGTCTAACGGTGTCGATCTGGCCGTCGATCAGTTGGATCAACGGCAACGTAAACATCGCGTGCGCCTGCCGACCTACCCCTTTGAGCGCAAGCGCCATTGGATCGACGCACCATCAGCGATCGCCTCAGTACCGGTTGCAGCGGTATCGAACGTTGTCACGCTTCCGGTGCGCACGGATCTCATCGCTACAACGATTACACCATCCACCCTTATTCCGGAGGCCGCCATGGCCGCTGCCTCACCTGCTACGTCCGGGCGCGCCACGCGTCTGATCACTCAACTCAGTGCGTTATTCGAAGACGTGGCCGGCACCGAGTTCGAGGGTGTGGATCCGGCCACGCATTTCGTCGAACTCGGCCTCGATTCGCTGTCGCTCACCCAGGTGGCTCTGCAACTGCAAAAGACCTTCGCATTGAAGATCACCTTCCGCGAGTTGATGGAATCGTGCTCCTCCTTCGAAAGTCTTGCGCAGCACATCGATCGATTGCTGCCGCCGGAAACGGTGGCCGCCGCTGCAACCAGCGATGTAGCCGTGGCGACGACGCCGACTACTTCCGTCGCCGCAATAAGTCAGGTACCGCTTATGTCCCAGCCCGCGAACGGTGGATTGATACAGGACGTGATCCAGCAACAAATGCTGATCATGCAGCAGCAATTGGCATTGCTCGCGCAGGCGGGCACGCCGGCAGCGATGGTCGCGGCGCCACCGCCGGTCGCAACACCGGCTACCGCACCGCTCCCGCCCGTCGTGGCACAGACGACCGTATCCTCAGCCGATACGCCGCCCGACGAGGAAGCCGCGCTTGCGCATACGACTTACGACGTAAAAAAGGCGTTCGGTGCGATCGCACGCATCCATTCCAGCGCAACCGAGCTGACCGGGCGCCAACGCGTCCGCCTCGATGCATTTATGCGCCGCTACATCGAGCGCACGCGGCGGTCGAAGGAATATACCCAGGAACATCGTCCGCACTTGGCCGATCCGCGGGTTGTCAACGGATTCCGTCCGCTGCTGAAAGAAATGATCTACCAGATCGTGGTCGATCGTTCCAAGGGCTCGAAAGTGTGGGACCTGGATGGCAACGAATACGTCGATGCGCTGAACGGCTTCGGCATGAACTTGTTCGGCTGGCAGCCGGACTTCGTCTTGGATGCGGTACGCAAACAACTCGATGCCGGCTACGAGATCGGCCCGCAGCATCCGCTGGCCGGCGTCGTCGCCAAGCAGATCTGCGAGCTCACCGGATTCGATCGCGCGGCATTGTGCAATACCGGTTCCGAAGCGGTGATGGGAACCGTTCGTGTGGCGCGCACTGTCACCGGCCGCGATACGCTGGTGATCTTTACCGGCTCGTATCACGGCATCTTCGATGAAGTGATCGTGCGCGGCACGAAGAAATTACGCTCGGTACCGGCCGCACCCGGCATTCTGCGCAACACCTCCGAGAATGTGCTCGTGCTCGACTACGGCACACCCGAATCGCTCGCCATTATCCGCGAGCGCGCTTCGACGATTGCCGCAGTGCTGGTCGAGCCGGTACAGAGTCGTCGGCCCGATTTCCAGCCGCGAGAATTCCTGCAGGAATTGCGGGCGATCACTGCCGATGCCGGCGCCCTGCTCATCTTCGACGAAGTGGTCACCGGCTTCCGCTCGCATCCGCGTGGGGCTCAGGCTGTGCTCGGCATCGACGCCGACCTGGCTTCTTATGGCAAGGTGGTCGGCGGCGGCTTCCCGATCGGCGTCATTGCAGGCAAACGCAAGTTCATGGACGCGCTCGATGGCGGTGGCTGGCAATTCGGCGACGACTCGATTCCAACCGTCGGCGTCACTTACTTCGCCGGTACCTTCGTGCGTCACCCGCTGGCGTTGGCAGCCGCGCATGCCGTGCTCGATCACCTGAAGACAGCGGGTGCATCGCTGCAGGAACAGCTCAATGCACGCACGACCTCGCTAGCCGAAGAGCTCAATACGTTCTGCACCGGCGTGGGCGCGCCGATCAAGGTGACGCACTTTGCGTCGGTATGGAAGACCAACTTCCAGGAAGACCATCCGCTGCAAGATTTGCTGTTTGCGATGATGCGCAGCCGCGGCATCCATATCCTCGACAATTTCCCTTGCTTCTTTACCACGGCGCATCGCGAAGAAGACTTCGTGGCGATCGCCAAGGCGTTCAAGGAATCGGTGCTCGAACTGCAGGAAGCCGAGTTTCTACCCCGTCGCAAGAACACCGAAACCCGTTCGCTCGATGCGAACAGGCCACCCGTCGCCGGCGCGCGCCTGGGCAAGGACGCGGAAGGCAAGCCGACCTGGTTCGTGCCCAATCCCGATGCACCAGGCAAATTCATGATGGTGAGCGCATGAGGATCAGTCCATGAATGCCACTGATGTGAGCATCGTCTCTACGGCGGTCGATTACGATCCGTTTGCCGACGCCGCACTCGCGCGTGTCGTGCCAGCGACCGAATCGCAGCGCGAAATATGGCTGGCTGCGAAACTCGAGCCGGAAGCATCGCTCGCCTATAACGAATCGGTGTCAATAAGGTTTTCTGGCGAGCTCAACGTAGCCGCGCTGCAGTCAGCAATCCAAGGTGTGATCGATCAGCATGAAGCGCTGCGCGCAACGCTGAGCGCGGACGGTAACGATCTGTGCATTGCTGCCGATGTGAAATTGGACTGCGTACTGCGCGATCTGTCCGGATTGGACAAACGCACACGCGAAGCAGAAATTTCCTCGGCGCTCGCGCTGGCTGTTGGCACACCGTTCGACCTGGAACGCGGACCGCTGGTACGCGCCCAATTGCTGTGCCTCGATGCACAAGAACATTTGCTAATCTTCACCGCGCATCACATCGTTTGCGACGGCTGGTCGTTTGGCGTGATCGTGCGCGATCTCGCAGCGCTGTACGCGCAACGAACCAATCAGGGAGAGGGCCCTGTCCCAGCGGGCGCCTTTACGGACTATGCCATCGCGGAAGCGACGCGCACCCAGACCGATACCGGCCGCGCCGACGAAGAGTATTGGTTGAGCCGATTCAGTGGCGCGTTGCCGTCGCTGGATCTTCCTATCGATAGTGCGCGAAAGCGCCGCCGCACATTTGCTTCCCAACGAGAGGATCGTGTCCTCGACGCCACGCTGGTCGCGGACATCAAGCGCATGGGAGCGCGGCAAGGCGCGAGCTTCTATGCAACATTGCTCACTGCATTCGGCGCCCTGCTATACCGGCTGACCGGTCAGGACGATGTGGTGATCGGTATTCCCAGTGCCGGACAAGCCGTGGATGGTCACGACAGTCTGGTCGGACATTGCGTCAACGTATTGCCATTGCGCAGCACCATCGATCCGCAAGCTCCGTTCACCACGATGCTCAAGCAGCTGCGCGGCGATCTGCTCGACGCGTTCGATCACCGACAGTACACGCTGGGCAGCCTGCTTGCACGACTGGCCATGCCGCGCGACCCTGGCCGATTGCCCCTGGTCAGCCTGCTATTCAATCTGGATCAAGCGCTGGACGAGCGGACGGTATCTTTCCCCGGCCTGCATTTCGAATTTTCCGGCAACGCACGCGCATTCGAGAATTTCGAGCTGTTCATCAACGCTGTGCAAACCGACGGCGGCTTGCGGCTGGAATGCCAATACAACAGCGATCTGTTTCGTGGCGAAACGATTCGCTACTGGCTCGACGCCTACGAAACGCTGCTTCGCAGCGCCGTCGCCACGCCAGACATCGCGGTGCGGGCACTCGGTCTTCTGTCGGAAACGGCACAACGTCAAATGGCCTCGCTGCAGCCGGAAAGCACGCCTTATCCGGAGCAAAAACTCGCACACGAATATTTTGAAGAACAGGCCGACCGGGTACCCAACCGCGTCGCGGTGCAGCACGGCGGCAAGCATCTGAGTTATGCCGAGCTTGAGACGCGTGCCAATCGACTGGCACATACGTTGCGCGGACGCGGCATCCATCAAGGCAGCCTTGTTGGCATCGCCCTGGCACGTAGCATCGATATGCTGGCGGCTGTGCTCGGCGTACTCAAAACCGGCGCGGCGTATGTGCCGCTTGATCCACAATTTCCCGCCGAGCGCTTGGCTTTTATGGCCGACGATGCGGGGCTGGCTGCACTGATCGTCGACGAGGAGACACCGCCGGCCTTCGAATTTCCGTCAACACACGTGCTGTCATTGAAGCGCGACGCCGATGCCATTGAATCGGCATCCTCCGCGCGTTTACCACGCGACGAAGCGGCAGCGACGCCCGACTCTCTGGCCTATGTGATCTTCACCTCCGGTTCGACGGGTCGGCCAAAGGGTGTGTGCGTCCCTCACCGCACCACCTCGAATCTTCTGACCAGTTCGCAACGCATGCCAGGTATCGCCGAGAACGATCGATGGGTCGCCGTAACCACGCTGTCGTTCGATATCGCCTTCCTGGAACTGATGCTGCCGTTGAGCGTCGGCGCCGAAATCGTCATTGCCGATCGCGACGACGTTCGCGACGGTGCCGCGTTGCGCCGGCTGGTGGAACAAAGCCATGCAACCGTCATGCAGGCCACTCCCGCCGGTTGGCGCATTCTGATCGAAGCGGGCTGGAATGGGTGCGAAAACTTCCGCGCCATTTCCGGCGGCGAACCTTTGGCGGTCGACCTTGCTGAAGCGCTGCTACAACGCTGCGCCGAGGTGTGGAATGGATACGGCCCGACCGAAACCACGGTGTATTCCACGTTTTGGCGCGTCGCCGATCCGCGCTCCGGTATTTATATTGGACATCCGATCGCCAACACTCTCGTCCATATTCTGGACGAGCATCTCGCGCCGTGCCCACTAGGCGTGCCGGGCGAAATCTACATCGGTGGCGCCGGCGTCACCGTGGGTTATCTGAATCGCCCGGAGCTCAATGCCGAACGCTTTCTGCCCGATCCGATCAGCGTGCGGGAGAAGGCGCGGATGTATCGCACCGGCGATCGCGGTCGTTGGCTCGCCAACGGCATGCTCGAACATTTGGGGAGACTGGATTTTCAGGTGAAGGTGCGTGGCTTTCGCATCGAATTGGGCGAAATCGAATGCGTGCTTGCCGACGCGCCCGATGTCGAGCGAGCGGTAGTGATAGCGCGTGAAGATCGCCCCGGCGATGTCCGTCTGGCCGCTTACGTCGTGGTGCGCGAACACGCCACATTCGACGAAGCGACCCTGCGCGATCAGCTCAAGCAGCGCCTTCCAGATTACATGCTGCCGCAGCATGTCATCCAGCTCGATGCGATTCCGTTGCTGCCGAACGGCAAGATCGATCGCAAAGCACTTCCCGCACCGCAAGTGCATTCCATTGCGTCAGACACCGCGCGCATTGCGCCGCGCAATGACGACGAACGCCGAGTGGCGGCGGCCATGGAAAGCGTTTTGTCGCTACCTGACCTCGACGTGCGCGACGACTTCTTTGCCTTGGGCGGTCACTCATTGCTGGCTGCACAACTTACCGCACGCCTGAATCGCGAGTTCGGCATAACCTTGTCGTTCCGTACCTTGTTCGATGCACCGACGATTGCCGATCTCGCCGCGGCGATCGGCGCGCAAGTAGCCAGTGGTACTGCGCCTGCCGCGCAGCCCATCGTGCCACGCGCGGATCAAAGTCGCGCTCCGCTTTCGTTGATGCAGAGCCGCCTGTGGTCGCTCGAAGAACTGCAACCTGGACGGGTTACCTACAACGCTCCTTCAGCGCACCGATTGCGCGGTCACCTCGATGAATCCGCGTTCCAGCTCGCACTACAAGCCTTGATGCAACGCCAGCCGATTCTGCGTACGGCGTTTCGCCGCGATGGCAACAGCGTCGAGCAGATCGTCGCGCCGCATGTCGAGGTAAATCTGTTCCCCGCCGAGGATCTTTCCGGGCTTGCGGAAAATCAGCGGGAGGCCGTGTTGATGGAGCGCCTGCAGGCCCTCACCGATACCCCATTCGATCTCACTCAGGCACCGTTGTTCAGCGCCCGCATGTTCCGCCTGGGCGAGAACGATCATGCCTTTTTCTTCATGCCCCATCACATCATCTGGGATGGCTGGTCGTTCGACATTCTGTATGCCGAACTATCATCGCTGTACCGGGCGTTTAGCCAAGGAGCGCCATCGCCACTGCCGCCGCTGCCGGTGAGCTATGGCGACTTCGCAGCCTGGCATACGCAATGGCTGGAGGGACCGCAGTTTCAGACACAGCTCGCGTTCTGGCGCGAGCGCCTGGCGAAGATGGCGGATATTCGCGCGCTGCCCACCGATCAACCCCGGCGCCCGGGCATGTCAGGCGTAGGCCGCACCGAATGGATTCGTGTACCCAAGGAAGCGACCGATGCCATGCACGAAGTCGCGCGGATCGCCGATGCCACGCTCAACATGACCTTGTTGGCGCTGTATTACGTATTGCTCAGCAGCATGGCCGGCGAAAGCGATCTGGTTGTCGGCACGCCGGTACGTGCACGCAATCAAACCGAAGTCGAATCGGTGATGGGTTATTTCAACAATTTGCTGCCCTTGCATATAACGGTCGACAACAAACTTTCATTCATCGATTTCGTTCGTTACGTCAAATGTGCAGCGATCGAAAGCTTCGGCCATCCCGACGTGCCGCTCGAATATCTCCAACGCGAGTTGCGGGTTGGCGCCGGTAGCGGCGCAGTGCTCTATCAGGCGCTGTTCTCGTTCCAGGATGCGCGTCAGCGCATCGTCGACTGGGGCGGCCTGGCGCACGAGCAAATCCTGCTGTTCCAGAGCGGTGCCACCGAAGACCTGGGCCTGTGGTTCCTTGAGAGCAATAAGGGGATGGTCGGCGGTGTCACGTATAACGCCGACATTCTGCAAGCCGAGACGGCCCGTTTGCTGCGCGATCGCTACCTCGCAATGATGACCCGTGTCTGCGACGATCCAGCGCAACTCATCACGTCGCTAACTGCGATCAGTGCGGTTGAGTTGATGCAGGAGCGTGACTGGAACGCAACGGCTACAGCGATCCAGTTGCCAAACGATGTGTCCGCGATGTTCGAACAGCAGGTTGACCGTGCGCCTGACAAGACCGCGCTGACATTCGGCAGTTGGGGAACGCGCTACATCGAAATCGAACAACGCGCTAACCGTATCGCGCATAGTTTACGTAAACGTGGCGCGGGCGTAGGCACCGTCATAGGACTTGCCACGGAGCCCGGCATAAACCGGATGGCTGGCATGCTTGGCATTCTTAAGACCGGTAGCGTATGCGTATTGCTCGATCCCAGCGATCCGCCTGCACATCTAAAAGAGATCATCGCCGATGCACGCATCACCCTGCTGATCGGTGACAGCGCACTGGAAATTCCGCTCCAATGGCCGCGCGCACAAGGTTTGTGGCTCGATGCCGATACCGCCGAAATCATTGCCGCACCGAGCGATCGCGGCACATTTGTGACTGAAGAAATCGGCGACAACGCAGCCATCGTCGTCTACACACCCGATTCCAGCGGAAGACCCACCGGCGCGGCGTTTACACACCGCGCCATCGCCAACGTGCTGCAGGGGTTGCGAGATTCGCTTGGTTTGACGACGGACGATCGCATGCTGGTAACAGCCTCGCCAGCGACGAGCAACGCGATGATCGAAACCCTGTTGCCGATGGCAATCGGTGCCGAATTGATTCTCGCCAGCCAGCGCGAGACACGCGATGGCGAAGCGTTGATCAAATTAACGCAGAATCATCAAGCCAGCGTGATGTGGGCAGAGCCCGATGCATGGCAGTCGATGTTTTCCGCAAACTGGATGGGTCGCACGGACATGCAGGCCATTTGTATCGGCGGCCTGCCCTCGCCCGAACTGGCCGAGAAATTAGCCGAACGTTGTGCAGGCATGTGGAACGTATCGGGCTGCGCCGACGGGGCGGCGGTTGCAACATGCGGGCGTATCGAACGGCCGGCAGAAAGCCTGCACAGCGGGCGGCCTCTCGGCAATACATCAGTGTGGATACTCGACAATCATTGGCAGCCCTGCCCGATTGGCGCCATCGGCGAGATTTACGTCGGTGGCGCATCGCTCAGTGAAGCGTTCGGCATGCGTGCCGAAGCGGCGCATCATGGGCACGTGTCGATGGCGTCAGCCGACTCGCAGGATATGCCTTTGCAACGCACGCACACTCGCGGGCGTTGGCTGGTGAGCGGCAATATTCAGGAAATGGGCCGCACCGACCGCCGCGAACGGATTGACGGCCGGGAGGTCGATCTGACGACCATCGAAGCGGAATTGCTCAGCCAGCCGGGCGTCATGCGCGCCGTTGCGGTACCGCGTTTGAATCATGCCGCAGGTACGCGCATCGACGCCTATATCGTTGCAGCGCCCGATCATACGCTGGACACCGATCGACTGGTGGCCGCACTCGCCGAGGTACTACCAGCGCATGAAGTACCGCAACGGCTGGTATTGCTCGATGCATTGCCCCTGATGGCGAACGGTGCGGTGGATCTCGCTGCATTGCCATTGCCGACCGAGTCATCCGGCGAGGATGAAATCGACAGCGCCACCCAGCCCAAAACCGCCAACGAGCAATTGCTCGCCGCGCTGTGGAAGGAACTGCTGGGCCTCGCACGCATTCGCACCAGCGACAACTTCTTCGATATCGGCGGTCATTCGTTAATGGCCGTCGATATGGCCGCGCGCGTCCAACGCCAGACCGGCATGTCGATGAACTTGCTGGACATCGCCAACGGCACGCTGGGCACGCTGGCGGCGGGGCTGTCAGAAGGCACCCCTCAGGGTTCGCAACCCGCGAAACGTGGCTCACTTTTACGCAACTTGTTCGGGCGCCACTGACATGAATACATCGGTCTGGGGGAAACCGATATCGGCCAACGTAGAGACGCTTGCTGGTGCGTCGCGATACGCCGAGCGCGTCCAGCCTTGCTGCGGCGGTCGATACGCACTTTTCCATCACCGCTTCTCCACATCCGCACTTGCCAACCACTTCCACCAACGAGGACTGCTCGCATGTTGATTCCGGAAGAAGGTCACGGCCGGGCATCCGGCATCCGCGGACGAGTGGCGGAACTGTGCTACAGCACCGGCGCCTTGCACCCGCTGCAGCGGGTGCGTTCTTGGTGGCAAAAAGATTTGCGCATCCTGGCTTATCACCGGGTTATGCCGCTGCCCGATCCGGCCGCGTACGACTTTGACCTGGAATTGATCAGCACCACTCCAGAACGATTCCGCGCGCAAATGCTGCGCCTGAAACAACACTTTTTGCCGTTACGCTTGAGCGATGTCGCCGCCGCGTTGGACGCGGGTGACTCATTACCACCCGATGCTGTGGTCGTTACCTTCGATGACGGTTACGACGACAACTACCGCATCGCTTATCCCATCCTGCGCGAACTGGGTATTCCCGCCACGTTTTTTGTCTCGACCGGCCATATCGATACCGGCAAGCCGTTCGGTTACGACTGGCTTGTGCATATGATTCTACTTACTACCGCCTCGCGGTTGGTTCTGCCGGAATTAGGTATGGACGTACCGGTGCCGAGCGATCGCGATCTTCGGCGCGCGCTCGCCGCTACGGTGTTGCAAAACATGAAGAGTGTCGATGCGATTGTGCAGGAAACCATGATCAAGCGGTTGGAGCACGAGTGGCAGTTACCTAGCAACACAGAACCGGAAGATTGCCGCCCGATGACCTGGTCGCAGTTGCGCGAAATGCATGCCGCGGGCTTCGAGATCGGTTCGCATGGCGTACACCATCGCATGTTGGCCAAGCTGCCACGCGACCGGATGAGAGAAGAAGTGTGGCAATCCAAAGCGACACTGGAACGCGAACTCGATGCGCCCGCTTCCTTGATGTCCTATCCGGTCGGCGGCGATCGCGCTTTCGACGAAGAGGTGATGAACGCCACGCGCGACGCCGGTTTCCAGTTGGCGGTTTGTTATATCTGCGGCACCAACCCACAACCGGCGTCCAATCGCTATGCGCTTTATCGCCTGCCGGTCGAACGCATGATGGGCGCCGGCTGGTTTGCCGCCATGCTGGCGCTGCCGCAATTGGTCAGCTATCCCACCGTCAACCGCGAGCCCGCTCACGAACAGGCGCACGCCTGATGTTTCCGTTGATCATTATCTATTTGATCCTGACCATCATCCGGCCCCAGGAATACATCCCGGCTCTTGCCGCCGTCCCGGTTTTGCCCGTCGTCCTGATCCTGGCTTTTCTGAGCTGGATGATCTCGAATGCCAAAACATTCAAGGCACCGCAGTTTGTGATACTGCCGATCTTCCTGCTGATCCTGATGATCTCCGTGGTGGTCAACGGTTGGACCGGTGGCGCGCTGGATCAGCTGAAGAAATTCGGCCCAATAGTGATCGCCTTCTTTGTCTTCGCCGCCGCCTGCAACACGCAGCGGCGCGTGATGATCGCGATGGCGGTGTTCGTGCTCTGTTCGGTGGTGTTGGTCGCTCACGGCGTTGGCCAGGTGAGAGACGGCGTGGGCTGGACGGGCGTACCGCTTTCCGAAGACGGACGCATTCAATACCTGGGTATTTTCAACGACCCAAACGACCTCGGACTCTTGTTTGCCTCCACGATCCCGATGGCGGTATTTCTCAGTACATTGCGCGGGTTTTTGTTGCGCGTGTTCTGGCTGGGCTGCGCGGCAGCCCTGTTCTACGGAACCTATCTCACCAACTCTCGCGGTGCATTGCTTGCCGTGCTGGTGGTGGCTGGTGTGTACGTCTGGCATCGGCGTGGCTTTCTCACCGCCGGTACGCTGGGAGTCGTCGGCCTGGCATGCATGAAACTGTTGTCGTCCCGCATGCAGCAATTGGACCCGGACGAAGAATCGGCATTCGGTCGCGTGGATGCGTGGTACGAAGGCTTGCACATGTTTCTGTCTCATCCGGTATTCGGCGTGGGTGCCGGTAACTTCACCGAGTACAACGATCTCACCGCGCACAATTCGTTCGTGCTGGTCTTGGCCGAAACAGGCTTTATCGGCTACATACTGTGGTTGGCATTTGTCGGCTACAGCTTTTGGATGATGCTGACCGTACTGCGCTACAAGCCCGAGGGCATCGACGATCCGGAGCGCGCCAAAGCATGGCAAAGCGAACAGCGCATGGCGCTGACTCTGCTGTTATCGCTATGCGGGTTGTTTTCGGCGGCGTTTTTTCTCAGCCGCAGCTATATGGTGGTGATGTACCTGGTGACCGCCATGGTGGTGGGCTTCTACGTCAGTGCGCGGCAACGTTTTCCCGGACTGCGCCTTTTCACGCTGGCAGACAGCGGATGGCGCTGGTTTCCGGCAGCGGTAGGAAGCATTGCCGGGTTTTTCGTGCTGGTTGCCGTGTTGTTACACACTTCCACATGAATACAAGCCAGCCCATCTTTTACCACCCTGCCGCCGCTATGCATCGACTGCTGCACATGGAGCGTACGGTATGAACGCTTTCTATGAAGCAGCGTTCCGGCGCGTACTGTTTCCAGCTTATGAAACGGGCTTGAGGCGTCGTCGCACACTGACCTATCTCGACGATTACCAGCGCGACCAATGGCTAGACCCGGAGCAGATCGCAACATTGCAATGGCAGCGGCTGCAACGCTTGCTCGATCATTGCTACCGCGAGGTGCCTTACTACCGCGAGCAATGGCGCAAGCTGGATATCGCACCCCAAGACATCCGCAATCTCGACGACTACGCAAAGCTGCCGGTACTGACCAAAACGGACATCCGCGCGCATTTCGACAAACTCAAAGCCGATTCCTGGCGGGACCGTCTGTTATACAAAGCCACCGGCGGCTCGACGGGCGAGCCGATGCGCTTTGGCTATACACGTGAAAGCAATGATCGCCGCGCGGCTGTGATGTGGCGCGGCTACGAATGGGCCGGCTCGCGCATGGGGCGTCGCACCCTATTCTTGTGGGGCGGCGCGGTCGGCGATCCCACGCGCGCGCACCAATGGAAGGATCGCCTGTACAACGCCGTCTTCGCGCGCCGCGTGCTCAACAGCTTCAAGATGACCGAAGCAAACATGTCCGAATACGCCGATGCGATCGATCGCTATCGTCCGGACATCATCGTCGGCTACGTAGGGCCGCTGGTGAAGTTGGCACAGTGGCTTATTGCTAGCGGCCGCAAAATCTGGCGGCCACAAGGCATCATCGGCGGCGCGGAGGCGCTGCATGAATTCCAACGTGACCTGATCCAGGAAGCCTTCAGAGCGCCGGCGTTCAACACGTACGGATGCCGCGAATTCATGTTGATTGCCGCTGAGTGCGAACAACGCCACGGCTTGCATGTAAACGCCGATCATCTGGTGGTGGAATTGCGCACACCGCATGGGGCGGCCAGCGCAGGCCGTCCCGGCGATGTCGTCATCACCGACCTTTTCAATTACGGCATGCCGTTCGTGCGCTACGCCAATGGCGACATGGCAACAGCGTCTGGCGACCGTTGTGCTTGTGGACGCGGGCTGCCATTGCTGACGCGTGTCGACGGCCGCGTACTCGATGCGATTCGCACACCGGCCGGACATGTGCTGCCCGGCGAGTTCTTTCCGCACATGCTCAAGGATGTAGCCGGCCTGCAACGCTTCCAATTGGTACAGCGCCGCCTCGACAGGCTGGATCTTTCCATCGTGCGTGGCACCGACTTCGACGACGCGTCACTGGATTACATCCGCCGCGAAGTCAATAAAGTACTCGGCGATAGCGTGCAGCTGGATTGTCATTTCGTCGACGATATTCCGCTTACATCGAGCGGAAAGTTGCGTGTCACGGTATCGGAGCTCACGCCGTGAACATCACCCACTTCGTCGAAAGCCTGGATCGCGGCGGCCTCGAGCGCATGGTGCTGGAGTTGGTGAAATATCAGCACCGACAAGGCCATCATTGCCAGGTGGTGTGTTTGTATACGTCCGGTGCGTTGGCGCATGAGCTGGATGATCTGGGTATTTCGGTGAAGGTATGCGGAAAGCGCCAAGGCTTCGACCTGTCGGCGCTGGCGTTCGCGCGCCGCATGGTACGCACGCATGCGACCGACGTATTGCATACCCACAATGCCGTTGCGCACTACCAGGCGGTGCTGGCCACGTGCGGCATCCCGATGCGACAGGTGATCAATACGCGGCACGGCATGGGCGTCAATCGCCGCGCGCGCCGGCGGGAATGGCTGTATCGCCGCGCATTGGTACGCACCGATACGGTGGTTGCCGTCTGCGAAGCTGCACGCAGCGATGCGATCAAGCGCGGTATCGTTCCATCCGCAAAAACGCGTGTGGTGCCGAACGGTATTCACGTGGACGCGTTTCAACCCGCCTCGCAGGCGATGCACAAGCAACTCGCGCGTCTGCTTAATCTGCCTGAGCAGACCCGAATCATCGGTACGGTGGGACGGCTGAACTGGACCAAAGATCAGCTTGGTCTCCTGCGCGCCTTTAAGCTGGTGCACGAACACCATGCCGATACCGCCCTAGTGTTGATCGGCGACGGTGAACTTCGCGCATCGTTGCAACAAAGCGCCCTTGACGAAGGGGTGGCCGAAAGCGTGCATTTCCTCGGCGACCGCAACGATGTGCAGCAATTATTGCAAGGGCTGGATATGTTCGTGCTTTCGTCGTTGAGCGAGGGCTATTCGATGGCCTTGCTGGAGGCGAGCGCCGCGGCGCTTCCCATCGTCGCCACCAACGTTGGCGGCAATGGCGAGATTGTGCGAGACGATATCACCGGATATCTGGTGCCGGCGGGAAATCCAGGAATGCTGGCCGAAGCCATGCTAGCGCTGCTACGGAATCCAAAGCACGCCATGGGACTTGGTCAGACAGCACGCGCATGGGTCGAACAACACGGCTCACTGGAAGCAATGGCGATGCGTTACGCCCAACTTTATGGCGGATCAAAGGAATGGCAAAAGCCATGAAAGTGCTGATTCTGACGAACTTGTTTCCAACGCCCTGGGATCCTTTGCGTGGCGCGTTCAATCGCCAGCAATTCGAACGCCTGGGGCAATTGCACGATGTGGATGTGATGACCGCCGTCGATTTTCGCGAACGGTTCGGCGAACGGCTCGGCGGGGTGAAAGTCAGCCACTTACATACCGACCATTTTGTCTTCGTGTTTCTGCCCGGCGTCGGCCGCTCACTTCACGCGATCTGCTGGCTGTTGTCGCTGTGGTGGCAACGCGGACGTCAGATACGCAAAGCTCATTACGATTGCATACTCGTCAGCTGGGCTTATCCCGACGCCGCCGCCGCGGGTTGGCTGGCGCGCCGGCTCGGTATCCCCTATGTGGTCAAAGTTCATGGCAGCGATCTCAACGTGCAGGCCGACCATATGCTGCGCCGGCCTCAGATCCGCTCGGCGCTGACGGGCGCAGCCGGTGTGGTCGCGGTCAGTCGCGCGTTGGCGGCGAAAGCCATCGCATTGGGCGCGCATCCATCGCATGTGCATGTGCTTTATAACGGTGTCGACACGTCGATATTTTCGCCCGAATCGCGCGCCGAATCGCGCGCGAGATTAGGTTTGTCCCCGTATGCGCCATTGCTGCTATTCGTGGGCAACCTGAAGGCCTCCAAGGGATGCCTCGATTTGCTCGAAGCCTTTCCGGCATTGCTGGCTGCGCAACCGCTGGCACGGCTGGTCTATGTCGGCACGGGCGCCGCGCGTGCCGCCCTGGTTGCGCGCGCCGAAGCACTTGGCTGCCTGGACCGGATCGAAATGGCCGGTGCCGTCGCACACGCCGAACTGGGCGAGTGGTTTCGCGCTGCCGATTTGTTGTGCCTGCCAAGCCATAACGAAGGTGTACCGAATGTGGTGCTTGAGGCGATGGCCTGCGGCACGCCGGTGGTGGCCAGCCATGTCGGCGGCATTCCGGAAGTCGTGCCCGACTACGCCGGTATCCTGGTACCACCGCACCAACCGCAAGCGCTATCCGCCGCGCTTATCGATGCAAGCGCACGAAGCTGGAGCCACCGGCGGATTGCCGCGCATGCGCGCGATTTTCGCTGGGAAGACAACGTTCGCCAATTGGATGCCATTTTATGCGCCGCAGCTGCGGGCCAGGCCGTATCGGTAGGCGCATCAGCATGAATATGAGACCCCGAAAATATCAGTTGTTGAATCTGCTGCCCGACGCCTTGGTGCAGACCACCGGCTTGCGTGACGGCCATACACGCTATCTCACCTTCGACGACGGACCGGATCCAACATACACGCCACCGTTGTTGGACCTGCTGGCCAAGCACAATGTGAAGGCCAGCTTTTTCCTGGTGGGACAAAAGGTCGAGCGTCAGCCGAAGCTGGTGGAGCGCATCCTGGCTGAAGGTCATATGCTGGGTAATCATTCGTATAGCCATTGGTCGTTCAAACGCATGACGACCCGCAAAAAGCTGAGCGAAATTCACAGCACCGACGCGCTGCTCAGCGCCTTCGACGGGCGCCTGCAACATCGAATGCGGCCGCCACACGGATACGTGGGTGCGGATCTGTTGTGTTACTTCGCCATGCAACGACGCAGCTTTGTCTATTGGTCTTACGACAGCCTCGATTATCAGGATCGGCCCACCCAGGAAATGATCGGCCGGCTGCGTGCCGATCCACCGCTGCCCGGCGACATCGTGCTGATGCACGATGACAGCTCTCGCGCTCACGACGCACTCAGTGTGATGCTGCCGGAGTGGTTGCTTGAAGGACATATCTTTCGCGCATTGCCGCAGGGGGCATGATGAGGATCCTCTATCACCATCGCACTCGCGGTCGCCAGGTTGAAGGCGTGCATATTCGCGGTATCGTGCATGCCTTGCGGGGCTTGGGACACGACGTATCGATCATGTCCTTCCCCGGCGCCGACCCGGAGCATGAGTCGACGATACACGCGAATTCGAAGCGCAGCTGGCTCGCACGGGCTATCACCCGATTGCCCGGCGTGTTGTTCGAATGCTTCGAACTGGGCTACAACGCGGTCACTCTTTTTCGCGCCAGCGTCGCGATCCGCCGGCAAAAGCCACAGTTGATTTACGAACGTTATTCGCTCTTTCTCTTTGCAACGGTCTGGTTGGCGCGGCGCCATCGCATTCCGTTGGTGCTGGAGATCAACGATTCGGCGTTGGTCGAACGAGTGCGCCCCTTGCGTTTGAAGAGTCTGGCGCGGCGCATCGAGGGCTGGTGTCTGCGTCACTGCACCGGCCTGGTGTTCATATCGAGCTATTTCCGTGACGAGGCGCAAGCCGCCTATGGCCAGATCGCACCGTCGGTGATCTCACCCAACGCCGTCGATCTGGCGCGTTTCGACCCGTCGCGTTTCGACATCGCCAAGCTACGCGCCGAGCGGGGGTTGGTCGGTCGCATTGTCTGCGGCCATATCGGCGTGTTCGCGCATTGGCACGGCGTCGACGGATTTGTCGAAGCCATCGCTGCGCGCTTGGCCGAGGTGCCACAACTCGCGCTGGTCTTTGTCGGGGATGGCGTAACGCTGCCGGCAGTGCGTGCCCTTGTCGCCGAACGCGGCTTGTCCGATCGCGTCTTGCTGCCTGGTCGCGTCGCGCACGACGACATCGCCAGTTGGATTGCGTGCATGGATTACGCCGTACTACCCAACTCCAATCATTACGGCTCGCCGATGAAGTTGTTCGAACTGATGGGCATGGGCGTGGCCGTGGTTGCGCCCGATTACGCGCCGGTTGCCGAGGTGATCGGCGATGGCGATACCGGCTGGCTGTTCCCGCGCGGCGAGACCGCCGCATGCGTGCAGCGGGTGCTGGATCTGGCGATGCAGGAGGACGAACGCCGCCGCGTGGGCGCCGCCGCACGCCGCTATATCGAGCGCGAACGCCAATGGCGCAATAACGCGGAGCAATTGCTCACCCTCCTGCCCACCGGAGAATCACTCTGATGTGGACGATCATGTTTCTGGCTGCATTTGCCTTGTTGCTGATGGTGGCAGTTGCCGTCACGTTGGCGATTCGCGCACGCAACATGCAGATTTGGCTGGGCAGCTATTTCCGGCGCCGGCCACCACGTGTCACCGATAAACCGGTCCACGTGATGTTCTGCTTTGTCGATCACTTTGAGCCGGCCTGGGGCAAGGTCGACTTGGCGACGCAGCGGGCGCGGGTCGACCGCTGGTGCCTCGATTACCGCAAACTCGCCGATGCGCATCGGGATGCCGACGGACGGCCGCCGCAGCACACCTTCTTCTATCCCGAAGAGGAGTATCTCGAAGAGCACCTGAAAAAGTTGGCGTCATTGTGCGCGGATGGTTATGGCGAAATCGAAATTCACCTGCATCATGACAACGACACGCCCGAGAATTTCACGGCCACCATCGACCGTTTCAACAAACTACTGCACGAACGGCACAACGCGTTGCCACGCGATCCGCAGACCGGCCAATTGCGCTTCGGTTTTATCCACGGCAACTGGTGCCTGGACAATTCCCGCGCGGACGGGCGTTGGTGCGGCATCAATAACGAACTCATCCTGCTGCGCGAACTGGGCTGCTACGCGGACTTCACCCTGCCCTCGGCGCCGAGCGAGACGCAAACGCGCATGATCAACGCGATTTATTACGCGACAGACGATCCTGTCAAACCCAAGTCGCACGATACCGGCGAGCTGGTACGCGTCGGCGGCAAAGCCAGTGGCGATCTGTTGATTGTGCAAGGCCCGCTTGGACTGAATTGGCGCAATCGTCGCTTCGGTATCGTGCCGCGCATCGAGAATGCCGACGTACGTCACGCCTGCCCTCCTACACCGGACCGTGTCGATGCATGGATCGACATTGGCGTACATGTCGAAGGACGACCCGAATGGGTGTTCGTCAAAATCCATACACACGGCACACAAGAGCGCGACATGGATACGCTGCTCGGCGATGCCGCCGACCGCATGCATCGGCATCTGGAGCAGAACTACAACGACGGCAAGCGCTACGTGCTGCACTATGTCACGGCGCGAGAGGTCTACAACATCATCAAGGCCGCCGAGGCAGGGTTGACGGGCAATCCGCACGATTACCGCGACTACGAGCTGCCACGGCCCGGCGTGCGGGTCGCCACTGAAGTACAGACAGCGTGAGGTGACGGCATGAGCGGCGACCTGGTCAGCGTCATCATGCCGGTCTACAACGCCGAGGCATGGTTGCAGCGAGCTATCGATTCGGTGCTTGTACAAAGCCACGCCCATCTGGAATTGATCGCCGTGGACGATGGCTCGCGTGACCGCTCACCCAGCATGCTCGACGCTTATGCAGCAGCCGACGCGCGGGTGCGTGTCGTGAAGCAACCGGCCAACGGGGGTGTCGCAGCCGCCCGCAACGCAGGTATCACGGCCGCGCGCGGCGATTACATCTCATTTCTCGACGCTGACGACTGGTGGCATCCGGCCAAGCTCGAACGCCAATTGACCAGCATGCGCGACAATGACGCCTTGGTCAGCTATGCCTCGTACTGGCGTGTGGCCGAAGACGGCCGCATATTGGGGAAAGTGACGCCTCCGCTGCAGGTCGATTGGCACGACATGCTTGCCAGCAATTTCATCGGCACACTGACCGGCATGTATGCGCGACGTCTCGGCGATGTCCCATTTCAGCGCATCGGTCACGAGGACTATGTGTTCTGGCTGGAACAGGTGCGACGCGCCGGCAAAGCTGTGCGGGTGGAATCGGCCGAACCACTAGGTTGGTATTTGGTGCGAGAGCGATCGCTATCGGCCAATAAGTTGCGGGCAGCATCCTGGCAATGGGACATTTATCGCAACGTCGAAAAGCTGGGAGTGATGCAGTCGATGGTTTGCATGGCGCGGTATGTGCGGCATGCGTTGATCAAACGGCGACGAGTTGGCGTTTGAGTCTGGGTGACGCGCTGGCTGTCGCGTGACGCTCCCCGTCTTGCGGGGCTGACAATCAAGTCGGTAACGCTTCCGACGCCTCAGCATTCTTGGAAGAAATAATCCACGACGCCGTCGTCGCCAATACTTCCACCGCCTTGTCGCCAAACCGCGCGTCCACATTCAACCGACCCTCGCTCAGCAGCTCAAGCGACGCTTTGTCGATGGCCGGTTCCGTCGCCAGTATCTTGTGCCCATTCGAACCAAACAGCGCCAGGAAGTCATCATGACGCAAGCGGTTCATATACATGTAGCGGTTGTCGGCATAACGATTCCACTTCGCATCGGAGTACTGCAGAAAATTGATGGGCGATATATGCGTATCCGAGTGCGAAAAGTGATCGGAGTAGTCCACACGATGGACGAACAATCCGGCATCGCTAATGATGCGGTTTCCTTCCGCAAGAATGGTCATCAATACATCGCGCGGAATATGTTCGAATACATTGAAAGAGGTATGGAAGTCGATGCTCGCGGGGCTCAGGCCCGTTCGCGCCGCATCACCCGGCGCGATATATGTGATTTGACATAGATCAAGCAGACTTTGCAGGTTGAAATCATTCTGGCGTTGCAGATAGCGCAAAGCATCGAATCGTTTCTGATTTAACCGCGGCCCGAACAACGCCTGGATTTCTTCCACGTGGTCCGCCATGTACTGCAGGCATTCCTTGGTCAATTCGGCCTTCAAGTAAGGATTCAGATCGATGGTGATGACACCTTTGGCACCCATCAACCAATAGGCCAGCGGCGTCATGGGAACACGCCCTGTCCCGACCTCGAAAAAGATCTTATTGATCGGGTCGTGGTCCAACTGCTCGATCTGTTTCCATGTTTCGATGCCTGCCTGCAGTCGCTCCACCGGATTGATACGACGCAGACCACCGAAATGGCGTTGGAGCCAATAGTAGGTCGCGTAGGACGACTCCGACGGCAATCGGGAGACTGCATTCTGCAGCGTAGCTTTGGTCTTCCAATGCATCAAAAGGCCCCCGTGCGAGTGGTGTTCGATGACATCACAACGGCGCCTTGGCCACCGGGCCATGCAGGGTGTTCAAAACGCGCATCAGCGCGCGTCCCAGGGGGCCTAGACGATCGGTAATTACCGTCATAAACCGATAGTCGTCGTCAGTCCAGTAGCGCACCAGGAAACTGGCGGGCACAAAAATTCCCATGAAAACCAAGCCGCCGACAATGAAGCCGAAACGACTGGGAATGATCGCGACGCACAGCCACGCCACCGCTGTCGCCACCGTTGCGGCGCCGAACAGACGCGCCATGGGCACGATGGGCAAGCTCCCGCTTGTTGCGCGCCGCAGGTAGAAAATAGCAAGACCCAACTCCGTGAATCGCGTTCCCGCGTAGGTAATGACCGCACCCGCCAACCCAAAAAACGGTACCAAGGCAATGCCGAGCACAGCATTGACGATCAGCGCGATGACGTTGATACGCACGCGATCATCTTGGCGATCGACCACGATCTGAAATGCCGCGATGCTGTTTCCGATCAGCAGCAATCCGGCGAGAACCAGCGTGGCTTCGATCGCCGGAATCGCGTTGACGTAGCGGTTGCCATACATCAACGTGACGATCTCCGGCGTCGTTACCAACCCGACCCCGGCGATGATCAGGCCAGTAGCCCAATAGAAGCGCGTCGCTTCAGTGAGCAGACGTGCCGCCTGCCCGGTTCCGTTCTTGCCAAACGACTTGGCCATGTACGGCAGCAACGTGGTGGTCAGTCCGACCGAGAGCAGTTCGACAGCGCCACGCGTGAGTGTGGCGGCAATCGCGAAGAAGCCCACTGCTGTCGACGAGGCATAAGTGTTGAGCAGGAACACCTCGATCGTGCTCGACTTCATCGCAATCAACAGCACAAGGGCTGCGGTCAGGCGCAGATGGCGAGAGAGCCGTTTGCTGATGTCTTCGGGAATCGGCCCAGCCGCAAACGGCCGGCAATACCGATGAAACGCAAGTCGGTTGAACAGGTTCAACATCAAGCAGGCGACCGCGAATAGCGCGAAAAACGACACCATGCCGGCGTGCACCGCGGTAGCCGCGCTAATGAACCCTACACCTATGACACCGGCAAGCACCGTCGCAATGGATACCGGTTCGAAACTCTCCTGCCCTTTTTCGATCGCCACTAGCATGGCGTAGTTGGCCTTGGCGACCACGGCGACAATCACCAACACGGTTACCGGCAATAACGATTGCCGCCATTCGACCGGCCGGATAATCAGAGTCGCGGTAACAAACAGCACGACGACGATAAACGAACTCAAATTCTGGTAACGGCTCAGGCGATGGGCGATATGCGAGGCGATATCGGGCCGCCCTGCTCCATCCGCCTCGGCGATGAATTTGGTCGACGATGTCGTCAATGCATGATTGCTGCACGTCATTAACCAGCTGCACAGCCACACCGTGAACGCGTAGCGGCCGAAGTCGGCTGGGCCCAAGGTGCGCGCGATCCAGATGCTGACGACCAAACCCAACGCGTACTCGACATAGGTGGCCGCCGAAACCAGGGTGACACTGCGCAATACGGCCATGCGTTGCTTCATGGCGTTGCACTCCTGGCCAGCGATGAGGTTGCACCACTGCCGGCCGGTTGACGGATCAGCCAGGCAACGACACCAGCGCCGCGATTGTTCCAGTTGAATCGCCGTAGCGTGTCGGCAGTTTTTGCGCACTCGATGTTGTAGGACGAGGTCAATGCATCCAGCCGGTGCTTCAGCGCGGCACTTTGTTTTGGGTCTTGCTCAAAGTAATAGGCTGCAGCTACCGGTAGCGCAATCTCTACCGTATGCGCATCGCTGTACCAGCCGTCCGATTCCTCGATATGCGAAAGCGTCTTCGTATCGGCATGCGACGATGACCAATACCACGCAATTTGACCGTCGGGGCCGGAACAAGGGTTGCGCCAATCGTGTTCGAAATGCAGCAGATCGGGTTTGATCCAGCCATATTGTTCGAGGTAACGGCCGAACCCGGTGATCATGGTCGGAATACGCGGATCGCCGGTGACCAGCCACGCATGCCACAGTCCGTCGATGATATTTTCCGACATCCACGGCGATGTTCCGCGCACGTCGGTCGACGGATTCCACGAATCGTCTTCGTGCAGGTTCCAACTATTGCGCCATGAACCATCGTTGCCGAGACCATCGGGATTGTTGCGCTGATGATCGTATAGCCAGCCAATACGGTCGTTGACGCGGTCCAGATAACGGTGATCGCCGGTTAATTCATAAGCGCTGACGGTTTCAAGCAGACCCAAGCCGGTCATGCGTTCGGTGAAATGCTGCGACGGACTTGTATACGGTCCCGGTCGATTGCCCCAGCCACCGTTCTCCCACAGCGTCATCATCTTGTCGACGGTATCCAGATTGTGCTCGCTGTCGTCGCCAGTCAGCGCGAGAGAAAGCAGGATCGGTTCGACATAGACATACTTCACGTCGCAGGGCTTTTGGTTGTAAGTCCATCCGCCGGCGCAAAACGGACTCATCGGCCAGCCGTCGCGACGGATGTATTTCATATAGAAGTGGTAGCTGAGGTCAGCCGCTTGCAGGTAATCGAAACGCCCGGTGCGAATGTAGGCCTTGAACAACGTGGAAGGCCGGTCGAACAGCCATGCGGTCGGGTCGTTCACCGGCAATGGTCGCGCCCACTGGAACTGCGCCGCGACATAGTCTGCGTAAGCCTCATGGGGCGCTGCCGGAACCTGCGGACCGGCGATCAGCGAATTGCAGAGCCATACGGGACTCAACGTCGCCAAGGCTGCGGCCACTTTCAGCCCTTGCTCGCCAGTCACCAGGCCGTTGATGTAGGGCCATCCAGGCAGATCCCGTTGGCGGGGCTTGCCGATCGAAAAATAGAATGTCTGGGTGTCGCTATCCAGGTGCACATGAAATTGCGCCCGAACCGCGCGCACGCTGCCGTCCTTGGCGTACCACAGTAAAGTCGTGTGGACGGCGGCGGGAACTTCCGCGCCGCTTTCATCGAGAATGCGCACCAGGTGTGGATCGCGCAACGTGCCGGGTGAAAACGGAATGCCGACGGAAACCAGCACGTCCGCATCCTTGCCGGCATTGCGATGCACGACGATGCGTTGATCCGCTGTAGTATCCGCGGGCGTCGCGCTACTGTTTGATGCGGCATGCTTGGTTAATGCAGCATGCTTAGCCGTTGCCAACGCACTGCCTGCCGGAATGACGGCCATCCCACCCAGAATCAGTGCAAGCCCGCACCATGCCGACACGGCCAGCAGTCCTTTAGTCATTCGAGCCAGGATTGCCGTGGTCAACCACGAAGTCATCGGCGCGGGCCGGCGAGTATCCACTCAAGCCACCGATGAGAGCGGAACACGTTTGCACAAAAGCTGTTGTTCCCAGCGTAGCGCGGTGCCGACGATGAAATCCAGGTCGTCGTAATGCGGCTGCCAATCGAGTACGCGCTTGAGCCGGTCGCTGCACGCGATAAGCATGGGCAAGTCACCGGGGCGGCGCGGCAATTCGATCACATTCAGCGGTTTGCCACCTGCCCGCGCCACCGCGTCGATGACCTCGCGCACGCTGTAACCATGGCCATAGCCGCAATTGAGCGTCTGCGAATCGCCGCCGTCGCGCAGATGATCGAGCGCGCGCAAATGCGCTGCGGCCAGATCATCGACATGGATGTAATCGCGAATACCGGTGCCGTCGGGCGTGTCGTAATCCGTGCCGAAAATCGACAGGCTCTCTCGAATCCCCACCGCATGCTCACAACACACTTTGATCAGCAGCGTTGCATTGGGTGTGGAATGACCGATACGTCCCTGCGGGTCGCAGCCGGCAACGTTGAAGTAGCGGAGAATCACATGTCGCATCGCGCCAGTGGCGCTGTGATCGCGCAACATGGTTTCGGACATCAGTTTGGATGTCCCATACGGATTGATCGGCTTGGTCGGCGTGTCTTCATCGGCAATGCCGTTGTCCGTCATGCCGTAAACCGCCGCAGTGGACGAGAAAATGAATTTCCCTACGCCGTACTCGGCGCAACAGGCAAGCAAGTTGCGTGTATTGCAGGTGTTGTTGCCGTAATACTTAAGCGGGTCGCATACCGACTCGGGCACGATGGTGTGCGCCGCGAAGTGTAGTACCGCATCCACGTGATGGTCGGCCATCACGTGCCCGACCAGATCCAGATCGCCAACGTTACCGACGACCAACTCCGCACCCCGCACGGCCTCACGAAAGCCGGTACTGAGATTGTCGACTACCACCACACGCTCGCCTCGCGCCAACAATTGCTGGACGACATGACTGCCGATGTAGCCGGCCCCGCCGGTAACCAGAACTGTATTCATGAGGACGTACCTGACGCGACTGAAAAATTGTGGGATAGCCAGCGCTCGATACCGTCGAGCAGACGGTTGCGGTCGCCGGTGAGGATGTAGGTGTGATCGGCTTCCTTAAGAAAGCTGGTGGAAACGTCGGGATGAGCCATGACCCGACCAAAGCATTCGCGGAACTGGCGCGCGTGATTGAAATATTGACTGATGCCGCCGCTATAGATCAGGCACAGCTTGATGCCACGATCGAGCATCCCCGCGAAATCGGCGCGCACGACGGTCTGCGGCAACGGCGCCACGGTGAAGGTAGGCTCGCTGCTGCCACCTTGATTCGCCTTGCGATTACGTGAAAAGACACGCATCCAGCGACGTGCATCCAGTAGACGTGGAACGTAGTAGCGAAGGCGATAACCCAGAGTCCGGTACGCGTAACCATCCAGGAACACGGCGCCGGCCACTTTGGCGTCGCTGCATGCCACCATATGTGCGCTTTGCGAACCCGAACATAGACCGATCAACACGAAGCGTTTGCACGCAGCCTGTTCGCTGAGAAGCTGCATCGCGTCGGCCACATCGGCGCAAATCTGTTGCTTGCGCGTTTGTGATTCACCGCTGGAAGCGCTGTCGCCAATGGTAGAAAGATCGAAGCGCAAGGTCGGATAGCCCTGCGCGTTCAACCGGCGGGTCATCTCGACGTGCAAGCGGAACGGCCCGATTCGATGCACCAATCCGGCATTGAGTACGATCACGCCAACTACGTCTTGCGCCGGCGACGCTGGCAATCCCGCGACCCCCACCAAGTGCCGCGCGCGTCCAAAACGGAAGGCCTGCTCCTGCATCACGCTGCCTCCCGCACATGATGAGTGACGGCCTGGATCAGCGGATGCGAAAGCACCGCCACTTCAAGCCGGCGCAGGTCATCCCACGGCGTAAGCGGCTGCAACGACTTGATCATGGCCGCATCCACCTCGAATCCATTCAAGTGTCGTGGCGCATCGGACGAAAGCGAGTCGATCAGCAGGGTCGTTGTGGGAGGGCGGTCGATATGCAGGTCTGCGATCTGCTGGCGAAGGCGTGCGCTGATCGCAAAACCGAGCCATTGTGCAGCGACGTCCGCAGGCTTGCGCGGTACCATGAAGCGTTGCCCGTCAGCACATAGTGCCGATTGCATCGCATCGAGCTGCGCTACGTATGGTTGCCCGTCAAGGACGGGATCCCATGCCACGACACCGGCAAAGCGCGCTTGCGTGGCCGAGGCCAATGCCATGCTGCCGCCCAGTCGCGCACCAAATGCGAACACGCGGTCGACACCGGCACGTGTCCGCAATTCACCGGCCGCGACAGCGGTATCGGCTACGCAGCGCTCCCAGTCCACTTCCACGCTGTCGCCAGCGGAGTCACCTGTGCCGTAGTAGTCGAAACGCAGCACGGCCATCCCTTCCGCCACAAGTGCTTGCGCCAACTGCCGGTACAGGCGGTGGCAACGTATCTGGTCCTGGCCCAGCGGCGGACATAACAGCACAGCCTTTCGTGCCAACGTACCGGACGCATGGAACAGTCCGAACAACGCCCGATCCGGCCCGAAGTAGAACGGCATCTCCGCTTCGGCACGCGTGCTCATCGCTTGAACACCACGCTGAAATAAATTTCGTTCTCGTGGTAGCTCTGGGCAATCGCGGTGCTACTGCGCAGTTGCCGGATATACGAAACGTGCCAAGTCCAATGTGGCGTTAATTGATGCCCTAGATCGACGCCGTAACGATAAGTCGTATCGGTGCGAGAGAGCGATTCATAAGTCTGTCTTTCTACATTAACGAAACCCGTAAGCGTGGTGCGCGGTCGCAGATGATAGTCAACACTGATCGTACCGCCGCGCGTCGCCTGATCGAACGTAGAGTTATTTAAATATTCCAGCTTGTCGTACGTCGGCGAAATCGAAAACTGAAGACGCTCAGTGTGATAGGTGTAGGTGGCCTGCAGGCTTTTTTCCAGATAAACCTCAGAGTCGATCACCAGATTGCCAGTGCTGATGCCACCACCGGGGTTGTCCAGGAAGTCGGTCGGGTTTTCGCTCAGCGCGTTGACAATGCTCTGGCCCGGCTGCAAAAGCATGTCTTGCGCCGCATCTGAAAATTCGTACTCGCCGGTCACGGACAGCGCATTGCTCGGGTTGAACTGCCACCCCAGCGTAGCTCTCGCCAGAGGCTTGGAGTCGTCGGGCGCTCCATTGAAGTTAATCCTGGACCAACCCAACAGCAAATCGGCATCGAAATGCGCGAGCGTGCTCGCATATTCGCCATAAATCTGGTTGCGGGTGTAATTAGGCGTTGCAAAGGTGTCGTCGGCGCCGTCGACCAGCTCGCTGGCGACACTATTGTTAAACCTCACTCGCTGCGATTCGATATTCAGCGACAGCGTATCCGTCGGACTGAGGTCGCGATAAAGCCGGAATGCGGCCATGCCCCGGCTTGAATTGAAGTCCTGGACCTTGGATGCGTAGCTGTTGAGATAATGAAGCTCGAGCTGCGCGCGCATAATGTCGCCGAACTGCAGATGCAACGTCGGACCCAGCGACAGCACATTGGTTTGTTGCTGATTATTCGGTGCATTGCTGGCCAGCGAGTCGACCGGCTCGACACCGGCGTAATCTTCGACCGTGAAGTCCAGTCGTTTCGGCAGCACCGTCCAATTCGCCTGGGCGGCTAGTTCGGTCTGCGTCTGATCCGAGAATTGATGACCGAGGTAATCGTTGTATTGCAGCGTACCGGTTACGTTAGCCTGGAAAACCGATCCTTGCTGCGCGTAAGTGAAGTTGATGCCCGGACTGAATACGTTTTGGCTGATGGGGTTGCTGTCGCTCAACGTGATGTTGTCGCTGTGCTCGATACTCCCGTAAATCGAGTACTCAAACTGCGATGCCCATACCGCACCCGGCAAAACGGCAAGCGCAAGTCCCACTGCGCGAGCGAGCGTGATGGATACGGGCATGTTCCCTCCCCGGTGGATGCATTACATTGAATCGCCCTGAAGCGCAGCCGCGTTTCGTTCTACGCCGACTGATTGAAAACTACCCCTGCCAATTTGCTCGGTTCGAAATTGGCTACGGCCTGATTGACGGCGGTCGGCGTATCGCGCCCATAACCCACCACCACCACCACAAAGTCCGCCAAGTCCGACAAAATACGTGCGTCTGGCGAGCCTTTAATGGCCGGACCATCAAGAAACAAATAGCGATCGGTATACCGGCAACGCAGCGAATCGAGCATGGCGCGCATGCGAAACGAAGAGAAAAATTCTCCGCCGTTTTCGCGCGAGGTACCTGCCGGCACCAAACGAACTCGCGGAATACCGGTTTGATAAATGACCGACTTGATGCCACGAATAGGATGCTCGAGGAAATCGATCAAGCCGCCTTTTGCCGGATCCACACCCAGCGCCTTGTGCTGATTCGGATAGCGCAAATTGCAGTCGATCAGCAGACTGGTCTTGGTCTCATCGAACGCAAATGCCGCCGCCAAATTGCGCGCAACGAAGCTGCCGCCCGAATGCGGGCTGACAGATACCACTAGCGTGATGAAGTTCTGGCTGCCCGCGAGTCCGAGCAGGCGTGTGCGAATCTCGCGAAACGCATCGGATTGGCGACGCACCGAATCCTCGCGATGAATCAAACGCCGCTGTTCCAGCTGCAACGGTGCCAGTGCTTGGCCGCCTTCGGTCATCAGCGCAATCGAATGACCCGTCGACGGGCGATCCTCGACGCGGCGCGAAGCGGCATCGATCACCTCGCCGCGGCGATCAGTAAAGATGCTGTCGTCGTGAATACTCATACTCAACCTTTGTGCCGGATCCAGAAAAGAATCAGGTAAAACACGGCGACGCTGGCCACGATCAGCACCAGCACCATGTTGTTCAAACGTTCACGCCGACGGTCGCGTGGTGTCGGATAGAACGGAACCGTTGCCAGCACATTGAAACCAATCGCACGTTCAAGCTGGTCGGCGGAGCGTACCCGTGGATCGAAACGCACTAGCGCGAACAACAATCCAAACGGGATGGCGAGCGACAAGCACAGACCGGCTACTCCGAAGTGCATGAAGCGCAAGCCTGACGGCTCCAGTGGCATCACGGCGGGATTTTGGATAAGAAACGTCAGACCGCGTTGTTCCGCGTCAAGGTTCATCGACACGCGCGCATTCTCGCGACGCTTCAACAAGTCCTGATATACATCGCGATTGACGTCGTAGTCGCGCGTCAATTCGGCAGTCACGTTTTCCGAATTGCCAATGCGTTTGCTACGCTCAAGTTCGCCGGCAAGCATCGACTGGCTGGCACTGATCCGTGCCGAGGCCGCAGCAGCGTCACCCTCGGCGGCCGCAAGCTGGATCTTCAGCTGCTGATAAAGCGGATTCATTTGCACCGTGTTGTCCAGCGGTATCGGCGTGCCGGCCGCTTGCGCTGCCTGTTTGCGTTGATCCGACTGAGCGATCTGCTGTTGCAGATCCTGGATTTGATGCCGGACCCGGATTACATCGGGATATTGATCGGTATAGGTGAGCAGCAACGTGGCGAGCTGCTGCTGCAAATCGGCAAGCTGGGTGTCATAGATGCCTTGTGTGGTGTGCACCGCGTTGACTTCCGACTCACCCGAGAGCTGCGACGCCAGCGCGGCTTCCTGCGAACGTTTTTCGATCAGCTCCAACTGGGTATTCTCAATTTGCGTGCGCAATTGGCTGATGCGTGAATTGGTATCGAGATCGCTGCCGGGCCGCGCATCGGCATTCGCGTCGCGATAGCTTTTGAGTTTGCCTTCGGCGTCCGTCAACTTTTGCCGGTAAGCTTCGACCTGACTATTGATGAACTCGTAAGCCTCGCGACTCTCGCGCTGCTTCGAGGCGAGGCTTTCGCTGATGAAAAGACGCGCGAACTCCTGCGTCACCACGAAAGCCCGCTGCGGCTCGGAATCGGAATAACTGATCGTGATCAAATTGCCGCGCGAGGTCTGCACCGTAGTACGCGCGCGAATCCCCTCGATGATGCGATCTTGCTGGATCGGCGTCGGATGCGTGGCCATCCAACCGCCCGCCACCAGAATCTGATCGAGCACCTTGCGGCTGAAAATCACGTCGTGCGCGATACCCGCGCGATTGGTATTGGCCGTCGGCGAGGCCGCACCTTCCATCAGCGGCGTAATGATGCTGCTGTCTTGCGCCAAGATGGTGGTGGAGGCCTCATATTTTTTTGGCCACACCATGCCAACCATCAAGGCCGCGATGGCGATCACGGCAAAAGCAATGGCCAAAGCCATACGACGCCGTCGCGCTTCTGTCACCAGTGCAGGCAGCATGCCGCCTAAAGGTACAAGTTCTCCGCCCATGACTTTCCCCCTTGCCCCGCTCCCTGAAAAAACACTCCAAAAAAAACGCCGAGCGCGTGATCAGAACGCGCGTTGTGGCACCGTAATCACGTCCCCTGGCTGTACCGGATAGTTGTTGGCGAGATCGCCTTTCTGGAGGATATTGTCCAGATGCACCGAGTACGACGTGACGGTTCCGGCGTCACCTTTGCGATACAGCTCGGTACGGTCGGGCGCGGCAAATTCGGTGATGCCACCCGCCGCCAACACCGCGTCGAGCACGGTCATGCCCTGACGGTAAGGAATGGAGATCGGGGTGCGCACCGCACCGGTGACGCGCACCCGCGATAGATACTCGTTACTGCGCAGCGCGATGAGGATGACCGCCACTTGCGGGTCACGAACATAGGGCTGCAGCTTGTCTTTGATCTCGGTAGACACCTCATCGGGCGTCTTTCCGCCAGCGGTCACATCGCCGATCAGCGGAACGGTAATCATGCCGTCTGGCCGCACCGGGACGCTCACACTGAGGTCCGGGTTATGCCAGACGGTGATTTGTAACTGGTCATCCACACCAATGTGATAGGTAGTGACTGCCTGCACATCGGGATTGACCTTCGGTGGCGCGCCCGAGCCGCCCGTCGTGGCACATGCGGCAAGCAACAAGGGCAGACACAGTGCGAGACAACGGCTGAGTTTCTTCATGGCGATCCTGGCCAATGATAAAAGTGTGAACTAGGTCTCATTATATGCTCTTGACAAACGAGCAAAGCAATAGGCGAAATCGCGAAAAGGACGCCTATATTTTTGAAAACACGGAACTTTGGCACGCTTTTTGACTGGCCAAGGCTGATTTGAGAGGTCTTGCTGGCCGGCCAATTGGTGACGTCAGGCCTCTGCCCTCGCCCCATACGCTTGCCGGGAACCTGATGGATCTTCTTGAGAAGTTGATTTATCCGATTTACCAGGCGGCCATTTTTGCCATCGCCGGCTTTTACTTTTTATGCCGGCAACGCTATCGATCCGGCCTTGCATTGCTGGCGTTTGGCGCTGGCTGGCTTTGGTTGTGTGCCACTCCCGCCATGGCCACACGCTTGTGCGAATCGCTGGAGCGCCACTATCCCGCGCAGGAAGCTTCCGCGTATTCCAAAGCCGACGCGATTGTGATTCTGGGCGGCGGCGTGTTGACGCAATCCGTCCTGGCCGCGGGTGCGGACGACCCCTACGGCCCGGCCACGCGCATCGGTTTCGGCCTGCAGCTATTTCGCAACGCGCGCGCCGACTTGGTGCTGGTTTCCGGCGGCGACCAGGCTGAGCCGATGGCGAGAGGGCTCCGCCGACAAGGCCTGCCCGTCGATGCCATGCAGGTCGAAAGCACGAGCACGAATACGCACGAAAACGCAGCGTTCTCGGCCGTCATCCTCAAGCGCGAAAAGCGGTTGCGCATCTTGTTGGTAACGTCCGGCTTCCATATGCCACGCGCGGCGGCGGCATTCTCGAAGCAAGGACTCGAAGTGATCCCCGCTCCTGCTTACGATCCCATTTATCCATCCTGGGAAGCTCATCCCTGGTGGCCGAAGCGTGCCGCTCTACAACTGAGCGGCCGCTGCCTGCGCGAATATGTCGGGATGTGGTGGTACCAGATACGCGGCTGGGCTTGACCATTGCAGATTACCCTTTGCTCAGCAGCTACGATGCGAAGGGAACATGACCCATGTTACTTCTGCTTTCTCGTTTGGCGAGTTGGCTTATTCTTCACGCCGTCGAAGACGATTCAGCGCGATTGCGTTGGAGCCAGGTAACCACTGACTTTACGCGTTGCGTTTTTACGTAGCGAACCGGCGATATGCCCGCGCGGCTTCCAACTATCCTGCAGTCCAGGAACGACGACGATGCTTAATGACCATGAGACAGGAGTCGTTGACGTTCGGGATCTGCGTGCAGCTTTAGGTGTCCCCGCCACGGTAGGTTTATCCGCCGGAATGACCAGGGAGCTAAGTAACCATGATATGTCGTTACCTCCCTCCATTCGCCGCTCGAGCACAAAGAGGCAGCGAGAGTTTGTCGCGGGCCGATATTGCGCTTCACGCGCGCTAGAGTGCGCAGGCCATGAATTAGATGGCGAACTGTCTATCGGCGAAGATAGGTTGCCCAACTGGCCATCAGGGTGGACGGGAAGCATCAGTCACTGCACAACCGTAACTATAGCTATTGCGGCTCAGACATCATTGCATGCTTCGCTCGGGGTGGATGTCGAAGAATGGATGGATACTTCCGTTGCAAAGAGTGTCCAATCTGAAATAGGACTGCTTAGCGAAATCGCCCTCTTTCGTGACCTATCTCCCCACCACGCTCTAACTTTGCTGTTTTCCGCCAAAGAAACTCTCTACAAGGCACTTTATCCGTTGGTACGACAGTTCTTCGACTTCAAGGCAGTGCAAGCGATTAATGTCACTGAAAGCACGCTTACGCTAAGACTTTGCGTGAACTTAGGCGAACAGTGGCCTGATGGTAGCGATCTTGTCGTGACGTACGCCTCCTTTCCCGATCACGTCTTTACGATGCTATGCCTTTGACGATCACGTACACCGATGCCGATTAGTTCGCTGCAAACTTGAATTGGTCGCTAAGCGCCCCCATTTGTGTAGCGATGGGTCATCGGTTGGCCCCGGGGATAATCCAATGGGCAACTTGAAACTCGGTGATGTGGTGAAGCTCAAGAGCGGCAGTCCGCTCATGACAATTGAAGCCATAGGCAATTATGGCGGCGTCACAAAAGCTGCTTGCCAATGGTTTGACGGCTCCAAGGTTTCTGGTGAGCTGTTTCCGCTTCATTCGTTGGTTCTCAATGGCGACGAATAACCAACTTTTCGTAAGCATAAAAAAATAGCCGCCTTTGGGCGGCTATTTTGTGTTTGCTCACTGCAAAGATAAAGAACGATGACTCCCAAGCTCGTTCACGTGTGCTTGCGCGCCTCCAGCTCAACCCACTGAGCACGCCAAGCGGGAGCAGCGAAGGGATCGGCAAAGTATTGGACCTCGTGCGACACCTTGCCATCCCGAAACTCCATGATGCTCACGGTGTAGGCGCGCTTGCCCTGATAGTCAATATCATATTCGGTAACCCAGAGATTGCCCTCGCCAACGATACGCCGGATCTCAAATCCCGACGGTTTACCTGGGTGATGGCTACGCAGCGCTTGCAGGTTACGCCGACCGTGAATGATCTCCCCTGACTGTGGGTACTCGCACACAGCATCATCGTGATAGATCTCATGCTCGGCGACTAGATCGCCTGCAGCGGATGCAGCCCAATGTCGATCGATGGCCATCCGGATATTCTGCACGTCCATCATCGGCCTCCATGTTGAGTCCGTGTGGTTGCGGCGCCAGCGCCTCGTGCGGATCTAACGCCTGAATCAAGCGGCGTGCGATACGTGCGTCCGCTTGGACGAGTACCTAGGTTGCGCTTAGCCAAGCTGGCATACAAGTGCTCGCGCAATCCTGAAGAAGGGTTCTTGTCCCCTTTTTCGTCAGCGTTGGGGCGACCACGAGGGTGGCGATCTACGCTGCGGCGTGCATCAATCCTTGAGCAACAAGTCTGCAGTAGCGCGATTGACGTCACTACATCCGGTCAGAGTCATGCCGACCCTGAGTTCCTCTCTGAGGATGTCCAGCATATCTCGCACCCCCGATTCGCCTGCTGCTCCCAATGCATAGGCCCACGCGCGTCCTACGAAACAGGCCTTCGCACCAAGCGCCAGCGCTTTCAACACGTCCAGGCCCGAGCGAATGCCACCGTCCATAAAAACCGGAACGCTACCTTGAACGGCATCGACAACTTTCGGCAACGCACGAATGGTCGATGTCACGCTATCGAGCTGCCTACCACCGTGGTTTGACACCACAATCCCGTCGATATTTGTCTGCACAGCGCGCTTGGCATCCTCGGGGTCGAGAATACCTTTCAAAATAATCTTTCCGGGAAAGATCGATCGTATCCACTCGATGTCTTTCCAGGTCGCCGATGCATCAAAATTGTCGTGAACAAATTTTCCATACGGCACGCCTTTGGGCATGGCTTCCGCCACAGTACCGAACTTCAGCGGCCTGCCTTTCATGACGATATCGAGGGCCCATCGGGGGTGCGTGGCGCCTTGAGCTACAAATCCCAGCATCCCTAGAAGCGTCGGGTCCTTCTCCATGCCGTCGTGTACCTCGCTGTAACGCCGCCCGGGCGTGGCAAGATCGACGGTGAATACCAAGACCTTCGAGCCCGCGGAAACGGATCGTTCGATCACGCTCTTTACGAAACCGCGGTCTTTGAGCATATACAACTGGAACCAAGGAGGAACGCCGGTTTTTTGCGCGACCTCATGCACGTCGCACACGCCCATGGTCGATAGCGTAAACGGAATCCCAGCCGCTTTCGCCGCACTAGCCGCCTTGACTTCGCCACGGCTCGAATACATCCCGGCCATACCGACGGGCCCGAGCACTATTGGCAGTGACAGTGCCTGATCCCACAAGTCAATCGACAACTTGAGATGCGATTCGTCCACCATCACACGTTGGCGCAACAGCGTAGCCTGCAGCTCCGCAATATTCGCGCGCAGCGTGTTCTCCTGATAGGAACCACCGCTGATGTAGTCATACAGGAATCGCGGAAGTCTCGCTTCGCATAGTTTGCGATAGTCTTCAATGTTCGCGATATTCACGCTTATCCCCTACGTAGTTGAGCCGTCGTCAAGCGTTGCTTTTCACGGTCAAAGGTAACGAAGCGCGCAAACTTCCCGACGTGAAGATGCTGTCGTCGCTACAACGGCTTCAGGATGAAATGTGTCGACGTCACAAGGTACAAACGGACCAATCGTTGCCGTCGGACCTTTTGGAAAAGTGCATGCCATTACGTTGGAAAAAGCTAACTTAGCGCAGCACTTCTGGCTTGTAGGCGACTGACCGGATATGTACAAAAGCTACGTAGGTCAAAAACGCATACGCAGGCATCCGCGCGCGTCGCAACTTATGAAAGCAATCGCTGCAGGGTAATGCGTCGAGTTCGCCAAAGCGCTGGCGCAGTTCCTATATGTGCTTCCCGCAAGGGTCGAGCGTGGGCGTGGAACACCAAGCCAATAGATAGCGAAAAGGGGCCAAAACCCTTTCCCAAGGGCGACCCCTTCGCCTACTTTCTACTGCTACAGATCAGTTGTTATCACCGTTCAACATCGACCCTACGATACCTCCGAGCAAACCGCCGCCCACTACTGCCCTGCCGTTGCCCTCGCTTCTAGGTAGATACTCGGCAATCTGATGCGCGAGGCGCGAGATGGGTAGCGTCTGCAGCCACACTGTGCCGGGGCCGGTAAGTGCAGCGAGGAAGATGCCGTCGCCGCCGAAGATGGCGTTCTTGATGCCCGGGACGGTGGTGATCTGAAAACTTACCGATGCCTGGAACGCACCGACGTGGCCGGGGTGAACGCGCAGGGTTTCGCCGGGTGCCAGATCTTTGCGGATGAGTTCGCCGGAAAGTTCAAGCCACGCCGTGCCCGAGCCGCCGATTCGTTGCAGCATGAAACCGTCGCCGCCGAAAATGCCGGCGCCCAACGACTGCTGGAAACCAACGCCGATGGTCACTTGCGGGGTCGCGCATAGAAAGCCGTGGCGATGCACAAAGTATTCGCTGTTTGGGGTTACCGGTACCGGTACGATGTGGCCGGGTACTTTGGTGGCAAAGGCAACCTCCCCCGATCTCTGCATGGCGCGGTATTCGGTCATGAAGAAGCTGCCACCGCCGACTACGCGCTTGAACATGCCCAACAGGCCCCCACCGCCCCCCATCTGGGTGTGCGTGGTCATCTGGACGGATGCAGTCATCCAGGAAAGTTCGCCGCTCTCGGCAAAAACGCTTTCGTTGGGATCGAGCTGCACTTCCAGTACGGGCATTACCGTGCCCTGGATGCGGGTCTGCATGAGGTGTTCTCCTGATGGTTAGTAGTGGCCGATACGTCATCCTGGCGACAGCATGCCCGGAGACCATCGGCTGTTCGACAATAGCTTGCGGATATTACGCCTGGAGAAAAAAATGGGTCAGGGTAAGCCGGCCCGTTTTCGATGTTAAAGGAGACCCCATCGTGAGCCATCAGACGATGCCCCATCGCACCCTTACGGGCGGCTGCTTATGCGGCAGTGTCGAATACGCAGTGCCGGATGAGTTTCTCTATGCCTTGAATTGTCACTGCTCCCAATGCCGCCGCACGACAGGATCGGCTTTCAAACCCTTTGCGGGTATCGAGCGTGGCAAATTGAGTGTGACAAAAGGCGTAGAGAGCCTTTTGATCTTCGGCAATGAGGACGGCCACGATGCTCACTGCAAGGCTTGCGGCTCGCTGCTGTATTCGGTAGTCCGTGATGGTGAGTTCGTCCACGTCACGATGGGAACGCTTGTGGAAGATCCAACCATCCGCCCCACGGCACATATCTTCGTCGGGTCCAAAGCGCCCTGGTACACGATTACTGACAATCTTCCTCAACACGAAGGGTTACCGTGAGCAGAGTCTCGACCCTTTAGCGAATACTCGGCGCCCCATGCTGCGATGTTGCAGCACATCCCTCGCACTGTGGTGTATCAGCTTTATCGCCGACACTAAATCTGCGTCCGCTGACAGAAACCCTGTTGCGTTGTGCGGTGGTGCGACCGTCGGGCGTGTCCATCCGGCCCGATGACACCGACACGCCCGACATGAGTGAAGTAGCGCGGATCGCCTGGGCGGCAACCCAAAACGATACGCTGGCCGCAACCAACCTAGGATGTTGATCATGGTTACGCTCGATCATACGGCACGCACGCGCATACGTGTTCCCACCAAGCCGTTTTTTCTACTGCTTCACCGCC
>NZ_DATHMR010000158.1:0-9727 GCF_035486915.1 Dyella sp. | reverse complement strand
CCGGGCGTTTTTTATGCCTCTGCGCCCCCAGTCCCAATACCCCACCTCACCGTCATTCCAGCGGAAGCTGGAATGACGGTGAGGTGGTCTGTGGCCCAATGGTGGTGCCAAAAGTCACGGTGACTCTTTTCCCCCAATACCGGCACATAACCATTACGCTAAGCCGGTATATCCAACGGGGAGTCACCATGAAGTCGAGTCGTGCCGTGATTGCATGGTGCGGGCGCAAGCCTGCATTGCTTACCTTGCTGCTTACCTTGAGCAGCACTGCCATGGCGACGGATACGCCTCCTCCGCAATACCCCAACTACCCCAGCGAAACGCCATCCGCGTTCAAGCCCGTCACCAGCAGCTACGACTACGTCGAGCGCGACGTGATGATCCCGATGCGTGATGGCGTCAAACTCAACACCGTCATCCTGATTCCGAAAGGCGCCACGCACACAGGTATCGTGCTCACGCGCACACCTTACGATGCGAAAGCACTCACGCATCACGTCATGAGCGGCCACCTCGGCCCGATGCTCGAGGGCTATGACAACGCCACCGACGTGATTGTCGAAGACGGCTATATCCGCGTAATTCAGGACATCCGCGGCAAGTACGGTTCCGGCGGCGATTATGTGATGAACCGACCGGTGCACGGACCGCTCAACCCCACACCCGTCGACGATGCCACCGACACGTACGACACCATCGACTGGCTTGTGAAAAACATTCCCGAATCGAACGGAAAAGTCGGGACCATCGGCATTTCCTACGACGGCTTCGAACCGCTGATGTCGCTGGTCAATCCGCATCCGGCGTTGAAAGTCGCGGTGCCGATGAATCCGATGGTCGATGGCTGGATGGGCGACGACTGGTTCCATCAAGGCGCGTTCCGTCAGCAGAACATGTCTTACATCTACGAACAGGTCGCCACACGCGATAACAGCGACAAGTGGTGGACCAACTATCACGACGAGTACGACCTGTTTATGCAGGCCGGTTCCGCGGGCGAGCTCGGCCGTCAGTACGGCATGGAGCAACTCGGCTTCTGGCAGAAGACGGTCGCGCATCCGGCGTATGACTCGTTCTGGAGCGATCAGGCGGTCGACAAGATACTCGGTACGCAACCGTTGAAAGTGCCCACCATGTTGGTGCACAGCCTGTGGGATCAGGAAGACATTTACGGCGCGCTCGCCGTGTATCGCGCGATCAAGCCCAAAGACAAGAACGGCGACATGGTGAAGTTGGTGATGGGCCCATGGCATCACGGCCAGGAAATCGAAGAAGGCAGTTCGCTCGGCGCCATTCAATTCGGTAGCGACACGTCCAAATATTTCCGTGAGCACATCCTGCGTCCGTTCCTGGCGCAATACCTCAAGGACGGCTCGCCAAAGGCGGACGTCGCGCCGGTCACGGCTTATCAAACGGGCACCAACCAATGGCAGCGTCTGAGTCGCTGGCCGCTCGCGTGCGAGGACGGTTGCGCAACGAAGAGTCGTGCACTGTATCTGCTGCCCGATAACAAACTCGGTTTTAGCGCTCCTTCTGGTAGCACGGCGTATGACGAATACGTCTCCGATCCTGCGCATCCGGTGCCGTTCCGTGCGCGACCGATCCAGCCGATTGGTTACGACAACGGTCTGACATGGCCGCAGTGGCTGGTGGACGATCAACGCGAGGCGTCGGGCCGCACGGATGTCGTGACGTACGTGTCCGATGTGCTGACCCAACCGCTTGTCATCAGTGGTGCGCCCGTTGCGCATCTGGTGGCATCGACCAGCGGCACGGACAGCGATTGGGTCGTGAAATTGATCGATGTATATCCTGACCAAGTCTCCGCTCAACCGGAGATGGGCGGTTATCAGCTGCCGATTTCGATGGATATTCTGCGCGGCCGTTATCGTGAAAGTTTTGACAATCCCAAACCGCTTGCTGCGAATCAACCGCTGGCGTATAGCATCAATCTTCCCGCGGCCAATCACGTGTTTTTGCCAGGTCATCGCGTGATGGTGCAGGTACAGTCGAGCTGGTTCCCGCTCTATGACCGCAATCCGCAAACCTTCGTGCCCAACATCTTCTGGGCCAAGCAGGGCGATTTTCAGAAGGCCACACAGCGCATCTATCACGCGCCTGAACAAGCCAGTTACATCGCGCTGCCTATCATCAGCCATTGATGATGTCACGTTCACTTCCTCTCCTCACTCGCGGAGAGGAAGTGAATGTACGTAGACGAAAAATCAACGCGATAGCCAATCGGGGACTTCCCTCGCGAACCCGCTTGGGTGTAGAACCGGAGTCACCCGTTCTTACATTCCCTGTTCGACAATGAGCGACATCCATTTTCTTATCCGTCTCGCCGAGGATGACGACGACTTCATTCTCGGTCTGGTTCCGCGTTTCGTGGATTTCTCGCTGCCTAAATGGCGCAAGCGGCATGAATGCATCGAAGGCATTCGCAAAGACTTAGGTCGTCATCTGGACGAACAGCCCGCAAACAGTTACGTATTCGTCGCGGAAAACGACGACGGAGATCGTGTCGGGTTCATTCATCTGCAGAAGACGCAGGATTACTTCACCGGCCGCATCAACTGCCACATCTCCGATCTGGCCGTTTCACCGCGCCACGAAGGCCAGGGCGTAGGCAAGGCGCTAATCGCTCATGCAGAAGATTGGGCGCGCGAACATCAGTGTCAGCTGGTGACGCTGGCCGTTTTTCCGGGCAATGAGCGTGCCCGGGCGCTCTATGAGGCGGCCGGTTATCACGTCGATCTACTGAGGCTCGCCAAACCGACGCATTGAGGCGCACGGTGAATCCCTTCGCGTCCAGCATGCCTTTCGTCACTGTTGCAAGAACGCAAGATGCGATGTGCTGATGGCTTGGCTGTTGCTGGGGTGAGTGATGCAAGGGGAAGGTTCCGAATCGTCGATGACGCGCCGCGATCTGCTGCGCATGATCGGACTGAGCGCTGGTGGCGCGGTGATGTATCAGGCCATGAGCAGCCTCGGCTTTGCCGCAGCGTCCCCTTACAAGGGCACGCCGACACTGGAAGGCACGCCGCATGGCTCATCGGTGCTGATTCTCGGCGCCGGGCTGGCCGGCATGGTGGCCGCTTACGAATTGCGCAAGGCCGGCTACAAAGTGACTGTGCTGGAGTACAACGCCCGTCCAGGTGGTCGCAACTGGTCGTTACGCGGCGGCGATACCTACACCGAACTCGGTGGCCACACGCAGCATTGCCGCTTCGATCGTGGTCTGTACTTCAATCCCGGTCCTTGGCGTATTCCTTATCACCATCGCGGCATCCTCGATTACTGCAAGAAGCTTGGCGTGCCGCTTGAGCCGTTCGTGCAGATTAATCACAACGCGTACGTGCACAACAGCAAGGCCTTTGATGGCAAGCCGCAACGCTATCGCACCATCAATGCCGATTATCGGGGATACACCGCGGAGCTTCTCGCCAAATCCACCCAGCAGGGCAAGCTCGATACGCCGCTGAGCAAAGATGATCAGGCCATCCTGCTTGAATCGCTGCGCGATTGGGGTGCGCTGGATAAAAACTACACGTATGTATCGAGCCCACAGACCAGCAACCGGCGTGGGTTCGATAAGGCGCCGGGCGGCGGTCTTTCCGGCAAACCAATGCCGTCACAGCCTTTGCAGCTTCACGATGTGCTGAACTCGCATCTGTGGAAAGGCCTGACAGAAGGCGAGGTCTACGAATTCCAGACCACGCTATTCCAGCCTGTGGGCGGCATGGGACGCATCGGCGAAGCATTCGGCCGCGAACTGCAAGGGCTGATTCACTACAACGCAAAAGTCACCGCCATCCAGCAGGATGGACACGGCGTCACCGTTGCCTACGAAGATTCACGCCATCCAGGCAGCACGCAGAAAGCACACGCGGATTGGTGCATCTGCACGATTCCGCTTTCCATTCTCAGTCAGATTCCCATCAATGTCGGCCCTGCCATGGCCGACGCGATTGCTGCCGTACCGTATGCCGGCACGGTGAAAGTCGGTCTGCAATTCAAGCGACGTTTCTGGGAAGAAGATGAAGACATCTACGGTGGCATTACCGCTACGGACCTTCCCATCAACAACATCAGTTACCCCAGTTGCGACTTCAACACCGGTGGCAAAGGCGTGCTGTTGGGCGGCTACATGTGGGGACTTAGCGCCTATGAATTTACGGCGATGGATCCGGCCGAGCGCATACGCCGAACGGTCGAATACGGCGCGCAAATCCATCCACAATACAAGACCGAATTCGATAACGGCGTCGCTGTCGCATGGCACCGCTCGCCTTTCACGCTGGGCTGCTTTGCAGCGTGGTCGGATGAGCTGCGCGACAAGCATTACGGCAACCTTTGCCAGATCGATGGGCGTATTGCGCTCGCAGGCGAACATGCTTCCTATCTTCCTGCCTGGCAGGAAGGTGCTGTGACCTCGGCGCTGGATCTGATCGAGCGCCTTCATCGGCGCGTCATAGCAGGAGGCGCGGCATGAGGTCGTTATTTGCGCAGTTTCTCGCTGCAGCGTTTCTTTTCGGCGGCATCAGCGTTGCGCACGCACAATCTTCAGACAGCGTGCTCTATACGCGAGACACGCTGAAAAACGCCAACGGCGAGGCCATCTTTCACAACATCTGCCAGGGCTGCCATATGCCCGATGCCAAGGGCGCTATCGGCGCCGGCACCTATCCTGCCTTGGCGAGCAATCCGAAACTGGCTTCAGCGCAATACATGGCGGCGGTCATTCTTTTCGGTCGGCATGACATGCCTTCGTTTGTCACCAAGCCGTCAGCCGGCGAGAGTTTCGCCGGAGGCACGATGTTGACGGACGCGCAGATCGCCGACGTCATCAACTATGTGCGCACGCATTTTGGCAATCACTACACCGACAGCATCACTGCGGATGACATCAAGGCGATGCATCCGCAGGACGCGCAACCGAAGCCAAAGTCCTAGCCGCAATCACTATTGCCAGGAAACAGTGACACCATTGCGTATGCTTCCTGAGGGCAGCGTCACCAGGGTAGTCCCATCTTCGGGATACCATGTCCAGTGCGAAATGGTTTGGCCACCAGCGGTTATCGACTGCGGCTTTTCGGTAGCGTGAATGAGTAGTTCATAGGAGCGCGTTTGCGGTTGGTTTGCATACGTGCCCTTTGTCGGCGCAATGACAAGCCGGTGCGACCCATCCTTGTCGGTGACGTAGTGCATCGCCGTCGTCGCATACTGGCCTTGCGCGTAGGCGAGCGAAACGCCATCGTCTTCATACAGATTGAAGTCGCCGTGTCCTGAGCCGTAGACGTTGACGATGACCGTGTCGAGCGGCTTGGCGTTGGAGTAATCGCTCACCGGCTGCTCCGGAACAATCGCGCCTTCGCGAACAAACACTGGCATCTCATCCACCGCGTAGTGTGTCGTAAACGATGCACCGCCGTCATGATGTTTGCCGGTAAAAAAATCGATCCATTCGCCCGGCGGCAAATACACCGTGCGATTGCCGCTTGCATCGAGCACGGGAGCAACCAGCATATCGTCGCCGAAGAAGTATTCGTGCGAGTGCTGGTAAGCCTCTTCCAGATCGGGATACTCCAGATAAAGCGGCCGCAGCAACGGCATGGACTGTGTATGCGCCTGCCACGTGTAGCTGTAGACGTAAGGAATCAGCTGAGTGCGCAGCGTGAAGTACTTCCTCATCAGCGCAACGCCCTTGTTGCCGTACTCCCACGGCATGCGCACATTACCTTCCTTGGGATTGGCGTGCGCACTGTGCATGCGCAGGATGGGACTGAACGTGCCGAATTCGATCCAGCGCGCGTAGAGATCGAAATCGATTTTCGCACCGTGGAATCCGCCAATGTCGTGACTGATATATGGCACCAGCACGTTGCCGCCACGCGTTGTGAAGGCGACTTCATAAGCAAGCACCGGCCATTCCGAATACGTGTCGCCGGTGAAGAAGGCGGGATACCGCTCGCTGCCCCAATCACCGTATCGACTGAGAATAAAGCCGCGTTGACCGGAAACTTGCTGAGTGAAATCGTAGAAAACCTTATTGGTCCACAGCTGTTTATTCAGACCTGGCATGTCGGCAGCACCGCCACCGCCATCGACCCACCACACATTCACGCCGGCCTGCATGAGCGGTGCGTGCAGGTCACGCATGAACACATCGGCCTGCTTCTGATCGGATAGATCGAAGGCTATGCGGCCAGGCGGCGCGACATCGCGAATCGCCACCGGTCCACCCAATATGCCTCCGCCCTGCTCGCCCGACTCGACGCGCAAGGCTATTTCGTTCTTCGTTCCGGCCTTCACGTACGGCGTGATGTCGGCGTAGGTCAAACGATTCGGCCACTGCACGTCGCTGTGTTTGACCTCCTGCCCGTTGACGAACACGCGATACGATTTGCCGACTTCGCCCAGCCACAGATAAAGCGATCCGGTGGCGGATTCCGGCAATTTGAACGAGGTGCGATACCACGCCACGCCGTCGTAGCTCTTGTAGCCCTGCGCCTGCCAAGGCTCATCGGTGCGTATGTGCTTCCAGCGACCGTCCTTGTGATCGACGGCATACCACTGTTCGCTCATGCCTTGATCGTTCGGATCGGTGGAAAACTTCCACGTCTTGCCGATATCGATATCGACCGTCGGTGTGAGCGGCTGCGGCCGTCCCAGATCCTGCAACACTTCCGATGCGTGACTGTCGCTATGGGAAAGAATGCTTTCGTCGGTACCGGCGTAACCGGGATGATCGTTGAGACTCAGCTTGATACCGCGATCGTGCAACCACTTCAGGAATTTGTCGGGATGTGGAATCAGCGGACTCCAGTCGTAACCGCCATCCCAACCGTAGTTGTGCCACGCGAAGTCCAGCACGAGCGTATCGAAAGGAATATGGCTCTGGCGCAGGCGCGTGAGTTCTTCTTCCAGATGCTGTTGGTTATAGCGTTCAAAATCTGGCTGGCGCGCTTCAGCAGTGTTGGGGAAATACTCGAAATTGAAATCGGTGATCCATGTGCCCAGCGTATAACGCGGGATCATGGGAATCGGCCCGCACAGTTGTGCGTACTCGTTAAAGACGTTCTGGTAATCGTGGTAGTAGGTGAACAGATACCAGTCCTGGCCGTAAGGCTGCGCGCGGGGTTGTATCCAGTTTTTCTGCGCGTTCCAGAGCGGTGTATGGCTGTCGTCGATCAAGGCATAGCCGCTTCGGCTCAACAAACCGGGTTTGGCTTTTTCGAGCGGAATGTCGATACCGGGAATGATGTCGTTAACAGGACTGTCTCGATCATCCTTCGGCAAATTATCCTGACTGACGTGATCGAGCGAATAAGTGAGCCCACCGAGGTTTTGCGTGTCGACATCGCCGGGTTGCCAATTGTGTGCACCGCCCGTGTTTTTCCAGGTGATTTTCAGGTTGTCGGCGGTAAACGGACCGGAGTTGAGTTTATAGCGCAGCGTCATCGCGCTGCTGCTAAGAATCAGCCAGCCGTCTTTCTTGATCGACGTCACCGGCACGGCCGGCCAATCTCGCTTTTGCACCACTGCTGTAGGCGCATCGACGAATATGCCGTTCGGCGAATATTCCATGCGCACGAGCGAGGGCGTCAAAAATTCAAAGCGTGCATTGCCCGATGCCCCGCCCTTGGGCTGCGTCTCCACGCACGACACAAGCGATAGGGAAACAGACGTGGCAAACAGCCATGCCACAACGCGGTTGGTGCGGTGAAGGCTCATGCAGACACTCCTACCTCTCGCGGGATGTTGTAGCGAAAGGTAGCAGGTTTAAGTGCCTAGGCAGTTGTGAAGCCCGTCAACGTATGCCGTATCAGAAACTTCGCCCGTCAAATTGCACGCGTTTCAGATCGGCGACGTCCACATTTTCCAGGCACCGCACGTTCACCGCGGCCATGGCCTTACCATCCTGCCCTGTCCCGAAACTGACGGGTGCACATCCGCAGTCGGGACAGAACTGATGCTGGATCATATGTTTATTGAAAGTGTATCGGGACATATCGGACTGGGGCGTCGTGAGCGTCAACTGCTCACGCGGCACGAACCATAAGAGGAACCCTTTCCTGCTGCAGTGCGAGCAATTGCACTCGATGACTTGTGTCAACTCGCCTTCGACGTCGTACGCGATGCGTCCGCAATGACAGCTGCCGTGGTAGCGCATAAAAGTCCCCGATCAGTGAGACGCGTTAATCATTAAACAGATCGAGCAAGCGCACAACTAAAAGCGCTTGATCAACCGCCCGGCCCGCGTCGCCGGGCTGCTCCATTCACAAGCAGCATTTTGCGATGGGTGTCTCAGAGTTAAGACGATTTTTTTGCGTCATGACATCGGCGCGACATCTACTGCGATTTCGTTTTCACTAGCCGCGAACAGGCGTAAGATGCCTGGGTCGCGCGGTCTGTGCACGCAACACCCGTTATTCGCAGCACCCATTTCCGTTCATCGTGCAGACCCGTACGGAATCAGCATACAGGGACGTCTAGCCAACCTATGCAACCGTCGAAGACAAGCGCAAGGGAATCTTTCGGCTGCGGCATACCTGTTGCCATTTCCTTGGGGGCGCAAACACTGCCTTGGAATAGCCGTGCATGTGAGGGAGACCGCAACGCCCGAATGCCGCGCGATACATCGTGTTTTTCATTCGACGTGTCAAAGGAGTTGGCTATATGAAAATGACGCATGGTTTCAAAGCAGCCGTTTTGCTTACGCTCGCCGGTGGTGTTATGGGGCATGCCCCCTATGCGATGGCGCAACCGGCATTACCAGCGGTGTATGCGGCTATCTTCGTTGAAGGCACTTATACCGATAAAACGAGTAGCGGCACGATCACGCAAGCGTATCAACCGGAAATAGTAACCGTACCTGCGACAGGTAATTCTCAGCAACCGGGAATCTCTAACGAAACCGTATCTCAAGCGCAACAGCAGATACTCGGCTTTACTTCCAACAACACGCTCAACAACGCAACGAGTCAAATCGGGCCAGGCGTGGTGGAGTGCACCTACAACGGAGGGAACGGCTGCATCGTCTCCGGCACCATGACTGGTAACTATGTCGTGTTAGGTGGATGTGTCAACGTGCAAGGTTTCAACGAAACATTTAGCGTTGACCAGGTGAACAACCCTGATGAGCCAGAAGGTGGTATCGCTCTGGCAGTCAATGCATCGGGCTCGTTAAGCCTGAACGGCGCATCTGTTAACCCTGGAAATTACGATTACGGCCAGAAGTTTCCGCTCACATGCACTGTGAATGTCGTCACCAATGGTGTGACGACGACACAAACGCTAACGGGCAAAGTCACTATTGGTGACGACATCATCAATAATGACAGTGCCGGCAATATCGTCGACAACATCCTCGTTGCCGTGCACGTGACCGGCACGGTACCTGATGGTCAAGGTGGCACCATTACGGTTGACGAGAGAATTGGCGAGGCTTCTGTACCCAGTGGCCTTACGTCCTACAGCCTTTCGATGTCTGTTCAACCTTGTTGCAGTATTTGAATCGTCACGGCATCCAAAAAAAAGCCGCCCAAGTGGGCGGCTTTTTCATCTACACAAACATAATCAGTTCTTGGTCTGGTTCGCCGCTTCGGCTTCTTCGCGCTGGGCGAGACGCTGGCCCACGCGATCGATATTCCCCAGCGAAAGCAGGTGCGCGTAGATCCACGCCATCGTGCCATCATTGACGTACTTGTGCACGGTTGGGGCG
>NZ_DATHMR010000157.1:0-9786 GCF_035486915.1 Dyella sp. | reverse complement strand
AGTCCGGCCTCTTCCAGGTCCGCCATGATGTTGCGGATCGTTGCCGGGCTCACATCCAGTCCAGAGGAACGCGAAAGCGTGCGCGACCCTACCGGCTCGCCATCAGCCAGGTACTGCGCAATCAACGTGCGCAGCAAACGCCGCGCGCGGATATCAAGTTCCTGATGACGATGAGGCATGCACTGTGGCAATCCGTGAGACGCTAAAGAAATAAGGTTTGGGAGGGGAGAATGCAAGAAAGCCCAGACTGGGCGTCGAACGCCTCCCGTCTCGCTACTCACCGCCTGCCCCTCCCCTTACAATCGCACGAACCACTGCCGCCTTCACCCATGCTCACCTCCCTTTACGTCCGCCACCTCGCAGTCGTTGAAGAAGCCGACATCACCTTCGGCCCAGGCCTGACTGTGGTCAGCGGCGAAACGGGTGCCGGTAAGTCCTTGTTGGTGGATGCTTTGATGTTACTTGCCGGTGCACGCGCTGACAGCAATATCGTGCGGGCCGGCAGCGATCGCGCCGAATTGATCGCGGAGTTCGACCTCAAAGGCCTGCCCGAAGCCGCCGCATGGCTCAAGCACGAAGAACTCGATGAAGACGGCGCCTGCCAGCTGCGTCGCGTCATTCGTGCCGAAGGTAGCTCGCGCGCGTGGATCAACGGCCGGCCCGCGACCATCGGCCAGATGGGCGACCTTGCCGCCCTGCTCGTCGAGATCCATGGTCAGCACGAGCATCAGGCACTGCTTGAGCGTACACATCAGCTCAATCTGCTCGATGCCTATGCTGAAAACGAGAAGCGCGTCGAACAGGTTCGCGATCTCGCCCTGCAATGGCGCGAGATCGGCGTCCGCATGCGCAAACTGAGCGGCGGCGACGATCGCGGTCACCGGCTGGAACTGTTGCGGCACGAACTGTCCGAACTGGAAAAATGGGCGCTTGCGCCAGCCGAACTGGCCGAGCTGGAAGCCAGTCACAAGCGCTTGGCCAACGCCAGCAAGCTCACCGAAGGTTTGACCGGTGTCGTTGAAATGCTCGATGGCGACAGCGAGCTGGCGCTTCGCCAGTCGCTAAGCCGCGCGCACACGGAGCTGGGCCGGCTGGCTGCCTTGGACGATCGCCTGGCACCCATGCTCGATCTGCTCGACAGCGCGCAAATCCAGCTCAACGAAGCCGTCGATGGCTTGGAGCGTTATGCCCAGGACGTCGATCTGGATCCCGAACGCTACGCCGAAGTCGATACGCATCTCACACGCCTGCATGAACTATCGCGCAAGCATCGGCTTCCAGCGACCGAGCTCGATGAAAAGCGCGCCGCCACCCAGACCGAGCTAAACGAACTGGAAAACGCCGGCGAAGCACTTGAGCGCTTGGGCACCCAACGCGATCAGCTGCAACGCGACTATGCAAAAGCTGCCGAGACACTGAGCAAGGCACGCCAGAGTGCCGCCAAGAAACTGGGCAAGGACGTCAGCGCACTGATGAGCGAACTGGGCATGGCAGGCGGCGTGCTGCAGGTTTCGCTCGAACCGGCCGAAAGCGACGAGCCCGATCCGCAGGGCCGCGAACGTTGCGAGTTGCTGGTCAGCGCCAACCCCGGCCAACCGCCGCGGCCGCTGCGTAAAGTCGCTTCGGGCGGTGAACTCGCACGCATCAGCCTAGCCATCGAAGTGGCGACGTTGGGCAAAGACACCATCGGCAGCATGGTCTTCGACGAAGTGGACACTGGTATTGGCGGTGCCGTAGCTGAAGTCGTCGGACAAAAACTGCGTGCGCTGGGTTCGCGTTGCCAGGTGCTGTGCGTGACGCACCTGCCGCAAGTGGCTGCGCAAGGACACTCGCATCTGCGCGTGAGCAAACACAGCGAAGGTAATTCCACGCACACGCGTATCGAAGCGTTGAACACGAACGGCCGTCGTGACGAATTGGCGCGCATGTTGGGCGGGGTTGAAATTACGCGTGAAACGCGTGCGCATGCGAAGCAGATGCTGGAGCGGGCGCAGACGGCTTGAGTTATTTTCAACCGTGTAACTTCGACTCCCGCGTGCTGATGTTGATCCGCTCCAGCGCCCGATCTCGCCTCGCCGTCATTCCAGCCTTCGCTGGAATGACGGCGAGGAATATTTGCTGTTGAGGGAGAACCGATCCCCGCGCCATCGCACAGATGTCCGCGTTGGGCGTTAACCGCGAGCCGGCAACAACCCACGCTCGCTGGCAATGCGATAAAGATCCAATTCCGACCCCGCGCCGAGTTTGCCCATCAAGCTCGCGCGATGGATGTAAACGGTCTTTTGCCCAATCCCCAGCTCCGCGGCCACCTGTTTCGGCGCACGCCCTGCGGCAAGAAGCAAAAACACCTCGCGCTCGCGTGCCGTAAGGCGATCGATCGGATCGAGCAAATCATTCGGACGCTCAGCACGACGCTGACGCAAGTCGGAGCTCAAGAACTGCTCGCCACGCATCACCGCGCGCAGGCCAGCCACAAGTTCTTCCGGTGCTGCCCCTTTGGTGACGTAACCGCTCGCTCCACGACGCAGGGCTTCGGAAACATAAGGCTCACCGTCGTGCATGCTCAGCACCACGATACGTGTCCCGGTGGCCACGCTGCGCAAATGTTCGATCAGTGGCAAACCGCTGCCATCGGGCAACGACAGATCGAGCGCCACCAAGTCGGGATGCCGCTGGCTGATTGCCTCGACCGCATCGTCGGCGTTGCGGCACTCGGCCACTACCTCCAAGTCAGGCTCCATTTCGATCAGTCGCTTGAACCCTTCGCGGACGATGGCGTGATCGTCGACCAGAACAATACTGTGCATAGTCCAACTGTATCAGTCTGGCGGCCTTGGTCCACATGTAACATCGGCGCATGCGACTGAAACCACTACTCAGCCTTAGCTCCGGTCCGCTCTTCGGCCTTGGCTACGCCGTGCTCTGGGCACTCCTCTGGCCGACCACGCAACCGGACTGGACGCTGCAATTCGGTCTTCGCTTCGGCGTGCTGCTGCTGTCACCCATCCGCTTCTGGCCGTGGCTGATCGGGGGTGAGCTGATTGCCGCGGGTTTGATCGATTACCTGCACGGCTACGCCCTCGGCTGGCAGATGTTTCTGTATGGCGATTTGCCGCAGCCGCTGGTCGTGGCGCTATGCCTGGGCCTGCTGCGTCGCGCCAACTTGCGACCGAGTTTGCGCGATCCGGAAGAAGTGTCGCGATTGCTTCTGTCGGCCGGCTTCACCGTCGTCGCTGCCACGGCCACCGATGCGTTGATGATGGCGTTCGTGCACGAGCTGCCGCCAACGGGCTTACTGCATGCATTAGGCGATGAGTTGCTCGGTAACTACGTCGGGCTGTTATTGCTGGTACCGCCGTTGATCATGGTGTGGCGCGCACGGCCATCCAAACAAGAGATGTCCGAATTGATGATGGATGGCTTGCTGGTGATGCTGCCTGCACTGGTCATTCTTCTTATCCTTACCGAACAGGCGGCGCCTCAGCGCGAATTCGCGCGCGTGCTGTCGTTAGCGCCGGTGTTGTTCTTCGCGTTTCGACACGGCTGGCGCGGCGCGAGCTTATCCATGCTTGTTTCGAGCCTCGGCATGGCATTGGTCGATCGCGTGTTTACGCACGTCATTCCCACCGCCAATTCGCATCTTTTTCTTGCGGTTGCGGGCACCGGTGCGTTGATGCTCGGCTCAGCCACCGATGCACTGCGCCGTAGTAGCGCGCGTGTTGCCGAGCAGAACGTCTATCTCGCCGCGGTGAATCGGCGCCTCGATCATCTCGCACGCCAACTTCGCGACGCTGCGCGCGGCAACATGCAAGCCGAAGAAAATCAGCGCCGCCACATGGCCGCGGAACTGCACGACGAACTCGGTCAAAACCTCACCGCTATCCAGACGCACGTGAAGCTTGCGCAAAACCGTTTGCAGCAAGCGGGACTGGAAGATGTGAGCCTGTCGATCAACAGCATTCTCGGCCACATGCGTCGCGCACTGCATCGATTGTTGGATGACCTGCGTCCGGCCGTGCTCGATGAATTCGGCTTGATGCGTGCGCTGGACGAAGGCCCGATCCGCGATCTCCTGAGCACCGCCGGAATGGTCTACACCACCGAGCTGCACGGCGATCCGCGCTTGGTTGAAGAAGACATTCGAACGGTGATCTATCGCCTCGCGCAAGAAAGCGCGACCAACGCCGTGAAACATGCGCAAGCCAGCGAATTTCGCTTACGCCTTCGCATTGGTGAACGCGCGGGCGTGGCCTTGGCGTTGCTGGACATCCGCGACAACGGGGTCGGCCTGCCCGACCGCGTGCCCCGCGGCGGCCGCGGGTTACAGGGCATGCGCGACCGCGTCACCTCCCTGGGCGGCCTATTCCGCCTGCGCCCGGATGGCCAGGGCGTACACCTTCGCATTTTGCTGCGCAGCAGCATTTCCCGTAGGGAAACCAGTGACTTGTGACACTGTAACTAGGAAATTTTCTGATATCGGACACGTAAAGGGTTCGTTAGGATCGTTCAATCGATGTGGGGGAGCCGCCATCGCAAGATGGTGAGCGCGGGTCAGCCGTGGGGACGGCGCGGCCCGAAGAACGGCAGGATGCCGTTCCGCCGGAGTCTGGACAAACGCACATATCGCGAGCAACTCGGGTATGCGGCAGGTCAAGAGACAACGGTAAGCCGCTGGGCGGACAGGAGTCCTCCCGCGGCTTTTTTTATGGGCGCAGGTAGAAGTGGCCAGGCCCCGCCAAGGGCCTGCTCTCCTGCCAGGGTTATCTACCCCGGTTTTTGGGTCGCACGTAAAGCACCAGGCTGTGGTCCTGAATCTCGTAGCCGTGCTTGGCCGCAATTTCACGCTGCAGGCGTTCGATCTCTTCGCTAACGAACTCGATCACCTTTCCGCTGTCCACATCGATCATGTGATCGTGATGCTGACCGCGATCCAGTTCGTACACCGCCTGCCCGCCCTCGAAATTATGTTTGCTGAGGATGCCGGCGGCCTCGAACTGGGTCAGCACGCGGTAGACGGTGGCAAGGCCGATATCTTCCTGATGGGCCAGCAACTTCTTGTAGACGTCTTCGGCCGTAAGGTGACGGACCCCGTCTTCCTCGAAGATCTGGAGAATGCGCATCCGGGGGTGGGTGACCTTCAAACCGGCCTTCCGGAGTTCTTGAGTTTCTTGCTCCATCGCATGCTCCCGATACGCGGTCAAATCAGGCCATTAGTGTATCATTCGATATCTTCACGTTCCGGACGGACGCACTACGAATGCAAAAGCTGATTCGCACGCTGGGCTTCGCCACGTTGGCCATATCCCTGGCCGGCTGCCATATCGTGTATACCCCCGACGTGGCCCAGGGCAATCTGTTCGATAAAGTCATCGACAAGAACCTTGCCTCACAGCTCAAGCCCGGCCTGACCAAGCGTCAGGTGCTGGTGTTGCTGGGTACGCCGTCGGTCGCATCGCCGTTCGATCAAAATCGCTGGGATTACGTGTCCACGTATTCGCATCGTGGCGAGAAGATGATGCTGAACACGGTCAGCCTGTTCTTCAACAATGACGTGCTCGTCCGCACCGAAGGTCAGCTCTATCTGCAAGATGCGCAGAAGCTGGTCAAGGAAAGCAACAAGTACAAGACCAACTACAACGTCAACGACACCTCAGGCGATAAAGACACCAGTGGCGGCAGTAGCGGCGGTGGTGACAGTGGTGGCGACGATAACGGTGGTGACAGCGGCGGCGACAACGGCGGCCACTGATCCGAGCAACCATGCCTCTTCTCAACGAGGCATGGTGACCTAACGCACGCGGCGACGGCGCGCATCTTTCGGATCGATCGTCAGCGGTCGATAAATCTCGACACGATCACCATCGCGCAACGTATCGTCCGGCGACACGCGGCGCGAAAAAACGCCAAGGCGTGATGGATCGAACGCAACCTCGGGCATAGCCTGCAAGATGCCCGACTGTTCAACCGCTTCGATAACGCGACTACCCGCGGGCAATGTGACCTTGCGCAGCAACTGACGCTCCGCCGTGGCGCATACCACCTCCACGGAAATACTGTCAGGCATACACGCGTTCCGCCTCTCGGCAGAAGTCATCGACCATGCGATTGGCCAGACCCTGAAAACCCAGTTTCAACGCTGCGCCGCCCAGGCGGCCGGCATAATCGAAATCCAGTTCCAGTGCGACCTTGCAGCCATCGGTGCCCAGGGGGATGAAATCCCAAAGACCGTCCAGGCTGCGGAAAGGTCCATTGACCAGACTCACCTGCAAGCGTCGTGGCCGATCGATCGTGTTACGCGTGGTGAAACTGTGATGGAAGCCGGCGAACTTGAGATCGAGCCGCGCCACCAGCATGTTCTCTCCACGCTCGATCACCTCGGCGTTGGCACACCAGGCGAAGCGCTTTGGGTATGCTTCGACCTCATTCACCAAGTCGAACATTTGCGCCGGCGAGTATTTCACCAGGGCGCTGCGGCGGATTTCGATCACAGTAGCCTCTTTGAATAATCGGGTCTGACCACCCGCGGTCAAACTAGCAGGGGGCAACAGGCCCGAAGTTTAACGGACATGGCAAAAGCGAAGGACAAAGACAAAAAGAATGCGGGTGGCACCATCGCGCTCAACAAGCGCGCCCGGCATGAATACCACATCGACCAGCGTTACGAGGCAGGCGTTGCCTTGCAAGGCTGGGAGGTGAAGGCACTGCGCGCCGGCCGCATCAACTTCGGCGACGGCTATGCCGTGGTATTGAAGGGGGAGATCTTCCTGGTCGGCACCTCCATCCCGCCACTCATCAGTGCGTCCACGCACGTGGTCGCGGCGGATCGGCGCACGCGCAAGCTGCTTCTGCACAAACAGGAAATCGATCAGCTCATTGGTGCCGTCGAGCGCAAGGGCTACACCCTCGTGCCCATCGCCATGTACTGGAAAGGCAATAAGGTCAAGGTGGAAATCGGACTCGCGCGCGGTAAGCAAGAACACGACAAGCGCAACACCGAAAAAGAACGCGATTGGCAACGCGAAAAACAACGCACCATGCGCTCCCACAACCGCAACGCCTAAAAGATTAAGCCCCTCTCCCTCCGGACGCGGAGAGAGGCCATGGATGGCATCGCCTTGGGGTGCAAGGAAGAGAGGTTGAGGTGAGGGTCCGCGCAACACGCGCGTCCATCCCCAACGCCACAACCGCAAAACACCGTCACCCCAGCGAAAGCTGGGGTCCAGCGCCTTTGCCTTCCAACAGTCCAGCACCCGCTGCACTCAACACAATCACGCCATCGACCATCCATCCACTCCGAACTGCTACAATTCATCTGCTTAAAGCAATCCCAATTTCCCCGGGGGTGTCATGGCTTCGACGGGGGTAGTGAGATAGCTTGGTGCATGCCGAGGGGGCAGCTTTCCTCGTTAAACCAGCCGCAAACTTATAGTTGCCAACGACGACAACTACGCTCTGGCCGCTTAAGGCCTAGCCCCGAACCCACGTGTGCCTGTGCTAGTGGATGTAGGGTCATTATCACGGGATCGCCCAAAACTGCCGTCTGCCGGTCAGGGTTAAATCAAGCGGACTGGTCCTTCGATGCGCCTCGCACTCTGTGCTGTCGCGGGACGAGATCTAACAGTGAGCTAAGCATGTAGTACCGGGCGTCAAACGCCTTCGGACGCGGGTTCGACTCCCGCCACCTCCACCACTAAAACAACAACGCCCTGCGAGAAATCGCCGGGCGTTGTTGTTTTTCCGCATTGGAAGAAAAGTGCGTCGTCGGCATTCCAACCTCAGAAGTAAGCCAACTGTATTTTGTCTTCCATTCCATATGCGGCTAAAAACCTTACCTATTTATTCCGAATCGCCTGATTTCTTAAACGATCACGCGAAAGTACACATTAGGTCGCATCAACTCCTCAAGGAATACTGCGTGTCGATTCCATTGCATCTATGGCTCAAGGACAGTAGCGGCAGCGATATTCGTGGCTCAAGCCAAGTAGTTGGCCGCGAAGGAAGCATCGAAGTTTTGAGCTTCAAACACGGCATGATTTCACCCGCAGACGGAGTTTCAGGGAAATTGTTGGGTCGCCGTGTGCATTGGCCTGTGATGATGGAAAAGGAAATCGACCGATCCTCCCCTGTGCTCTACATGGCGATTGCTCGCGCGCAAACCCTGCAATCTGCCGAGATTAAGTGGTATCGCATCGATGACTCTGGCCGGGAAATCGAGTACTTCAATATGATGATGCGGAACGTCAAGGTGGTAGCCATAACACCGCGGGTTGCGAATATCAAAGAACCATCAACCGCGAGCCAAAACCATATCGAGCAAATTCAGTTGCGCTACGAAGAAATTACATGGTGCTACCTGGATGGCAACCTGCAATTTCGTGATTCGTGGCATAGCTTATAGCCATGACAGATATCACGACTGCGAGCGAAGAGAACTGGGATCACTGGAAGCACGATTGCAGTGGCTTTGTGCATGCAGTTACAAACGAACTTGGAGCACCGCTCACCGGCACCGCCAATCAAATGGTGGACGACTTAACCACAGCCGGAAACGGGTGGACTGCCTTGGGTAACGATCCCCAAAACGCACAGGACTATGCCAACAAGGGATTCCTCGTGATTGCGGGTCTCAAGGCACGCGGTCATGGGCACGTAGTCATCATAGTTCCTGTATCACAAGCCCAAAGATATCCGGTTGGTTATTGGGGGCAATACGGAGGGACGGGCCGTAAGAACACAACAATTAATTGGTCGTGGAATCACGATGACCTATCAAAAGTGCAATACTTTGTCCGGCAGATACCATGAGGATGCAGCCCATGCGATTACGCAAATTTTCGCTCGCGGCGCTACTTGTCTCGATGCCAGCATCCACCAAAGATTGCAACCTTACATCGCTGACCATAACAAGCAATTCTGCCTCCGTCGGAAACGTTATTGTAACTTTAGGGAATGCGGACGATGCGCAGCAGCCTACGGCATGGTTAGGGCCAGTGACGATTTCCACCGATGGACAACCTGCATGCACAGCTAGCGAGTCCGTGTCCATTGTGGAAAAGCCTGTGCTGTTAGGACCCGATATTTTATTTGTCCCGACTTATTCGGGTAGCGAACGAATAATGTACGCATTGGATACAAAAACATGCCGTATTGTTTGGAAAAGCCACATTTTTTACGGCGATTCCAGCTATACACATGGCGCGCTGACCCTCGGAAATCATCGCGTCATTCTGAATAAAAAGTGCCACCCAGCAACATAGAAGAGTAGAAAAGAAAAACCGTATCAGGCGGGCTTATATGTTGCCGGTAATATTTCCAAAAACCGGTACCAAAAACTATCAAAACGGTACCGGGTTGACTTATTGGCTGTCACATGAAGCCAGGAAGCCAACTTGGTGCCGTTTTAATTATGAAAGTCGAACCTGACCCCTGTTTTTATACCGCGGATTCGCATCGGCCAGCACCTCGGCCAAGACTGGACCGGAATGGGTGCGCAGATAGAGCCTATGGTTTGGACATATGGCCGGCCCGAGCGCAATGACCTGCGAGAGCGCGATGACGAGTTCCTCTGCCGCGCCTAGCGTCCGATGAATCATGGCTCCCAACGCAGGACGTAGCGGAACGAGATCACTGGGTTTGGTCTCATCGTCCCTCCACGCGGTGATGGATGAAAACGGACGAATCGTGCGGTGGATGTAAGCCCCCTCCTCCATGACGACGATCGGCGGTGCCCGCGAGGATTTGAGCACGATGACGTCGCGCATGCGCTTTAGATCCGCAAAGAACGAA
>NZ_DATHMR010000156.1:0-11647 GCF_035486915.1 Dyella sp. | reverse complement strand
GCCGCCATGAATCAGTGCGGTGATCGCGTGAGTGACCGTGACCGAGGTGAACATCGAGGTCAGAATACCGATGAGCAACGTGACGCCGAAGCCCTTGATCGGGCCCGAACCCATCGTGGTCAGCGCCAGCGCAGCGATAAGATGCGTGACGTTGGCGTCCAGAATCGTCGCCCAGGCTTTTTCGTAACCGGCACGGATCGCTGCCAACGGCGTGGAGCCGTTCCGCAATTCTTCGCGAACGCGTTCGCAGATCAGCACGTTCGCGTCGATCGCCATGCCTAGCGTCAGCACGATACCGGCGATGCCAGGCATGGTGAGCGTCACACCGATCAGCGACATGACGGCAACCAAGATCACCAGGTTGAAGAACAGCGCGACGTCGGCGACCAGACCAAAGAGCTTGTAGTAGATCGCTGCCGCGATCAGCACGAGACCAAGACCCAGCAAAACGGCCTTCAGGCCCTTGTCGATGTTGTCCTGACCCAGGCTCGGACCAATCACGCCTTCCTGCACGATATCCATGCGCGCCGCGAGCGAACCGCCCTTCAGCATCAACGCAAGTTCGGACGCAGCCTTCGCGGTCCCCAGACCGGTCGTCTGAAATTTATTGCTGAAGACACCCTGGATAGTGGCGTAGTTGATCACCTTATAGGTGGTCTTGGGTGTACGCACTTCCTTGCCGTCGACGATCTTGGTGTCGGTGGTGGTCTCGACATACACCACAGCCATCGGCTTGCCGACGTTATTGCTGGTGAAGTCCAACATCTTCGCTGCGCCAGCCGAATTGAGCGAGACGTTTACGCTGGGCGTGCCCGACTGCGGGTCCGTGCCCGAGGACGCATCGACCAACTCATCGCCGCTGGCGATGATGTTCTTGCTGACCAAATAGGGCTGACCTTCCGTGCCGTAGTACAAGTGTGCATCCGGCGGGATGTTGCCCGTCCTCGCGGCGTCCTGAACAGCGGGGTCGCGCAAATCGCCAATACCTGCGACGTATTCCAGCGTCGCCGTCGCGCCAATCACTTTTTTCGCTTCGGCCGGATCCTGCACGCCGGCAAGTTCGACCGAAATATGGTCTTCGCCCTGTGCCTGGATAACCGGCTCAGAGACACCCAGCGCATTGATGCGATTACCCAGCGTGGACAGGTTCTGACGAATGGCGTTGGTTTGCAGATCGCGCAGCTTGTCCGGCTTGAGCACGGCATTGAGAACGTAGCGGTCGCCGGTGTTAGTGCCATCGGTGACGGCCAGATCGGTGAACTCCGTGGCAATGGCGTCGCTGGCAGTGGCGCGATCCGCCGCGGAGTTAAGCACCACGATTACGCCCTGTCCGCGCACGGCGTTGCGCGCCACGGAAACGAACGGAACCTTCTTGTCCTTGAGCAGCGAGGTGATGTCCTGCGTATAGCGGTTTTCCTGCTTGTCGATGACGTCGTCCTGATCGACGGCCATCAGGAAGCGCACGCCACCTTGCAAGTCCAGACCGAGCGGCATCGGACGACCGCCAATGGCAGTCAGCCAGCTCGGCACGGTCGATTCGAGATTGAACGCGATGGTGTAGCTGTCGCCCAATGCCGTCTTGAGCGCGTCAGCCGCACTCTTCTGCAAGTCGCCGTTGTCGAAGCCGATCAGCACGTAATCGCCGCGGTTGGTGTCGTGCTTCAGGCTTTCATTGACGTAGGGAATCTTGGCAGCCTGCAGTGCCGTGGTGATTTTCTGCTGCACCGTCGGATCGAGCGTCGCACCGCTTTGCGCCGCCGAGACCTGCACCGCTTGCAGCGGTTTGTACAAGTTCGGCAGCGCGTAAAGGATGCCCAGCACCAGTACGACGGCGACCAGGTAGTATCTCCAGCGTGGAAAATCACTCATGCCTTGCATCCATAAAAGCCGCGGCGCGGGGCCGCGGTAGCGTGAATTAATAGGAAAAACCGATCCGCCGAGCGGAGCGCTTAAGACGATTTCAGCGTGCCTTTGGGCAACACCTGTTGGACAGCGCTTCTCTGCACCTTGATCTTGACGTTCGGCGCGATCTCGACGGTGACGAAGGTGTCGCCGACCTCGTCGATGCGACCGGCAATGCCGCCGTTCGTGACCACTTCATCGCCTTTGGCCAGGCCCGCGATCAAGTCGCGATGCTCCTTCTGCCGCTTCGACTGCGGACGGATCATCGTGAAATACATAAAACCGAACATGACGATCAGCAGGATCAGCATGAAGGTGCCATTCTGCGCACCGCCCGGTGCTGCCTGTGCCAGCACAAAAGTCGTCGGAAAATTCATTAGCCCGTTCCGCAAGTTATGGCCACAGCAGGAATTTCCGCCGTGCGCCCAATAAAAGACCTTGGATTATGCCATGCGCCCCAGTGCTCTGCACACGGGCCAGCGCCCCCTACCCAGCCGATTCAATGGGGCCGGGAGGGGCTGTTGCAAGCGCACAACGGCCTAGGCGGTGTCGCCCCTACGTCGGGCGTAGAACTCCGTCACGAAATCGTCCAGCTTGCCGGCCGCGATGGCTTCGCGCAGCCCGGCCATCAGGCGCTGGTAATGATGCAGGTTGTGGATGGTGGCCAACTGGCTGCCGAGGATCTCGTTGCAGCGATCCAGATGGCGCAGGTAAGCGCGGCTGAACCCCTGGCTGCAGGCGTAGCACGCGCACCCTTCCTCAATCACCCGCGTGTCGTTGGCGAACTTCGCATTGCGGATGCGCAGCGTGCCTTCGGACGTGAAGAGAAATCCGTTGCGTGCGTTACGCGTGGGCATCACGCAATCGAACATGTCGATGCCGCGGCGCACCGCCTCGACGATGTCTTCCGGACGCCCGACACCCATCAGGTAACGCGGACGATCCTGCGGCAGCAACGGCACAGTGAAATCCAGCGTGTGGTTACGTTCGGCCTCCGGTTCACCCACCGCCAGACCACCCACTGCATAACCGTCGAACCCGATCTGCACCAAACCTTCCGCAGAACGCCGGCGCAGGTTCTCATACACGCTGCCCTGCACGATGCCGAACAAGGCGTTGGGGTTACGCAGATCGTCGAACGCGCGACGCGAACGTTCAGCCCAGCGCAGACTCAACTCCATCGATTCGGCAGCGACCTTTTCGGTCGCCGGATACGGGGTGCACTCGTCGAAGATCATCGCGATGTCCGAATCCAGCACCGCCTGGATTCGCATCGACTCTTCTGGCGACAGAAACACCTTGGAACCATCGACAGGCGATGCAAACGTCACACCCTGCTCGGTGATCTTGCGCTTGTGCGCCAGCGAGAACACCTGAAAACCGCCGGAGTCGGTAAGGATCGGCCCTTTCCAGCCAATAAATCGATGTAGACCGCCGAACTCGCCCACGATCTCCAGGCCCGGTCGCAAAAACAGGTGGAAAGTGTTGCCGAGAATGATCTCGGCCCCTACTTCGACCAGATCGCGCGGCGTCATGGCCTTCACCGAGCCATACGTGCCCACAGGCATGAAGGCGGGCGTTTCCACGGTCCCGCGGTCAAACGTAAGACGCCCGCGGCGCGCAACGCTATCGGTGGCTAGAAGATCGAAATGCATGGCAGTCATTTGCCTATTATTGCGTGTCTGCGGGGATCGCGCCTCGCGGCAGGATCAACATTGCATCGCCATAGGAGAAAAAGCGGTAACGCTCCTTCACCGCATGCTCGTACGCCGAAAGGATGAATTCCCGGCCCGCCAGCGCGGAAATCAGCATCAGCAACGTCGATTGCGGCAAATGGAAGTTGGTGATCAGCCCATCGACACTGGTGATGCGATAGCCCGGAAAAATGAAGATCTGCGTTTCGCCTGCAAAAGGGCGCAACACACCATCCACCGTGGCGCTTTCGAGTGCGCGAACCACAGTCGTCCCCACCGCAATGACGCGGCCACCGTTCCTGCGCGTGCGATGAATTTGATCGACGAGCCCCGCACCCACGTTGAGCCATTCGCGATGCATCTGATGATGCGACAGATCTTCCGCGCGCACAGGCTGAAAGGTTCCCGCACCGACATGCAGTGTGATGTATCCGAAATCCAGGCCTTTGTCGCGCAATTGCGCGAGCATCTCATCGTCAAAATGCAAACCCGCCGTCGGTGCTGCCACAGCACCGGGTTCGCGCGCATAAACCGTCTGATAACGCTCCATGTCGCTCGCATCCGCATGCCGCGAGATATACGGCGGTAATGGCATCTCACCCAATCGGTGCAGCAAACGCTCCAACGGTTCGGGTGATTCAAAGCGCAAATGGAAAAAGCCTTCATCGCGGCCAAGCACGGTAGCGTGACTACCATCGGCCAGCACGATAACGCCGCCTTCCTTGGGCTTCTTGCTGACACCCAATTGTGCAATCGCCTCGTGTGCACCGGTTACGCGTTCGATCAGAATTTCGACCGCTCCGCCGCTCTCTTTGCGACCATGCAAACGCGCTGGCAACACACGCGTATCGTTAAACACCAGCAGGTCGTCCTTACGCAGAAACGACACCAACTCGCTGAACTTACGGTCCTGCCAGGTACGTACCGGCACGTCGAGCACGAGCAAACGACTCGCACTGCGCTTGGCGAGCGGGGCCTGCGCAATCAGCTCGGGCGGCAGGTCGAAATGGAAATCGGATTTCTTCAAGGAGGATGCTTCGTGACGGGCATAACGCCGGGCATTATCGCATCCTTTCAGAGCACTACCTGTACGGATGGCCTAGAGCCAGCCCTTCTGGCGCGCCAGGCGATAAGCCTCGATACGATTGGCGGCGCCCAATTTTCCGATGGCCTCGGAAAGATAGTTGCGCACGGTGCCATGCGACAGGTTGAGTTTTATCGCGATGTCGCTGGCGGACTGCCCTTCCCCAGCGAGGCGCAGCACCTGGCGTTCGCGGTCGTTAAGCGGATCGGCTTCGGACCATGCTTCCAGTGCCAGCTGCGGATCGATGGAGCGCCCGCCACGATGCACGGTACGTAGTGCTTCAGCGAGATTCTCTGCGGGCGCATCTTTAAGCAGATAACCCGACACGCCCGAATCGAGTGCGCGGCGCAGAAAACCGGGGCGTGCGAACGTCGTGACGATGACGGACTTCACCGGCAATTCGTAGCGCTGGATGCGTTGCACCAATTCAAGACCGGTAATGCCGGGCATTTCGATATCGGTCACGAGCACATCCGGCTTCAACCGTTGTACTTCGCGCCACGCTGTTTCGCCATCGCACGCAGTGCCCAATACTTCGATATCGGATTCAAGATTGAGCAACGCCGACAACGCGCCGCGCACCATCGCCTGATCTTCGGCCAACAGCACGCGAATCATGCGGCACCCCGTGCGAGATCATCCGGCGTCGCGTCCGCTGGCGCAGTGACATCCGGTTGCAGTCGACGTTTTGATCCAAGCGGAACGCAAACGGTGAGTTTGGTTCCGCGCTTAGGTGGCGATTCAATGGAAAGCGCTCCACCCAGCACGCCGATGCGCTCGCGCATCCCACTGATGCCGTTTCCTTCCGCGCTTTGTCCACCGCGTCCGTTGTCGCAAATTTGCATAGTGAGCTTTTCCGGTGTCGATTCGAATCGTACAGATGCCTGTGTGGCACCTGCGTGGCGATGGATATTCGTCATAGCCTCGCGGATGACGAGTGCCAGACCGCGCTCGATATCCACAGGCAACGACATCGGCAACGCACCGTAATCCAGATGCACCGCAGACGATTCCAGCAGCAGACGTGCCGATGCCAATTCCGCGGCCAGATCCGTGGCGCGAATGCCGGTAACCGCCGAACGAACTTCAGCCAGCGCGTGACGCGCGACGCCTTCGGCCTCGGTGAGTTCGCGAAGCGCACTTTCAGAATCACGATCGAATAACTTGCGTGACAATTCGAGCTTGAGCGTAATCAACGAGAGTGTGTGACCGAGAAGATCGTGCAGGTCGCGGCCGATGCGCTCGCGCTCGGCGGTGGCCGCGAGGCGCCTCACCTCGTCTTGCGATAATTTAAGGGCAGCGTTTTTCTTGGAACTATTGATACCAACGGTAATCACGCCATTAATGATGGCAACCATCACCACTATGTAAAAGGTCAGCTGCCAAGGGAGCCGGTTCGCCGTCGCAGACACCGCAAAGATCGCGCTCATTGCGATCACGTTCGCCAAATAGAATCGCCAACCTCGCGTACAGGCGCGAACCATGACGGTGCCGAATATGAAGTAACAGCAACCGGCGCCGCTATTGAACGGCATGATCAGGAAGCCAAGCAGCGTGATACACCATGCATAGAGGTGAACGGACCTCTGCGGCCGAATGATGCATAGCGCATAAAAAAGCAGAAAGAAGGGATACGAAATCCCAACGGTGACGAACCACTTCTGCGTGAACCCTTTGTCGAACAGCGGATCAAAAAAAATCCACACCGACCACAACAAGTGAATGGCATCGGTCCAGGGATTGGCTCCCTTGCGAATATTCTCGGCCGCCTCCGAATCCGGTGTCGGCTTCAGCCACGCGGGCACGGGTAGCGAGAAAGACATGGTTTAGAAACCCCACCGGATCCTGACAGACGTCATCCTACGTCAACCTACACGGCGCAGGCGACGCGCTGCGATGAAAAAGCACACGAGAGCGAAACCAATCAGCACGACGATGTCGCCCATGACGGGGCCTGGACCCATATCCAGCGCCGCTAAAGCGACGCGGTGCAGGTGATAGCTGGGCCAGATCGGCGCGATCTGCTGCAGTACGCTGGGCAACTCATTCATCGGCACCCACAGACCTGACAGGAACGACATCGGCAGATAGACCAGGTTGAGCAAACCAGGCGCGCCCTGGCCTTTGATGAGCGTGCCCACCAGCATGCCCAGCGCACAGAACGGCAGCACGCCCAGCACACCCGTCAGCAACAGCATTCCTGCTTGCATTCCTGTAAGCGATACGTGCGCCATCGTCACACTCATAAGGAGTAACAACACAATGACCACAGCAGCAGCGAGCATCGCCATCAGCATCTTGCCCAGCAGATAAGCTCCCGGTGGCATCGGCAATGCACGTTTGTAAGTGAGGAGGCCGCCGTCGCGCTCCAGTGCGAGCGATATGCCGAAGCCAAACAGGCCCGGACTCATCACGCCGAACACGCCATAACTGGCAAGGAGGTAGCGCGCAACATCCGGTCCTTCGTGCGTTGCCATGACGATGCCGAACAACAAATAGAACATCGTCGGGAACAGCATGATCGGCAACATGAAGCCAGGGTTGCGCAGATAACGCAGACATTCGCTGCGCGCTTCCGCGAGATAAGCACCCAACACGCGGCGCGTGCTCATGACTTTGGGCGCGGTGACGCTGGGTGTTGCAGGAATCGATACGGCGTTCATCACGCGGCCTCCTGTTCGATCAGATTGTCTTCGCGGGTCAGTTCGGTGAATGCATCGGCAAGTCCAGCACGCTGCACCTCCAGTTCGCTGAGCGACGTGTCCGCGTCCAGCATGCGTCGCAAGACGTTCTCTGCGGCGCTGGTGCTCACATGCATGCGCGTTCCGTCGCGTTCGGCCGATGCCACCTGCGGCCATTGCGCGATGACGTCTGCATCCAGATCGGTCACGCAACGAATGCGTGTCAGCGGAACATGCGAACGCAACGCGTCGACACTGCCTTCCGTCAGCACGCGGCCTTTACCCATCACCACGACGCGTTGTGCGAGTGCTTCGGCTTCTTCCAGATAATGCGTGGTCAATACGACCGAGCAACCGTCGGCGACGAGCGCGCGCATGGCGGCCCACAGTTTGCGGCGGCTATCGATATCCATGCCGACGGTCGGTTCATCCAGAAACACCAACTCCGGCCGGCCGCACAACGCGAGTGCGAATTGCACGCGGCGCTGCTGGCCACCTGAAAGCTTGCCGTAAGGGCGCCGCAACAGATCGCCGATGCCGGCCAGTGCAGCGCTTTCGTCCAAGGGACGTGGATCGGGGTAGTAGCTGGAGACCAGACGCAGCAGCTCGCCCACACGCAGTGTCAGGGGAAGCATGGCCGACTGCAGCATCACGCCGATGCGACGGCGCGCATCGATCTGCTGCGGGTCCATGCCGAACAATTCGGCCCGGCCGCCGTCGGGCCGGATAAGGCCCAACAGCAGGCTGATGCTGGTGCTTTTGCCCGCCCCATTGGGGCCCAGCACGGCCAAGAGTTCGCCGCGGCGCAGCACAAGATCCACACCATCCAGAGCGGTAAGGGAGCCGTAACGCTTTACGGCGCCGGACAAACGGGCAACGACGTCAGATGCAGGGTTCATGGTGGTCCTCCTTGCATTGCAGCGTAGGCAATACAAGGGCTTGTCCCCAGTCGCCCTCGTCAGGCATCGCGCATGACAGGCGTCATCCGGGGGTACCGGCGACCCCTGCCCGCAGGTTATCCTGATAGGCGACGCCAGCGGTTTCCCCACACGCGGCGAGTGCGAACGGGCGCAGCCCGCGGGCCTCTAGATGCCCTTCCCGCACGCAACACATCTGTCGGCCTGCTTTGCGCTGGGTGCGAGGCGCTGACAAGATTCGAGGAGAGTAGTCATGGGTGTGATCGATCAGCTGCGCGATTTGCGCGAATTTGGCGGCAAGCCGCGGACCACCGGCCTCGACGACGCCACCATCGAGCGTATGGCCGCTGTTGACCCTCAGCTCGTCAAGGCGATTGCCGAAGCGGTTGCGCGCCACCATGAACTGCGCGCCGAGTTCGGCGATTTCCTGAAGCTCGACGAATCGGAACAGTTGACGCACGTGCTGGAAGGTTTCGTCAATTTCTATCCAGACGATGCGATCAATCCGTACCTGCCTGCCGCTGCGCGCGGGCCGTGGGTTGTCACGCTGAAAGGCTCGGTCGTGCACGACAACGGCGGCTACGGCATGTTGGGTTTTGGTCACAACAACGAAGCGATCGACGCCGCACTGGCGCGTCCGCAGGTGATGGCCAACGTGATGACGCCGAGCGTGTCGCAGATGCGTTTCACGCAAGCGCTCAATCGCGAGCTGGGCCGTCACCGCGGAAGCAATCCGTATGTGCGTTATCTGTGCCTGAATTCCGGCTCGGAAGCGGTGGGTCTGGCTTGCCGCATCGCCGACGTCAATGCAAAGGTCATGACGGATGCGGGCGGCCGTTATGCCGGTCGCACGATCAAGCGTGTCGCCGTGAAAGGCGCCTTCCATGGCCGTACCGATAAACCTGCGCTCTATTCCGATTCGTCGCGCCGCACCTATCAGCAGCATCTGGCTAGCTATCGTCATGAAGACACGCTACTGACGGTTGCGCCGTATGACGTTCAGCAGCTGGAAGCGGTGTTCGCCGATGCCGACAGGCATGGCTGGTTTATCGAAGCGTTGTTCCTCGAACCGGTGATGGGCGAAGGCGATCCCGGCCGCGCCGTGACGCCGGCGTTCTACCAGGCCGCACGTCAGCTCACCGAATCGCACGGTTCGGTACTGCTGATCGATTCCATCCAGGCAGGTTTGCGTGCGCATGGCGTGTTGTCGATCATCGATTATCCCGGTTTCGAAAAGCTCGCGCCGCCGGATATGGAAACCTATTCCAAGGCGCTCAACGCCGGTCAGTATCCGCTGTCCGTGCTGGCGGTGACCGAGCGCACGGCATCGCTGTATCGCAAGGGCATCTACGGCAATACGATGACGTCGAACCCGCGTGCATTGGATGTCGCGCTGGCCACGCTCGATCAGCTGACCGACGACGTGCGCGCCAACATTCGCACCCGTGGCAAGGAATTCGTCGACAAGCTCAATACGCTGAAAGACGAACTGGGCGGCCTGATCACCAAGGTGCAAGGCACGGGCCTGCTGTTCTCGTGCGAGCTGGCTCCGCAGTTCAAGTGCTACGGTGCGGGTTCCACCGAAGAGTATCTGCGCGAACGCGGCATCGGAGTGATTCACGGCGGCGCTAATTCGTTGCGTTTCACGCCGCACTTCAATATCACCAGCAAGGAAGTGGATATGGTGATCGCCCATGTGCGCCACGCCCTGCTCGAAGGCCCCCGCAAAAGCGAAGCCCGGGCAGCCTGAGTCGCTATAACCCATCACGGCCGGGCCATCCGGCCGTGATTTCACAAGTAAGTTTTCGAATTGGGCGCCGGCCAGCTACCGCCCAGTCATCGTGTAGGCATAGACTTGCTCCGCCGGTAACCACCGGTCATATCTTCAGGAGGAAGCATCATGTCCATGCGCCTTAGCCTGTTCGTCGCCAGCGCTGTTCTGGCCCTCGCCACCACCACCGCCTTCGCCGCACCGCAGAGCAGCAGCACATCCAGCACGGGTCATTCCACTAAGCTGGGGCAATGCAGCCATGCGAACGCGGGCAAGAAGGGTGCTGACTACAAGACCGCCGTTAGCAACTGCATGAATGGCACGTCCGATAGCGCCGCGACTGATGCCTCATCGAGCGGCAAAAAGCTCACCCCCTCGCAGCAAAAGATGGCCGATTGCAGCCACGCTAACGCGGGCAAGAAGGGTGCTGACTACAAGAGTGCCGTCAGCACGTGCATGAAGAGCCCATAAGGCTCGCTGCGCGCTTGAGGCTCCAGGGCGTCGCCAGCATGGCGGCGCCCTTTTCATTTGCCGCTATGCTGGCGCGAATTCCCTACCAAGCGCGCTTCCCATGAAGATCGTCGAAGTTCGTCACCCGCTGATTCAGCACAAGCTTGGCCTGATGCGTCGCACGGGCATCAGCACGAAAGAGTTTCGTGAGCTGGCATCCGAAGTGGGATCGTTGCTGACGTACGAAGCGACTAAGGATCTGGAAACCGTCGACGCGCAGATCGAAGGCTGGGCGGGACCGGTGCGTGTGCAGCAGATCAAGGGCAAGAAAATCACGATCGTACCGATTCTGCGCGCAGGTCTGGGCATGTTGCCCGGTGTGCTTGAACTGATACCAGCCGCGAAGGTGAGCGTCGTTGGTTTGCAACGGAATGAACAAACGCTCGAACCGATGACGTACTACGAAAAGCTGACCGGCCGTATGGACGAACGCATCGCATTGATCGTCGACCCCATGCTGGCTACTGCGGGCACGTTAGTAGCCACCGTGGACATGCTCAAGGCCGCGGGTTGCAAACGCATCAAGGGCCTGTTTCTTGTCGCAGCGCCGGAAGGCCTCAAACGGATCGAGGCCGCGCATCCGGATGTCGAGATCTATACTGCGTCGATCGACGAGCGGCTAAATGAGCATGGCTATATTTTGCCGGGCCTTGGCGATGCCGGTGACAAGATCTTTGGCACCAAACAGTTGCCCACAACGGATTGAGGCATATCACACGTTAAAGCGTTCCGACTCTCCTCACCGTCATTCCGGCGAAGGCCGCAATCCGGTGACGTCATCGCTGAGTACACGCCTTATCGCCAGCATGTCTGCTGCGAAAGCGAGGGACGTGACACTACGCTCCATTCAACGCCAAAGGACACTGGATTGCGGCCTTCGCTGGAATGACGGTGAGGGTGGCCCGATTAGCGTCGTGCGAATCTGTCCGTCGCTTCAATCAACTCGCGTGCAATACCCGGTTCGAACGCAGAATGCCCTGCATCCTGCACGACACGCAAATCCGCTTCCGGCCACGCACGATGCAGATCCCACGCGCTACGCATCGGACACACCACATCATATCGGCCCTGCACAATCACCGCGGGAA
>NZ_DATHMR010000155.1:0-16394 GCF_035486915.1 Dyella sp. | reverse complement strand
CACCACCTGCTACGGCATGCCGTAGCGCTCCCGACATGCCATGCCTCAGGTACCACTGCGCAGCGCCCTGCACACCGTGGTGGCCATGCTCCGTTACCCATACTGGCACTTGCGACAACAGCGCGCGCGCGCTGCGACCGTGCAGGAATCGCTCCTCGAAAGCGCTGCGCTGAAGCAGCTCGAAGATGGAAGACAGAAAGCCGCCGGCTAGATACACGCCGCCTGTTGCCATGAAGGCCATCGCGAGATTGCCGACGAAGCTTCCAAGCGAAGCACATAAAATTTCCACAGCTTCGACGGCGTGCGCATCGCTACAGGCAACGGCTGCCGTCGTGACGGCTTCGGGCGTCGCCAGCTTCGGCGTTACCCCATGCAGCGCGCACAGGGTTGCGTAGAGGGTCAGCAGGCCGGGGCCCGACACGATGTGTTCAAACGCCACGTAACCGCCATTCGGCGCGAGATGCGCGAGAACCTCGCGCTCGCGAACCGAATTCGGTGCGAAATCCATCTGGCCAGCTTCCGTCGTTAGCACGAAGCCGCCGACAGGACCGGGAACGTGCGCCGCCGCGCCAAGGCCAGTGCCCGGTCCGATCACCAGAGTCAGGCCGCTGGAATGCGTTTGCGGCCCGCAAAGGTGGCGGCCGCCGTCGGCAAGAGGGCCATCGAGCGCGTAGGCCAGCGCCTCGAAGTCGTTGAGTACGGCAACCTCGTCCAGGCCCAGCGTTTGACGCAACTGCGCCAGGTGGATGGGCCAGGCGAGGTTGTCGTTAACGACCTCGTTGCCCACTATCTGGCCCGCGCAAGCGAGCACGCAGTGCTTCACGGGGACTCGCACATCGGCATCGACAAAGGCTTGCAACAGCTCCGATAGCGTGGAGAACTCCGCGCACGCGAAGACGCGGTAGGCGAGCGTTTCGACCCCGCCGATCGCATCGCGCGAGGCGCGCATCAGCGCAACACGGGCATGAGTGCCGCCAATATCGGCCGCCAGAAACGGCATTGCCGCTATCCCCGCCGCTCGGTCCGAATGATCCATTGCCACGTCCAGCGACCCCTCGCTGTGGAACTGTTACCAGCGTGTGACGTAATTGACACCGGTGTCAAGCGGTGACGCAACATGTTACGAGAAAGGCCTAGGGGTACAGCTATCGCGCATGCCGCTCAGGACGGAGGCTCAGGTTCTCGCGATCAGGGACAACGCCAATTGCATCGCGTTGCCATTCAAATGGCGGCCAAATGCTGTGTTCTAGCTGAAATTGGCCCATAGAGCAGGGCGATTAGGGAGCGTTATGCGGGTAGGGCCAGCGTCTGCTTTCGATCCTGAGGAGTCATCCGACGTCTTGATCTGAACTGCCACAAAGCCGCCGGCCGGAGCTCTGCTCACGCTTGGCATGCGCAGTTTGGGTTCGGAGCGGGAGAGGAGCTACGTGCAATTTGTGCTCGCGGGTCATCCGCTTGTAAATCACCCATGCGTGCCTTACAGTGAACCATATGGTTCACTATCAAACCCGCCTCGACACAACGTTCGCCGCGCTCTCCGATGTCACCCGACGCGGCGTGCTGGAGCAGCTCGGGGGTTCAGACGCCTCCATCACCGACCTTGCCCAACGGTTTCACATGACCCTTACGGGCATGAAGAAACACGTCAGCGTCTTGGAGCAGGCCGGGCTCGTGATTACCGAGAAGGTCGGGCGCGTACGAACCTGCAAGCTCGGACTGCGCCGGCTGGAAGAAGAGGCCGCGTGGATCGAGCAGCACCGCCAACTGTGGAGTGCACGCTTCGACGCGCTGGACGAGCTTGTCGAACACTTGAAATCTAAGGAGAAGGCAGATGCCCAACGAAAAAGAAGGTAGTTCCGCCGTCATGAACCGCACCGTCGTGCAACGCAAGTCCGACCGCGAACTCGTCGTGACGCGGACGTTCAATGCCCCCGCACACATCGTCTTCGAAGCGTGGAGCAAACCCGAATTGTTCAAGCAGTGGTGGGTTCCGAAGTCGGTGGGCATGTCGATGCTCTCGTGCGACATGGATATTCGCACCGGGGGCACGTATCGCCTCGTGTTCAGCCATCCAGCCTTCGATCAACCGATGGCATTCTTCGGCACGTACAAAGAAGTAACGCCGCACAAGCGTCTCGTATGGACGAACGAAGATAGCGATCAGGGCGCCGTGACCACGGTGACGTTCGAAGAAAATGACGGCAAGACGCTGGTTACCTTCCACGAACTCTATCCCACAACAGCGGCCCTCGAGGAAGCGCTCGCCGGTTCGGCAGAAGGCCTGCCTGAACAGTTCGCGCAGCTGGATGAGTTGCTCGCAGGCAGATCGTGACCACACCGCGGCCACGGATGTATGGAAGAGATAGCGATGAAACACACGATCATCGCTGCGCTGGCCAGTTCGACGCCACGTGAGGGCGATATGCTCAGACGAGATTTCCTGAAGACTGCCATAGCGACCGCAGTGCTGACTGCGGTCCTTCCTGTTCAAGCCAAGGAGACTCTAGCTATGTCGAACGAGCATTTTGCCGACGTCAATGGTCAGCATCTCTTTTACAGCGTGCATGGCACCGGGAAGCCGCTCATTCTTCTCCACGGTGGCATCAACCCAGACAGCTTCGGGAGCAATCTGGCTGAACTGGCCAAGGGCCGGCAGGTGATCGCCGTCCATCTCCAGGCACACGGGCGCACGCCGGACACTGACAGGCCACTGCGCAGTGAAACGATGGGCGACGACATTGCGGCGCTGATCGGCCATCTGAACCTCGGCAAGGCCGACGTCATGGGCTACTCGCTGGGCTCCAGCGTCGCGCTGCAGACCGCTATCCGCCATCCGGACGTGGTCGATCGGCTCGCGCTCGTGTCCGTGGCGATGAAGCAGGACGGCTTTTATCCGGAGGTAGTGGCGGCCTTCAAACAGTTGGAAGCCAACGCTGTCACACTCGGCCCCGGCGTCAAGGCATCGCCGTTAGGGAAGGCCTATCCCGATGTCGATTGGACCAACCTCTTCAGGAAGGTCGGTGACCTCACCAAACGCCCCTTCGACTGGAGCGCCGACGTCGCCAAGCTTCACACACGCACACTACTGGTCTTTGCCGACGCTGACGCCATCCGGCCCGAACACATGGTCGAGTTCTGGAAAGCGCTGGGAGGCGGCCAGCGCGATGCCGGGATCGATGGCGCCCTGCGGCCCGCAAACCAGCTCGCAATCGTGCCGAACACCACCCACTACACGCTCCCCGTCGACCCGATGCTGCCGGAGATCGTCGGACGCTTCCTCGGATCTGCATTGAAGGCAGTAGGTTAGAGGCCCGCGAAGCGCTCACGGAGCTATCAGCGCGAGAGCATTGCGTGTGTCCTGCGTGTTTGAACAATCGTACATGCGACTGCGGATACGCGCGTGCCGAAACGCAGTCATGAACTCGGATCGATATGTTGACTGCTCGTCTTTACGTGGTTTGCTTGACCCTTCCTTTCTTCCTGCCCGGTAGTTGTCGTCTTAGCTACTGAGACAGGGCAATGCTTTAGTCAAAAGTCACGGGGACGCTGCGACTGAGAGTCAACAGCGGCTCAGCGCGCGCAGTCGCCGGAGAATGTGGCTTCCATCTGAGCACTACATACAATCATCTATGAGCAGCTCCTACATCGATCCAACGCTTGTTTTCGCATGGCAAACAGCGCATTCCATCGCTCGGGGATCCCCGCCCCCTGTTCACGATCGCGGCGGCTTCCGAGTAGATACCGACTCGGAAAAGGAAGTAAAACGCTGGGTATTTCCACAGCAATGTGATGGGTTGCGCGCGATCGCGCATGACGTTGCAGCTCCACGCCATTACTTAAAGCTGTGTGGCACGAACGAAGAACTGCGAAGTGCGCTACCCGCTCGCTGGGAGGTCCAGCCAGAAAACTATTTTATGATGGCGGCAGTGACTCCTATCGATACAAAGCCTCTGCCGAATGGATACAAGATGGAGCTTCGTCAGACTGGGCCTGTCACTCAAGCCCGCGTCATCGCGCCGGACGGTGCTCTGGCTGCCAGCGGATGCGCGGCAGAATCTGCAGATGTCTTCATTTATGATCGAATCGAAACTGCGCAGGATCACAGACGAAAGGGATTGGGTATTGCGGTGATGATCGCTCTTGGAACTGCGAGGAAATCTCTCATAAGCCCGCAGCTTCTAGTCGCGACGGGAGAGGGCCGTAACCTCTATGCGAGCATGGGTTGGACAGTACTCGCACCATTCGCCGCTGCAACAATTCCGGAAAGTTGAACCTATAAGCGGATTGATCTCGTGGTACGGCCACGCTCACTAACAGTAAGGTCGTTGGATCTGCCACGTATCGCATAGGCTGATTGAGCCCCAGCGGTGCGCCAACTCGTCGATGAAAGAGGGCGATGAGTTGACGTTGACGTCCGCAACCCAACGCGGACTTTTGGAAAACGCAAAGGTCGATCACGCAGGATGCACGTTTTCTTGGACAACCTTAGTTCGGGCGCGTGGCCTCTAAATGAAAGTGTTTCCTACCAAGCTTAGAATGCGTGTTTGACACTTAGTTAAATCCTAGGAATATCATGAGCGAACACGCCAGCCCGATCCCGCATGCGGTTTCAATTCGCGGTGTGAGCAAAACGTACAAGGGTGGTTTTCAGGCGCTGAAGTCCGTCGACCTTGATATTCGACGCGGGGAAATCTTCGCGTTGCTTGGCCCCAATGGTGCCGGCAAGACCACCTTGATCAGCATCATCTGCGGCATCGTCCAGCCCAGCAGCGGCACGGTCACAGCGGACGGACACGACGTGCGTCGTGACTATCGTGCAGCGCGCATGAAAATCGGCCTGGTACCCCAAGAGCTGTCGACCGATGCGTTTGAGACCGTGTGGGCGTCGGTCCGTTTTAGTCGAGGATTATTCGGGCGCACGCGCAACGACAAACATATCGAAAAGGTTCTTCGCGATTTGTCGCTATGGGAAAAAAAAGACGCCAAAATCATGACCTTGTCCGGCGGCATGAAACGGCGTGTGTTAATTGCCAAGGCGCTGGCGCATGAACCGGACATACTATTTCTCGACGAGCCCACGGCCGGTGTGGACGTAGAATTGCGGCACGATATGTGGCGCATGGTACGCACCCTGCGCGATACCGGCGTCACGGTGATTCTTACCACTCACTATATCGACGAAGCGGAAGAAATGGCCGATCGCGTGGGCATCATCACGCGTGGCGAACTCATCCTGGTCGAAGAAAAACATGCGCTCATGCAAAAGCTGGGTAAGAAGCAGCTGGCCATTAATTTGCAAAGACCGATGGGGACGCTCCCCGATGAACTTCGCGAATACGCATTAGAGCTTGCCGACGCAGGAGCAACACTTATCTATACGTATGACATCAAGAGTGAGGACACCGGCATCCCTTTGCTGCTGCGAAAACTGGAGGAGCTTGGCGTGGATTTCAAAGATCTCCATACACTGGAGACGTCACTTGAGGACATCTTCGTGAACCTCGTGCGGGGCACTCCATGAACATTCCCGCGATTCGCGCCATTTATCGTTTCGAGATGGCTCGCACATTTCGTACGCTCACGCAAAGCATCGTGTCGCCGGTACTTTCGACATCGCTTTACTTCGTCGTGTTCGGTGCCGCTATTGGTTCACGCATGGGCGATATTGGCGGTACGAGTTATGGGGCATTTATCATCCCTGGGCTCATCATGCTGTCGCTACTTAACGAAAGTATCTCCAACGCATCGTTCGGGATCTATCTTCCAAAGTGGTCGGGTACCATTTACGAGTTGCTTTCGGCACCTGTTTCGCCGTTCGAAGCAGTGCTCGGTTACGTTGGAGCAGCGTCCACCAAGTCCGTACTGCTCGGCATGCTGATCTTGCTTACGGCACGCCTATTCGTTCCCTACAGCATCATTCATCCACTATGGATGCTCGCCTTCCTGTTGCTTACCGCTGTGACATTCAGCCTGTTCGGTTTCATTATCGGACTGTGGGCCGATGACTTTCAAAAGCTACAAGTCATTCCACTCATGGTGGTCACCCCCTTGACGTTCCTTGGCGGCGCCTTCTATTCCATCGGAATGCTTCCGCCGATTTGGCAAAAAATCGCGCTATTCAATCCGGTGGTTTATCTCATCAGTGGATTCCGCTGGAGTTTCTATGGCCATTCCGACGTCAACGTTATCGTGAGTGTTGGTATGACGGCACTATTTCTATTGCTATGCGCCGTGGCGGTTGGATGGATTTTTCGTAGCGGCTACAAGCTCCGTTCGTAGCGATGGCGAATTGACAAGTTGACCGTCATTGATGGATCAGGACCTGTACCGAGATCGTGAACCGCCAGATTGATAAAACGTCCGACTTCGACCCAAAGCAAACACGTTTGGCCCCACTTTCCGGAGCTGATCTGACAGCTTCCGAGTGGCGCTTTAGTCGGTGCTTCGGCTACTACAATCCATGAACAGCGGAGTTGCGATATCGGTTTGTCGTATCGGAGTCAGTTAGCACGTCTGACTTAGGTGCGGCGACTCGTTTCCAGCGCGATATCATTGGTACGTTCGCCATGCAGTTTCCCCCACTGTGCCAACGCATTCAGCGAGGGACGAAGGGTCTCTCCCAGCGGCGTTAGCGCATAACCCAAGTGCATGTCCTTCTCCGCATCATTGCGTATCACCATGCCATCGCGTTGTAGTTGTTTCAGCTGCTGGTGGAGTACTTTGTGCGCAATGCCGGGCAGGGCCGTCTGCAGCTCATTGAATCGCTTGGCGCCCGAGGTGAGCTCCCACAGGATGGCTGGCTTCCACTTGCCTGCGATCACTTTCAAGGTGAGTTCGACCGGGCAGACATAGGTGACATGTTCCAGCAGAGACATGGCAAAACCTCTTCATCTGAGTCAACCTTTCCAACCAAGTAACACGTGCCGTTGTGTGAGGGCTGCGGCTAAGAAATGCGAAATATCTGGAGCAAGATAGGTCCCAGAGGTTACCAAATGGTGCGTATCGCGCAATCTGCATACAAAACATAATGTGCCCACAGTCCATGACCTATCACGGAGAACGGACATGATCGTTGAGTACATCCGTTATAAATTGCCCGCGGTGACGTGCTCTGCATTTGAGTCAGACTATGCACGTGCCGCCTCTAGCCTCGCGGCCAGCGCGTTCTGCCTTGGATACGAATTGAGCCGATGCACGGATGAACCGGGCACGTATGTGCTTCGTATCCGTTGGACCTCGGTCGAAGACCATATGCAGGGATTTCGCCGCAGCGAGCACTTCCCACCTTTCCTAGCCGCCATACGGCCTTACGTGCCTCAGATCGAGGAAATGCGCCACTACGAGCTCACCGCCGTAGCAGGGGGTGTTTCTGATTGAGGCCGTATGGACCGCAATGAACTGCACGGCGGTCCATGGTGGGAACCCGTAGTAGACCGATCTCATCAACGCTTGATCGATTGCAAATATGAGGAGAGTAACGATGAACAAGAATACGATCTGCCTTTGGTACGACCATGACGCAGAAGAGGCTGCGCGCTTTTACGCTCGGACGTTTCCCGACAGCGCGGTTGGCGCGATGCATCGGGCACCGTCTGACTTTCCGGGTGGCAAGGCGGCCGATATTTTGACGGTCGAGTTCACGGTCTGCGGCGTGGCGTGCCTTGGCCTCAATGGTGGGAACACGTTCAAGCACAACGAGGCGTTCTCTTTTCAGATCGCCACTGACGACCAGGCGGAGACCGACCGTTATTGGAACGCGATTGTCGGTAATGGCGGCACGGAGAGCGCGTGCGGTTGGTGCAAGGACAAATGGGGCCTGTCGTGGCAGATCACGCCGCGCATCCTGACCGACGCGATGGCGAGGGGCGGCGATGTGGCAAAGCGCGCGTTCAAGGCGATGATGGAGATGCGGAAGATCGATGTTGCGAAGATCGAGGCAGCGGTGCGCGGTGAGGAATGAGCCTTCAACTTCCAATCAATTCTTCGAGTAGCTGAGCGCAAAAATCCACCTATCAGGCGTTTAACTTAGACATTCGTGTCTGCTTCCGACCCAAATCAGATATTCCTCAATACTTAGGATTCTCTGCCAAGAACAGTAAGAGATTAGCAGCTCAAACTGACAAGACAGGTCGTTGCCAATCGCACAGAAGGTCGCAAACAAATGACGCTCGAATGCATCAATCCCAGGGATCTGCCCACTCCGCAAACGTACACTCAAGTCGTCGTCGCGACGGGTACCAGGCTGATATTCGTCGCCGGCCAGGAGCCCGAAGACGTCCACGGTAAACTTGTCGGCCGAGGTGATTTGGCGGCGCAGGCGCGTCAAGTGTTCGCCAACCTCGGCCGAGCCCTTACAGCCGCAGGTGCTGCTCCCAAGCACGTAGCCAAAATTACGATCTACGTCGTCAACTACAGACGCGACGAACACTTACCGATCATCGAAGCGGCTCGGGTGGTGCTGTTCGGGGATCACAAGCCGGTCGATACGCTGGTGGGAGTTACGGCGCTATCTCCCGACTATCTGATCGAGGTTGATGCGATTGCGATCGTCGATGGTTGAGAACAATCCTGCAGGCATCTGCATGAACATCTGCAATGCCGAGAATAACCTAGCGCGAATTCGCGGCGATTCTGGCCATGTCATTAAATTATCCGGCGTCAGCCAATTTTAGTTGGATAACGCACAAACCTCTGGGTCGGGCGAGCTTAATTTCCAGAGGTGTACTTATTTGAGGTGGCGCTGGCCGTCGTCCAGTGTATGGAGGAAGGTGATGATGTCTTGGATATCCTGCGCAGTGAGCGGCGGCGGATCGCCAACGTGACGATCGAAGGGTGCGTCGGTGGTATCCACGTTGCTCTGATAAACCGCGGGTATATCGTTGTATAACTCCAGCTTGCCGTTTGCATCGTGTGGATAGATCTTTTCGGGCGCGACGCTGCGCAAATTGTAGAAATCCATTACCTGTTTAAGCGTGTGATAGGCGCCGTTGTGAAAGAACACCGCTCGCTTGTCTACGTTGCGCAGCGTGGGTGTGAGGAACATGCCGCAGTATTGCGTCTGGTGTGCGAGATCCTTGCGAAACGGGCCGCAAATACCGAGATCGTAGTAGTGCGCATCCCGGTTCAGCACCAACGTGTTGTTGCGAGGTACGCCCAATGCTTCGTATTGCGTATCGGTAAACAACGGAGGTAAGCCATCACGACTCGGCTGGCTGAGGTGGCAGCCGGCGCAGTTGCCTTTCTTCGGATCGTTGAAAACGCGCAGCCCGCGCAGTTCCGCCGGTGTCAGTCGTGCCTGTCCTTGCAACCATGCGTCGTACTTGCTGGTGAACGGATGAAAAGACGGATCCTCGATCTGAAAGCGGCCGATGGCGAACATGGCCTCGGAAACCAGCTGCTGCGGATCGTTGACAATGCCAGGCCCGAACAACAGGGTGAACGATTGGCGATAGCGGCTGTTTACCAGTTTGTGTGCCACTTCATCGACGCTGCTATTCGCCATTTCCACTGGATTGAGCAGAGGCAAATAGGCCTGCCGTTGCAGTGAATCGGCACGGCCATCCCAGAACAAGCCGCCTTGCGCCACCATGGCAGGCGCAGCAGGTGCCACGCCTGCTTGCTTAGTTGCCCGCGAATCGCCGCGCACGGATGCGGCGATCGCATTGAGGTCGGGCGCTACGTCGTTATCGGCTGCATCCGGCCCAATGCTGAAAGGTGGTTGCCGATACAAATACGCCAGCGAAAGCGGCGGCCGATACCCGGCCTGATGCAGATCCTTGCCACCCTTTTGCACGGTCAGTGCGTTGGGCGGGTTGTAGCCGTATGCGGGGCTATGGCAAGAGGAGCACGACTGCCGTCCGGAGCCCGACAGTACCGGATCGAAGAACAGCGATTTGCCGAGCTGCGCAACCGCGCTCAGCGGGTTCGCCTGCGGCAGTTTCAAATGGATCGGATGCGGATTGATGCCGCTATTGTCAGCAGCGTCGCTTTGCGGCTTCGTGGCTTGGTTGATAAACGCGTAGCTCGTGAGGCAACTGCATGCGCAAGCCACACCAAGCAGAACTTTGAACAGACGAAAGTGCTTACGTTGTGCTTGCATGCGTGATGTCGGGGAATCCGAGGTCAAAGGCATGTCCAAGGCAATAGCGTGATGGAATGCGATGCGGCCGTGGAAAACATTCCTGCTCCGCAATATATCGCGGAGCAGGAATGGGCTTCATTCGCCATGTGCTGGGCTCGGATCAGGCAATGATCCGGCGCCGAGCCTGCGATCAGGAATGCCAGGGGTTACGTTTGTCGATGATCGGTGTGCCCTGGTTCGGATCAAGGAACAACGGCGGCGCCAGGTCGAAGCCGCGGCGGTTGAAATCGAACATGCCCATGATGCTGCCGGTGGTGGCATCGCCCGAACCCTGGCCGATGCGCTCGCCATGCAGCCAGTTGTCCTCGATGAAGCGCACCACCGAAGCCTGCGTGATTTGCGTGCCATCCACATAGTTGACGCGCGCATACGGCGAGATCACCAGGAACGGCGTACGCGTACCGGGGCCGCAGCGGCCGTTGACGGTTCCCCCATTCACGCCCACGCCCGGCTTGGCGCCGCGTGCATTGCAGACGCCCGGAGCGTTGAGCTGGTCGGCGCCGATAACCGTTCCTTGCGGCGTGGTGGAATCAAAGGACGAGGTGGTGGGTGAGGCATAGCGATGGTCGTACCAGCCGTCCGAGTCATCGTAGGTGATGATGACGGCGGTGCTGTCCCAATCGGGTTGCTTCTGCAGGAAGTTGATCACCTTCACCACGAACGATTGCTCATCCAGCGGATCGGAGTTACCCGGATGCGCATCGTTCACCGAGGGCGGCTTGATATAGCTGACCGACGGGAAATTGCCCGACGATACGGCGTTGAAGAAATCGTTCACGTCGTATTCGTGGTGAACAGGCGTAGACGTGCTGTCCTTTTGGTCGGTATAGCCGATCTCGGACGTCGAGGTGGGACGCGTGTGCGCCGGGTTCGACGTGGTGGCGTAATACTGGAACCAGTTGTGGTGCGGCGTGTAGTCGGTCTCGGTGGCATCCAGCACGCTCGAGAAGGTGCTGCGCTTGCAACCGGTGGTGCCGTTTTCGTTCACGGCCGTCAGGTCGAAGCCACCCATGAAACCGCCCCAGGTGATGTGGTGGGCATTGAGCAGGTCGCCGATGTTCTTCGACGTCATCGACACCGTGCTGCTGGTCGAGGAGCACGCGTCAAAGGCCGGATCGGTATCGCCGATCAGGGTCAGGCCGCCTTGGCTGTCGGGTATGGTCGAGGCCGAGCCGAGTACCACCTTGGCGCCGTTGTTGGTGCCCGATACCACGGCAATCGCGCCCGGTGTCGAAGGACCGTAGGTGTCGGTATAAGCGTTGTCGTCCATGGCGAAGTGCTGCGCGTAATTCCACATCGCCGTAACGGTGTTACCGTCGAAGTAACCCATCACAAGACCATGCGTGCCGAATGCGCCGGTGGTGGTCACCGTGTTGTTGCCCGTGAAGGCGGGGAAACGGTCGGCGGCGCCGTTGTCGTACGCGAGCTGTTCCGGTGTGTAGCTGTGGTTCTGGCCTTCGGTGTTGGCCTGGGTGCGATCAAGGCGGAATGGGTTCACCGCATTGACGCCGTTGATGGGGTTGAGCTTATTCGGATTGTCGTTCAACAGTGCCGGGGTGAGGCCGTCAACCTGGGGCGTGAAGGGCTTAGCCTTGAATGCTGGTTCGCCCGGAGGATTCGCCGCCACGGGATAGGTACCGAAGTAGTGATCGAACGAGCGGTTTTCATCGAAGATCACTACGAGATGCTTGATCGGCGTCGCCGTAGGGAGCTGATCTTGTGGCGAGCGGCCACCGCCGTGCCACGGGGAATGCGCAGAGAAATCGGCGCTCTGATTCGAGCTCGGATCGACCTGCGCATAGGCGAGCGAGAATCCCATCAAGGCGATCGACGCAGGCAAGATTGCCTTGCGGAACATACTAAGACTGAACATGTGAAAACTCCTGGAGTGGGTACGACGACACAGGGTTGGAACAGCACCCATTTCTGCGGATTCCCCCTTACGACAGGCCATGGGCCGCGCTGATGGCGCAGTCCTTGGCATGCTCCGAATTGAACCATCTGTATATGAAGGTTCCGGGACAGCCGAACGCATCCGCACACACATCACAGGAACTCAGCCTCACTTTTCGTTTTGATTCGTGCACTTTCTGGCAGGAATGCGCACACCCCTCGATGTGCGTTCAGCCTCTGTATCGTCGCCGCGGTTGGCTTGCCGGGTATTTCCGTCTTCGGATTCGGCCGGAAGTGAGGCTGTAATAATCAGGCCAAATGGCCTGCTTTCGACCTAAAGCAGACCTTCGGGGGCGCAATCGACGTCCGGTTTTACGTCGGATTGTTAGCCGGACGTGGGACAGATAAAGTTCTCATAAGTCAGGATTTTACGGGTCGCGTTCAGCAAGGGCGCATATATGTGTAACCGGATGTCTACGTCCGTCTATTCGGTAGTTAGGGCCTTTTTATGCCAATCGTTGTTACTGCAGCTCAAGATATTCTCGTTGGCCAGCCGGGACACATAGAAGGTCGTGCGCCTGCCGGTGATTACGCTGGGGTATTTGAGGATGATGGTAATACTGGTTATTTCTATGCGCTGGACTACGGCCGAAAGGGGCAACCCATCCAGAATGCATTGCACATCTACAATGTCGGAAACGTCACTGATCGCCATGTGCCATCTCAGGTTAAGATCGGTTGGTCTGCCGACAGCTCAAAGGTCGTGCTTCTTATCAATGGATACCCGCACGGTGTCTTTGACTTCTCCTCAAGGCAGGGCTATTGCCGCACCGGGTTTCCGCAGCCAGCTTCGGATTCTGGTTGGTCGGGCCATCAATGGTCGGAGAGCGCGATACAGCTCTTCTCGCAATAGCCCTAACAATTCATTCAAGCGGACGCACGTACCGCGCGCCGCTTAACTCAGGCGTTAGGTGTCCCAAGATGGCTTCAATAGAGTTTGAGGTTGCAGGGATCACAGGCATAGGTCTTAGACAGCAAATCGGTGGACTATTGCCGCGCAATAAAACCATCAACGTTTGACGTCTAGCAAGAAACGGGGGAGCGGGATGTTCTTTTTTATTCTGTGGGGCAAAAAGGCAATTCGTCGGCGTATGGGATATGTCGCCGATTTCTGTCCGGTGTGCCGCGGTCCGAGACGATTTCAGCTTAGCCGCGTGGCAATGGCTTCGCACGTCTTCTATATACCTTTACGGGAAGAGATGGCGATCGCACATCACCGAATATGCAATGACTGCGGAGTTCAGCTCAAAGCGAATCTGGACGCTTATGAGTCAATATCCAAGCGGCGAGCCGACATCGAAGCACTCCGTAAGCAAACGTACCCACGACTGCTTGATATCTGTGCTGAGCGCTTTCGCATTGAAAACAAGGCCGCGCCTGTGCCGGATACGCTTACCGCCGAGGAGCGTGTCGCACTGATCAAGCAATCTATTATGTTGATGTCACAAGTGGTCGAGCAGCGTTTTTCTTCCACACGCCTGGACAAGGAGACCTGGTTGGCGCTACTCGGAACGGTGATCGTTGTGTTCTTAACGCGTCAGGTTACCGAGTCAATCGCACCTGATCTTGTGCGCCCCGTATTCATGACTTTGCTAGTAGGGGGCGCAATGGTCACTCTCTGGACATTTGCGACAGCTAGTCGCCGATTTATCACCCGTAAGGTTGTGCCACCACTAAGCAATTCGCTCAAACCTTTGCAACCCACTCCTTCGGAGATAAATGCGATCCTTTCGGAGCTCAAGAGCATGCGGTACAAAATCGGTTCGAAATTGAGGTCCGAAGATTTGCTGAATGCCATTCGGGCGTTGTGATGTAACTGCGCCCTGATCAAGCACCTAACTACTCGTCGAAGCGGACGCGCGTACCGCGCGCCGCTTACCTCAGGCGTTAGGTAGACCTTGCCTGAGCGCCATTGGCAATTTCGTCTTCCAAGTGTGGGTCACAAGAAAAATATACCGGTTGTCATAGAGAACTACATCCAGAGTCTGACGGCAAACGAGCCAGCGCGCTAAGTGAGGGGTTCTGTATGAGCATTGACGAACAAATCAACGAATATATCGCTACTCAGCCTGAGCCAAAGCGCAGCGATATGAAGGAATTGCACCGCATCATTCTGAATGTAATGCCGAAGTGCAGATTGTGGTTCCTGGATGGCAAAGACGATTCAGGCAAAATCGTTTCTAATCCTAATATAGGGTACGGAACTCAGACGATTAAGAATGCCAATGGGAAGACCAGAGAGTTCTACCAGATTGGCATCAGTGCAAACACAACGGGGATTTCCGTCTACATCCTTGGAATCGAAGACAGGAAATACTTATCGCAGGCATATGGAAAGGACCTCGGTAAGGCAAAAATAACTGGGTACTGCATTAAGTTCAAAGGGCTGAGCGATATAAGGATAGAGACACTTAAAGCAGCAATACAACATGGCATTGATCAAACAACCATCTAGGATCAGACAACCATCTAGCATGGGTGCCAGAAGAGTCGCTGCACGCGCCTGCAGGTATATCCAGTGTCCGCGTTCGACTGAAGTGGACATTCATAGAAGGAGATTTGTTATGGAAAACGTTTGGCTCCTTCGGCATGTTCATGAGTGGGACGATGGGCAACCGTCATGAAAAAACTGATCGCGACGACCTTGCTCTCGGTAACGTCTTTACCTTGTGTGGCCGTTAACTGCGATGGCGTCGATTGCACCTTATCGGAGGTCATCTAAGGTTGCCTTGGCACCCGCGGCGAGCGAACACCAGACCAGCGGGCATTTAGCCACCTAGGCGCCGGTTTGCTCACTGCGCTTTCTATCAGGGGAACCCTTGATGAAAGAACCTGTCTACCTCAATTAGCCATAACACGCGCGCTGGCGATATGTATAAGTTTTGCGCGGGTAATTGGCTTGAATGAGGTTGTGTCATCGAACATTCCGAGCAAGGCCGACATCAAGGGGAGGGCGTGCGTGCGCGCGGCCTGGCCTTACTCGACAGCGAAACGCGTGAGGCCTTGGGTCACAGGTGGTGGCGACAACCGGCGCTAACGCGTCAGATGCAGGTGCTCGTGCTGGCTTTGGTATTGGCGCTGCACATGCTGTTCGCGCTGATGCTGTGGTCTGCGATGCAGCCCGCACCTGTCGATAGCGATCAGGTGCTGATCGTGCGTCTGCAGGATGGCACCAGCATGCGGCGTACCGCATCGCCGCCTGCGCCACCCACGCTTCCCGAGTTGGTGTCGCCGCAGCACGCGACGACACCACGCGTTCGCCCCGAGTCGCACGAGAAGCCACGTCGTGATGCGATGGTCATGCAAGATCATGAGGCGGCACCTGTGCCGGCGGCTTCCGTGGCCACGCCGGCCGCCACCAGTGTGTTCGCCATGGATGGCTCGATACGGCTACCGCCCGCGCCGATGGATACAAGTGTCAAAGCCAAACCGACCAAGCCCACGGACGATCGTCAGATCATGCAACACGACAGCTACGTGCATTTCAAGCCCACGCGCTTCGATAAATATTTTCCGCCGCCGAACGAGACAGCGGGTGGTGCGGTGGGTCGCCATATAGGCGATGCGATCCAGGCAATCGCCAAAAGCATGTGCGATCCGGCCAAACGCAGTACGGCTTCCAACTTGCTATGTGGCGCGCCTCCGTTGCCGCCGTCGCCCAAGGATGCCGACGAGCGCCTCAATCTACCTTCGCCGTCGCTGGTCGGCGACACGCATCCGGTCAAGCCATTGCCACTGTCGACCTGTATCGCCGAGTACAACGACGGCAAGCCGCTTTCATATGGCTGCCCGATAAACACGCCCGACTTGGCCTTCCAGGCCGAAATGCGTGTATGCATCGATCTGTTCCGTGCAGGCAAGCGCCTCAAGACCTGGTGTCCAGCCGACACGGCCAAGCGCGCAGCCGACGAATCCTCCACGCCAGCGGCTTCCTCTAGCGCGGGTTCGCACTGAGCCCTGAATTCGATTTCCTACGCCCCAGTTTCGAACATCTGGTCGGCCTCGAGACAGTATTGCGAGCGGCAGTTAGGCGAAGAAGGGGATCTCGAGAAAACCTGTCGCCGCCCATTTAACTATGTCATCTACGAGACGCAAAAGATGACATGGTTAGGCGAATGAACTTCTCCCTTGTCGCGATGAGGGAGCGCTATTGTTACCCATTGCGTGTGCCAAGTTATCCGCTGACAAGATCGTCGATGGGTCCGACTGCAATAGGGGAGCGTTATCGCGGGTATATATGCTGTTGCCATGACTTATCTTGATCGCTCGCGGTTTTTTTGTGCATCGCCTGTCTGTATTT
>NZ_DATHMR010000154.1:0-24064 GCF_035486915.1 Dyella sp. | reverse complement strand
CCAGCGTGCCGGAAGTGATCACAGCGGCGGCGGTCGCTGCGTTCAGTGGTCCACAAGACATTCCGCAGGCCAAGTGCAAGGAATTTGCCGAGAAGCGCGACATCGTCGTCAACGCGCTGAAAGCGATTCCCGGTGTGGTATGCCCGCGTCCGCAAGGCGCGTTCTATGCATTCCCGGATATCTCGGTGGCGTTTGGCAAGAGCCATAACGGCAAGCGCATCGAGAACGATGTTGATTTTTGCGCGGCGTTGCTTGAAGCCAAGGGCGTGGCCTGCGTGCCGGGTTCTGCCTTCGGCGAGTCGCGTGCGATGCGTATTTCCTATACCTGTCCGACGGCGCAGCTTCAGCCAGGACTGGACCGCATTACCCAATTCTTTGCCGAACTGACCTGATTTATTTACCGGCCCGCGTCGAAAGGATGCGGGCCTCGTTTTATGCACCTGAAGGAGTTCCCACGATGAAAGCACCCGTTCGTGTTGCCGTGACCGGCGCTGCCGGCCAGATTGGTTACGCCCTGCTGTTCCGCATTGCTGCCGGCGACATGCTCGGTCCGGATCAGCCGGTGATCCTGCACTTGCTGGAAATCACCCCGGCGCTGCCTGCGCTGCAGGGTGTGGTGATGGAACTCAACGACTGCGCGTTCCCGACGCTCGCTGGCGTGGTCGCCACCGATGACGTGAACGTCGCTTTCAAGGATGTCGATTACGCACTGCTCGTCGGCGCGCGTCCGCGTGGCCCGGGCATGGAGCGCAAAGATTTGCTCGAAGCGAACGGCGCGATCTTCTCGCCGCAGGGCAAGGCACTGAACGATCACGCCAAGCGTGACGTGCGCGTGCTGGTGGTCGGCAACCCGGCCAACACCAATTCGCTGATCGCGCAGCAGAACGCACCGGATCTCGATCCGAAGTGCTTCACCGCGATGGTGCGCCTGGACCACAACCGTGCGTTGTCGCAGCTCGCCGAGAAGACCGGCAAGCATACGACCGACATCAAGAAGGTCACCATCTGGGGCAATCACAGCTCCACGCAGTATCCGGATCTGCATCACGCCACTGTCGGCGGCAAGGCAGCGCTCAGCCTCGTCGATCAGAGCTGGTACGAGAAGGATTTCATCCCGACCGTGCAGCAGCGCGGCGCCGCCATCATCAAGGCACGTGGCGCTTCTTCGGCAGCGTCGGCGGCTTCGGCAGCCATCGATCATATGCGCAACTGGGCGCTGGGCACGGCGGAAGGCGACTGGGTGTCGATGGGTATTCCGTCGGACGGCTCGTATGGCATCAAGCCGGGCGTGATTTACGGTTACCCGGTGACGGTGAAGAACGGCAAGTATGAGATCGTGCAGGGTCTGGACATCAACGACTTCTCGCGCGCCCGCATGGATGCCACCGACAAGGAACTGCGCGAAGAGCGCGCTGGCGTCGAGCATCTGTTCGCCAAGAAGTAATTTGAGTTATTCGTTGCATCAAAACGGCCGCCTCCTTCAGGCGGCCGTTTTTTTGAGCATTAGAGGTTGAGTCCTCCTCCCTTCGGGAGCACGCGGAAGAGGGCACATGAATGTGCCCGGCTTTGGGGAGCGAGGAAGGTGCCGGCAGGCGGATGAGGGGCCGATCAGAGCGAACACATTTGATTGACGAGCGCAGTAAGCCCTGACTTCAATGCAACTGGTAACTAAAAGAAAAATCCACACGCGGCTCCCGATGCGGTGCCCCAATCGGAACATCCCCCACTGGCTCTGCAACCGTAAGATCGAACGCGTAGTAACGCTTATCCGTCCAACGCACACCCACGCCCGCCGTACCCAGCTTCGCCAACGAAGGCACACCCACATTGAGATAAACACGCGCAAACTGCCCGACGACGTAAGGCGTCACCTGTCGCACCCAAGTGTTGGACAGATCGTAATGCCTATTCACTTCCATCGAAGCGCCCCAGCCGCTGTCGCCTGATGTTTCTCCAGGATCGTACGCGAGCCCATAACGCGGGCCGCCAAAGCTGATTTGTTCGGTAGTGGGCAACGTGTCGTTGCTGTGTTGTCCGGTGATGTTGAAAACCGTCCCAAATCGTTGCGGCCACGCATTGCTCTGGATAAACGTAGCGGCATAGCGCGTGAATTCGGCATTGGTAGGAGTGACCAGCACGTTGTTGCCTACCTGCGTGACGACACTCGCACTAGCACCCAGTGCATTCAGCCCGTGCGCCATCTCCAGATCGATCTTCTGCGTGCTGTTGTCGTGCGCCTTGACGTAATCGAGTTTTGCATCGAGCACGCGCAAATCGTATTGCTGTAGCACGCTCGCACCGGTCACGGTGTTGGTATAGCGTTCCTGCAGTTCGGTCGCATACACACGGCCGGTGAGTGTTAGATTGGTGCGGCTATCCAGCAGCAACGGATAGGTAAGATTGATCGCGTATTGATCCTGATCCATGTTCTGTTGCAGATACGAAGGCAGCTGATTGTCCGTGTCCGGATTGCCTTGGTAGTGCGAACCACTCACATGGAGCATCAGACCGTCCGTGCTAACCGGTTGCATGTAAGCGAGTGAATACAGTCGTTGATCACCCGGACCGGAAGGCAGCAGCGTGGAGAAGGTCAGCTGCTCGCCGAGCGGCGTAAAACCGTTCTCCGTGACGGCAGTCAAACCTTGAATGCCGGGATGATTGAAATCGACGCCGGTTGTTGCGTTGAAGCGAGTGCGCGTCACATCGATCACCAAACGCGTTGCGCCATCGGTTGTCGTTGGCGCGGGAACGTTCGCATTGACGTGTATGCCCGGCAGCATGCCAAGCACCTGTAGATACCGTTCGAACGTTTTCTGTCGAAGCGGACGATCTTTGACGATATGTGCCGCAATGGCACGGATCTTCCGTTCCATGTTTCCTGCGTCGCCTTTGACGATCACGTCGGCGACGTAGCCCTCCACCACGGTGACATGCACGACACCGTCCGCGAAGTTCTGCGTGGGAACATAGCCGAATGACAACGCATAGCCATGTGCCTTGTAGACGGCCGTAATTTTCGCGGCCGCCGCAAGCACAGCTCCGACGGTAACCGTCTTGCCGCGCATCGGACTGAACAACGCCGCGGTCTCCTTGAACGGCACGGCGTGTACGCCCGTTACGTCGAAACGTTGCGGCGTGATCTGCGTGGCGAGCAGCGCAGCTAAGCGTGGATTCGCGGCCTGGGTCTGCACTTGTGTATTGACGCGCGGCGCATTCGGCGTTTCGACACGCGGCAAATTCTGTAGCGGGTTGGCAGTTGTCGGCGGGCGAAATTGCGCTTGCGCCTGCACCGACATGGCGAGCGACATGCCAATAGCCGGGCCGATCCATGCCTTCATGCGATGCCCCTGTTTGTCGTCTTCCATCACGACACGCGCTAGTACGGCAGATCGCGTGCCGGCCCCAAAAGAGGGAGGTGGCTCAGCGCCACCTCCCTACGACTTGCGTTCTCGTTGTCAGTCGATCGTTCGGTTTAAAGCGCGTGCTTGCCGAGCAGGCCACCTTTGCCGTTGCTCCCGCTGGCGGTATTCCCAAGCGTGCTGAGCAGGTTGCCTGTGCCACTGTCACCGGTCAGACCACTCACTCCGTTAAGCAGATTGCTCACGCCTTGCGTGACCGGTTGCAGCGGGCCATTCACGGCAGCGGTTGTGTTGGTTCCCAACGCAGCTACCGCCGAACCTGCCGTGCTTACCACCGATCCCACCGTGCTCGTGATGGGGTTGATAGCTGCAGCAGGACCGGAACCCGTGGCACCGGCCAGCGTCTGACCCGTCGTCGCCAGTGTCTGGCCTACGCCCGTCACCGAGTTGGTCGCGCCCACTGCTGTCACACCGACTGGATTGCTGATGCTGCCGGTTTGCCCCAGGCCGCTGGTAATGCCGTTACCGAGTGTCGTCACCGCGCCACCTGTGCCTTGCACGGTATTGCCGACGAATTGCGTAACGGGCGACGCCCCCGGCACCGACGAACTGGCGATCTGCGAACCTAGCGAAGAAACGATATTGCCGGTACCGCTGGTTGCCGCACCGCCAACTTGCGAAACGGCAGCGATCAGGTTGCCATTTCCCGGGCTGTTGCTTTGTCCAAGCATTGCCACCGGCGTCACTACGTTGCTGAGCGTCTGCGTGACCGCTTTGACGGCACCTGCGCTCAGTGCATTCTCAAGCGGCGTGCTTCCGTCGGATACGCCGTTGCCGACCATCGAAACCGCACCACCAAGCGTCGACGTGATCGGTTGAATCGGCGAGCCCTGGAAATCGCCAACGCTGGTTACCGTACCGCCCAGCGAGTTGACGGCTTTGCCCGTGTCATCCACAACACCACCAAGACTGTCGACCGTGGTACCTACGGGGTTGCTGGTGTTGCCGATCTGGCCCAGCCCGCTGGTGACGCCATTACCAAGTGCCGATACGGCGTTACCGGTGTTGGTGATCACGCCACTCAAGCCCTGCGTGGTCGGGGTGTTGCCGCCAAGCAGCGATTGATTGGGTATTTGCGAGCCGATCGTGCTGATCGCGCCACCCGTGCCGGAAACGACGTTACCAAGACCCGTGGCGACACTGCCGACAAGACTCGTAGGCTGCGGCGTGCCACCACCGCCTCCCGAACCCGATCCGCCTCCGGAGCCACCGCCGCTGCCGGAACCGCCACCCGAACTACCGCCCGAACCACCGCCACCGGTACCCGTGATGCCGCCACCACCCGATCCGGTACCTGTCCCCGTTCCAGTACCACTGCCCGAACCGGTGCCACTATTGCCGCTGCTGCCGGACGTGCCGCTACCGGAGCCGCTTCCTGTGCCAGAGCTCGAGCTGCCGCCCGAGCCAGTACTGCTTGGACTGATTGCAGATCCTCCGGAGGAGGATCGGACGGAACCCGAGCCACTGCAGGCCGCCAGTGAAATCACCGCGGCCATGATTGCCGACGCAAGACATGTTTGTTTGAATAAGTTGCCCGAAGAAGTGCTACGCATGATCGTCACTCCACGAACGCTGTGCGTTCCATCGAGGCGTTCCACCTGTAGTGGATGCGCTGAGGTAGACATCTATCCCTCCCGACCGGCCCCTGCTTTTCCGGTTAATCGGATAGAAGCCACGTACCTGCAAGAGCGGGAATCGGGCGTAAAAAGCGTGATGCGCGTCACGTGAAGACGCAGTGCAGACATTGTCTACACCTGAGGTTATCGACATCACACAGTTGGCTTGGGCCGTATAGACGGCCAAATGTCAGTTTGGCGTATTATTCTTTTGCGACAGGAATGAAATCGTTTACGGCGTTGGTAGCGCTTGAAGTGCGATACCTTCGGGTGTCACACGAAGCAGTGAACCTTGTTCATACCAATCGCCCAGAACGATACGGGTCGCCGGGTTGCCGGCGAGTTCAAAATGATGGATGGCAGGGCGATGCGTATGGCCGTGTATAACGGTCTGGACGCGAGCGTCGCGCATGGCCTGGGTCACGGCATCGGCGTTGACGTCCATGATGGTTTCTTTTGTGCTGCCGGTATGCGCACGACTGTCTTCCCGTGCCTTGGCGGCAAAAGCGCGACGCGCATCCAACGACATGGAAAGAACCTGCGCTTTCCATTCCGGTGTGCGTACGTTGCGACGCACGGTCTGGTAGGCAACGTCGTCGGTGCACAGCGCGTCGCCATGCATCAGCAGCGTGGGTTTACCGTACAGATTATGCACGGTGCCATCGGCGAGTAGCGTGAATCCAGCGCGCTCGGCAAACGCTTCGCCTAATAGAAAATCGCGATTGCCGACCATGAAATAGACCGGTACGCCGGCATCACGCACCGCGCGCGTGGCGCGGGCAATGCGTTGCGGCAATTCTGCATCGTCGTCATCGCCAATCCACGCTTCGACGAGGTCGCCCAGAATGTACAGCGCATCGGCATGGCGAACGTCATCGCCGGCCAGAAAGTCTTCGAATAGCGACGTGATGTGCGGCCGGCTATCGTCCAGATGCAGATCGGCAATAAACAACGTGCTCATGGCGACTTGCGTGAGGTACCAGTCGACGGTGCTGTGGGCGTTTCTTCACCGACCACATTCGCACCGTCGATCACGACGGGCGGATTGGGTACATCGGCCGAGAAGGGGCCTTGTGCATGGGTCGGCAAGGCGGCGATCTTGTCCACGACATCCATACCTTTGACGACTTTGCCGAAGACGGCGTAACCCCAGGTCAGTCCGCTCTGGTTGCCGGCATAGTCCAGACGGCGATCGTCGACCAGGTTGATGAAGAACTGCGCTGTGCCCGAATTGGGGTCGCCGCCGCGTGCCACGGCAATCGTGCCACGCAGGTTCGATAAACCGTTGTCGGCCTCGCTGGCCACCGGCGAGTGCGTGCGGCGCGGTTGCAGATCTTTCGTGTAAAGGCCGCCCTGAATCAGATAACCGGGAATCACGCGATGGAAGACGGTGCCGGCATAAAAACCCTCGTGCACGTAGCGCAGGAAATTGCTGACGCTCTTGGGTGCTTTGTCGGCGAACAGTTCCAGTGTGATATCGCCCTGCGATGTATGCAGCACCACCATCGGATTGGCTGCAGCAGGCGTCGCCGCATTGGCCGCTGGCGTAGCAGTCTGCGCGAAGGCAAGCGGAGTAGCGAGCAGAAAGAGGGCAGTCAGCAGGTACTTGGGCATGACAATTGGGCGGAGCGGCAGAAATAACGGTGCATGATACGCGGCCCAGAGCCGCTGTGCCTGTTTTGGCAAAGTGAGGGCGGCTTCAGGTCATTGCGCGGACAGGCTCAGCGCAAGGCCCAATTCGGTCATCGGCGTGATTTCCTGCTCCAGGTCCGCTTGGCTCAGCGGATGCTGCTCGAGCCAGTCCGCAGGAAGTTGCAGGGTAAGTCGCTGGCTGCTTGCAGCCAAGTGCAGGGGCGGCAGGGATTCTGCACGCCGCGCGCGTCGGAACAGCACCGCCAGGCGCAGCAAGGCGGTGATATGTCTGGCGAGCTGGCGATAACGCTGGGGCAGTGAGGCGAAGCTGGTTTTGTCCGGTTTACGGCGGTGAGCCTGGATGATGGCAGCCAGCAGATGCTGTTCCTGCTTGGAGAAACCGGCCAGATCGGCGTTGCGAAGAATGTAGGCGCCATGATGATGGTGCTGGCTGTGTGCGATGGCCAGACCGATTTCGTGCACGCGAGCGGCCCACGACAACCATTCGCGCGCTTCGGCATCGAGCTTCCACGTTGCGGCGACCTGATCGAACAACATGAGCGCGGTGGATTCCACGCGACGTGCCTGGGCACGATCCACGCCGTAGCGATTGGCCAGTGCATCGATGCTGGCCGTGCGTGGATCGCTGCCGCCTGCGCGACCGATCAGGTCCCACAGCAGACCTTCGCGCATCGAGCTTTCACACACTTCCAGGCGCTGAATGCCCAGCGCGGCGAACGCGGCTTCGAGAATGACCACGGCGCCCGTGAAAACCGGTGCGCGTTCTTCGGCCAGGCCCGGCAGTTTCAGCGTGCTGATTTGCCCTTGTTCAAGCAATGCATCGCGCAGCGATGCGAGCGAGGCGGGCGTTACGCCATGGTCGGAGAGTTTCATTGCCTGCACGACGGCGCCAATGGCCTTCGCACTACCGGAAGAGCCGTAGGCATCCACCCAGCCGGACTCCAGATATTCCTCGGAGAACTGCTGCAGCAGCACGCCGATTTCGCCGCGTGCACGCTGCCAACGTTTGCGCGTGAGCTTGCCGCCTGGGAAAAAGCGTACGGTGGTGGCAATGCATCCGACCTGCACACTTTCCGTATGCATCGGTGCCAACCCGCGGCCGATGATGAACTCTGTGCTGCCGCCGCCGATGTCGATGACCAGGCGCGGCTCGCGTGACGCGGAAAGATCGTGTGCGACACCCAGGAAGATCAAGCGGCCCTCTTCGCGGCCGGACACGACTTCCACTGGGTGACCCAGCGCGGTTTCCGCAGCGGTGAGGAAAGCTTGCGGCGAGGCCAGTCGCCGCACGGTGTTCGTCGCCACAGCGCGCACGCGCGCGGTAGGAATGCCAGCGATGCGCTGACCAAACCGGGCTAGGCAGTTCAAGGCGCGCGCGCGGTGTTCGGCGTCCAGCGTGCCATCGGCGCGAAGACCGGCCGCCATGCGCACGCTGTCGCGCAGGCGATCGATCACGCGCGGCTCCCCGTGCTCCATGCGTGCCACGACCATGTGGAAACTGTTCGAACCCATATCGACGGCGGCCATCAGCTCGCCATCCTTGATCTGCGTCTGGTCGCCGAGGCTCACGCATCGCTCCTGGTCGGGACTGGCTTGGATTCTGGCATGTATGGGTAAAAGGTCTGAAGTCGCATCGTTACGTGGAAGCGTTGAGGCCGCTCAAGCGTTCAAGCAATACCTGCTGCGCGGTATACGGCGCGTGTGCGCCAGGTGTGGCGCGTTCGTAATGTCCGTCGCTATCGAGCAGCCATGCCTGAGTGTTATCGGCGAGATAGTTCGCGAGCGTTTCATCGTAAACGCGCTTCGCCAGCTGTGGATCGATGATGGGAAAGGCGATCTCGATACGTCGCATCAGATTGCGTTCCATCCAGTCCGCGCTGGCGCAGTAGATTTCCGGCTGACCGTCGTTGGCGAACCAGTAAACGCGACTGTGTTCGAGGAAGCGCCCGACAATGGAACGAACGCGAATGCGCTCGGAGACGCCGGGCAAGCCCGGGCGAAGCGTGCACGCGCCGCGCACGATCAGGTCGATATCCACACCCGCTTGCGCCGCGGCATACAGCGCCTCGATCACACGCCCTTCATTGAGCGCATTGAGTTTGGCGACGATGCGCGCAGGACGGCCGTTGCGCGCGTGCGTGGCCTCGCGCGCGATCTTCTCGATGATGCTGTTGTAGAGGGTAAACGGCGAATGCAGCAAACGCTTCAGACTGATCATCGGACCCAGTCCCGACAATTGCTGGAACACCTTGTGCAGGTCTTCGCCAATTTCGGGATCGGCCGTCATCAAGCCGATGTCCGTGTACAAGCGGCTGTTGGCCTGATGGTAGTTACCCGTCGACAAATGCGAATAACGCCGCAAATGGCCGTTCTCGCGGCGCACGATCAGCATCATTTTGGCGTGTGTCTTGAAGCCGACCACGCCATATACCACTTGCACGCCGGCTTCCTGTAGCCGTGTGGCGAAACGGATATTGGCTTCTTCGTCGAAGCGTGCGCGCAGTTCGATCACTACCGTCACGTCTTTGCCTTTGCGTGCGGCTTCGACCAACAGATCGACCAGTGGCGTGTCTTTACCTGCGCGATACAGTGTTTGCTTGATGGCAAGGACGTCCGGATCTTGCACGGCTTCTCGCAGAAGATCGACAACCGCCGTAAACGATTCGTAAGGATGATGCAGAAGAATGTCGCGCTGGCTCAGCACGTCGAAGATACGCTTGGCGCCAAGGAGCGCAGGCGGTATGGCGGGTGTGAAGCGCGGAAATTTCAGGTCGGGGCGATCGATGTCGTCATACACCGTGCCTACGCGAATGATGTTCACCGGTCCGTTGCAGCGATAGACGTCGGTTTCTTCCAACTGGAAGTTGGAGATCAGCATCGACACGATGGACTGCGGACAATCGCTACCGATTTCCAACCGAACGGGACGTGCGTAACCACGGCCGAGCAATTCCTCGGTCAACGCACGAGCGAGGTTGTCGACTTCTTCTTCCACGATCAGCTCGCTGTTGCGCGTCACGCGGAACTGATAGGAGCCGGCCACTTTGAAGCCGGGGAACATCGTGTCGACGAACGCCTGCAGCAGTTCGGCGAGGAACACGTAATGATCGCCCGTGCCGCCAACCTCATCCGGAATGCGGATGATGCGCGGTAGCGAACGCGGCGCGCGCACCAGCGCCATGTGGCCTTCATGACCGAACGCATCGCGACCCTGCAGCACCACCGCGATGTTCAATGTCTTATTGAGAATGCGCGGGAAGGGATGCGCCGGATCCAGACCCAACGGCGAAAGTACCGGCAACACTTCGTTTTCGAAATAGCCCTGCAACCACCGGCGTTGCCGCGCCGTCCACTGTTTGCGCGTGAGGAAATGAATGTTTTCCGCCGCCAGCGCAGGCCCCAGTTCGTCGTGCCAAGTGGCGTACTGTGCGCCGACCAGATCGAGCACGCGTTCACGGATATGTGCAAGCAGTTCGCCGGATGCAATGCCATCCGGGCCCGGCGCTGCCGAGCCGAATTGGTGATGATGCTTGAGCATCGCCACGCGCACTTCGAAGAATTCGTCGAGATTGCTCGCGACGATGCTTAGAAAGCGCAGGCGTTCAAGCACTGGCGTGCTCGGATCGCGAGCTTGTGCGAGGACGCGGAAGTTGAATTCAAGCGCAGCCAGTTCACGGCTCAGGAAAAGCTCGGGCTTGGGCGCTTCGTTCACGACGGGTTGGATGGCTGGGCGACGCGGCATCCGCGCATTCTCGCCTATCAACTGCCTTTACGCCTACGCCTTTGTGCCCATCGCTCAGTGGACGTCGAGCGGTTTGCTGACGTCGTGGACTTCCGGCGTGAGCAAGCGCTCGGGGCCGAAGCAGCAGGTGAAGGTGGAACCCTGGCCCGGCGTGCTGCGGATATCCAGACGGGCCTGATGCAAGCCAAGCACGTGTTTGACGATGGAAAGACCAAGGCCAGTGCCACCGCTGTCGCGCGAACGGCTTGAGGAAACACGATAGAAGCGTTCGGTAAGGCGCGAGAGATGATCGGCGGGTATGCCGTAACCCGTATCGGTCACCGAATAGTTGGCGCCTTCGGCTGTACGTTCCCAGCGAACGGTGATGCGTCCGCCGGTTGGTGTGTAACGCACTGCATTGCTCACCAGGTTGGAGAGCGCGCTGTGCAGATCCTTCGGCGAGCCGAGCAGATCCAGCTCGGCCGTCGATTCCATCGTGATGGTATGACGGCCCTGGCTCAGTGCTTCGGCTTCCTTGCGCAGCGTCGCCAGAAGCGGCGCCATCTGCACACGTTCTTCGCTGACGTGATCTTGTGTCTCAAGGCGCGACAAGGTCAGCAGATCTTCGACGATCTGACCCATGCGCTTGGACTGTGCGCGCATCTCGCCGAGCACCGGCGCCAGATGCGGAACATCTTCCGGATCGAGCAATTCGAGATAACCGTGAATCACCGTGAGCGGTGTGCGCAATTCGTGCGACACGTTCGCGACGAAGTCACGGCGAATCTGTTCCAGGCGCGACATGTGGCTGATATCGCGCGCAAGCAGCAAACGCTGGCGCTGACCGAAGGGCAGCATGGTCACGTTGATATGGCGGCTCGGCTGCCCCGGTGCGCTGACATCGTTCAGCGGCTCGGGCGAGGGTTCTTCCAACCAGCCGGCGAGTTCGGAATTGTGCAGCTTGTCGCGCAGCACGACGCCACGATCCTGTGGACGACGCAGACCCAGCAGGCTCTCCGCCGCATGATTGAACCAGCGTACGTGCTGATCCTGATCGAGCAGCACGATGGCATCTGGCAGATTGCCGGCGGCTCTGCGCAGATCGTGCAAATTGGCGGCTAAGCGTCGGGAGCGCATCATGAATCGGTCATGCCGGGGTTGGTCTGGGTCGCTGTTCTTGTCGAGGGCGGGTGAGTTCATGATTGTCTTAGCTATGTGACGCAAGTGCGTCAGTAGCAAGACAATCTCTGCTATAGCAACGAGCGCCACACCCGTGGCTACATGGCCTGCGGCCAGCCAGCCCACCAAACCGCCTGCAAACAAGCCGACGACTAGCGCGAGAGGAAATTTCCAGGCGCTGTCGAGCAAGCGGTTCATGGCGACGTGGGCGTCAGGGGCTTGCCGAGAATCGATAGCCTGCACCTCGGACCGTCTGCACCATGTCTTCGAGCTTCCACGGCTCGAGTGTCTTGCGCAGGCGCCGGATATGCACATCGACGGTGCGTTCTTCCACGTACACGCTGCCGCCCCACACGTGGTCGAGCAGTTGGGCGCGGGAGTAGACGCGTTCCGGATGAGTCATGAAGAAGTACAGCAGACGATATTCGGTTGGGCCGATCGGCACCGGCTCATCGACCGCAAACACACGGTGTGCCGGACCATCGATGCGCAGACGACCCAGCTCCACCATGCCCGAGCCGTCATCGCCCTGGCTGCGGCGCAGTACGGCCTTGATGCGGGCGATCAGTTCGCGGGTGGAGAAGGGCTTGACGACGTAGTCGTCCACGCCGGCTTCCAGACCGTTTACACGGTCCATTTCCTCGCCGCGTGCGGTAAGCATGATGATGGGGACTTCGCGGCTGAGTTCTTCCTTGCGCAGGCGGCGGGCCAGATCCAGTCCGCTGGTGCCCGGTAGCATCCAGTCCAGCAGGATGAGGTCGGGAACCTGCTCGGCAATGGACATCTGGGCCGTGCGTGCGTCGGCAGCCTGGGCGGTATCCATACCGGCCTTGCGCAGGGCGAAAGCGACCATGTCGCGGATGGAAGCTTCGTCTTCAACAATCAGGATGCGTTTGTGCACGCTGGGTCCAATGGGGTTTGCCTATGACGCAAATATTGCAGCGGTGCAATGTTACGTGGCAATGACACAATGTGAAATTTAATTGTCAAAGACTTGAAAGACGCGCTTTTTAGTGCTTTTCACCCGAAATACTTGGGCAGCTTGACAGGCCGCAGGGCGACCAGTCCAGCGTCTGCATGGATTGCTGCAGACCGTCCATGGCTGAATCATGGTCGTTTAACTGGGGCGTCTGGTCGTTGCCATCCGGGTTGTCGTCGGTCGAAACACGCCGTTTGCGCAGTTCCATCACCAGCGGGGTGAGTTCGGCGATATGGGCCTGAATGCGTGCCCGGGCGTAATAATCCAGATCCTTGCGCTTGAGCAGACCCTTGAGCTGTTCCACCGCGTCGAAGGGGCGGCCGGAGAGATAACTCGCCTGCGCGTAGGCCTCCCCGGCACGGACGGGGTCGCCCGCTCGTTCGCTGGCGCGTGCGTAGGCGGTGAAAATGTCCGGTTCGTCGGTACTTTCCAGCATCGGACGAAGCAGGTCTGCGGCTTGTGCGGCTTGAGTCCCGGTACCGCCCTGAGTGAGCGCGTTGGCATAGGCAACCGCGATCGCCTTGTTGTGCGGAGACTGCGTGTTGAGTACAGCGTAAATATCCAGCGCGGCAGCACGTTCGCCGGCCTGCAGCCGTGCATCGGCCATCCCTAAGCGAAGGACAATGCTTTGCGGATATTTGACCAGCAGCGGCTGCAATTGAACGATGGCCTTGCTGCCTTGACCGGTACGCGTGAGTGCCAACGCGTAACCGTAGTGGTTTTCCATCGTGTCGTTGCCGGGTTTGCTAGCCGCTATCAGCGAACCGTAATACGTGGCCATGTGATACGGGTCGTCAGACAGCACGCGCACGCGTTCACGCATCAACAAATAAGTGCTGGGACCGTTTGGATCCTCGCCTTTCGCGTTGAGCAGCGTGGTGGGATCTTTGACGTAAGCAATCGGCGCCGTAATGCCTTCCCAGTCGGCCTTGTTGAGCAGATTGCCATTGGGTTGCTTTTTCTGTTCGGCGATCAACGACGTCGCGCGCGCTTTCGCGTCGGCGATGCGATCGGCGGTGACGGGGTGATCTTGCAGCAGCGAAGGCACCTGGATACCGCCGGAATCGGCGCTCATTTCATCTTCCATGCGTTGGAAGAATTCGGCCATGGCGTTGGGATCGAAGCCTGCCTTGGACAAGGTCATGATGCCGGTGCGATCGGCTTCCGCTTCATCCTTGCGGGTGAAGTTGATCTCTTTCTGCGCGATCGCGCCCATGCCGCCTTCCAGCAACGCCGCTGTGGCACCGCCATTGGAAACGCCGCCTGCAGCAATGGCGCCCAATGCAACCAAGGCCATCAGTGGTTCGTCTTTCTTCGCCGATTCGTAAGCACGCTGCAAATGGTTCTGCGTGATGTGGCCGATTTCGTGCGCCATCACTGCGGCAAGTTCGTCTTCGTTGCGCGTGATGATGATCAGGCCGGAGTCGATGCCGATGTAACCGCCCGGTGCGGAGAACGCATTGATCACCGGATCCTTGGCAATGAAGAACGCGAAGTGATCCTTCGGCTTGGCCGAATTGGCAACCAAGCGGAAGCCAAGATTGTTGATGTAGTCGTTCAGCAGCGGATCGTCGACAACCATGTCGAGCGCGCGCATCTCCTCGAGCATTTCCTGGCCGTAATCATTAAGTTCCTGATCCGTAACCAGGGCATTGGCCGAGCTGCCCAGATCGGGCAGGCGGATATTGTCCGGCTTGTCCTGGGCGCCCGCAGCCAGGGTCAACCCGGTCAGGACCAGGGTGGTCAGCAAGCGTTTACGCAGATGTCGTGGTGCCATGGTCATAGATGAACGACAATATCACTTGTGACCTTACGGCGAGGTTGCAGTTCAGCACCAAACGGGTTGTTTTTAAAGGCCGCAGCCGCCATTTCCTGCGCAGGTTATTTCGGAGCTTTGCAATGCCCAAGATCGAAGTCTATTCCACCGCGGTGTGCCCTTACTGCGTGGCCGCCAAGAACCTCCTCAAGGCCAAGGGCCTTGCCTGGGAGGAGGTGCGCGTGGACACCGACCCGGCGCAACGCGACTTGATGCTTCAGCGCAGCGGCGGCCGTCGTACGGTGCCGCAGATTTTCGTCAACAATCAGCTCGTAGGCGGTTACGACGATCTGGTCGCCGCCGATCGCAGCGGCAAGCTGGCGGCGCTACTGGGTGAAATGGCATGAGCACGGAAAAGGATCGCCTCGCCGAATTCACCGCTTTTCGTCAGCGTATGAACGAACGCATCCTGGGTGAAGACAACCAGGTGGTGCGGCGCTTCTTTGCGCTCGACACGCAAACCTACAAAGCCGGTGCGCTGGATGTGAAAACCAAGGAGATGCTTGGTTTGGTCGCATCGATGGTGCTGCGCTGTGACGACTGCATCAGCTATCACGTTGCGCAATGCAAGGAAGCGGGTGTGACGCGCGAAGAATTCTTCGAAGTGTTCAGCGTTGGCCTGGTGGTGGGTGGATCGATCGTGATCCCGCATCTTCGCCGTGCCGTGGATTTCCTCGATCAGTTGGAGTCCGGCGGCGCCGCCACGCAGGGCGAAAACTGCAGCGAACATCCGTAATCGCTTTTGCCCCCTCTCCCCATCGGGGAGAGGGGGCAAATACAAAGAGCCATTCTTCGTGCGAGTTGATGCAACGCTCCCTACGAGGATTTCCAACGCTCCAATCCCGTTTCGGGCTGTTCGACGACAGCCGCATCGGCGATAATTGACGGGTTTTCAGCCTGGCGCCCATACCCCTCGCGCTGGCTCCCCCGCTTCAATCCAAGGAGTTTCCCCATGAGCAAGACCATCGCGGTGATCCCGGGCGACGGTATCGGCCCGGAGATCATGAGCGCCACGTTGCACGTGCTCGATGCGCTCGATTGCGGCCTGAGCTACGACACGGTCGAAGCGGGCATGATCGCGCTGGAAAAGCATGGCGATCTGCTGCCCAAGGCAACGCTCGAAGCCATTGCCAAGCACCAGGTGGCGCTGAAGGGTCCGCTGACTACGCCGGTGGGCGGTGGTTTCACCTCCATCAACGTCACGTTGCGCCGTCACTTTGATCTATACGCCAACGTGCGCCCGGCAATCAGCTTTCCGGGCACCAAGGCGCGCTACGAGAACATCGACATCATCACCGTGCGCGAGAACACGGAAGGCGCGTATCTGGCCGAAGGTCAGACACTGTCCGAAGACGGTGAAGTCGCGACCTCGATGATTCGCAACACCCGTAAGGGCAGCGCGCGCATCGTGCGTTATGCGTTCGAGATGGCGGTGAAGAAAGGCCGCAAGAAAGTCACTGCGGTGCACAAGGCCAACATCATCAAGACCGCTTCGGGTCTGTTCCTTAATGTAGCGCGTGAAATCGCCAAGGAATACCCGCAGATCGAGTTCAACGAAATGATCGTGGACAACGCCTGCATGCAGCTGGTGATGCGTCCGGAACAGTTCGACGTAATCGTCACCACGAATCTGTTCGGCGATATTCTTTCCGATCTTTGCGCAGGTTTGGTGGGTGGTCTGGGGCTTGCTCCGGGCGACAATATTGGCGAGCACGCAGCGATCTTCGAAGCGGTGCATGGCTCCGCGCCGGATATCGCCGGCAAGGGCGTGGCCAATCCGTGTGCACTGCTGCTTGCAGCCGCGGACATGCTTGATCACTTGGGCATGGTTGAGAAGGGCACGCGGCTGCGTCAGGCGATTCGCGACACAATGGCGAACGATCGCGATCATGTGACGCCGGATTTGGGTGGCAAGGGCAATACGCAGAGTTTTGGCGAAGCGATTGCGAAGCGCGTTAAAGCCTGATCGTGCGATCACCTTCAAAAAAAGCCGCCTATCAAGGCGGCTTTTTCTTTTTGTGGACGTCCAATATTTCCAGGCGCTTCAACATCACCCTCATTCCGGCGAAGGCCGGAATGAGGGTGTGAGAGGTGCGGGTCAGGCGGCTTTGCGGCTTGTGGGCTGGAATGAACCCGCTTCCGTCTTGCTCGGTATCGCAATGCGATTCCAGCTGTTGATCATAATCACCAACATATTGAGATCCATCAGTTCGCGCTCGTTGAACTCCGCACGTGCCTGCTCATAAACATCATTCGGAACCCCATGCACTGGGTCCAGACGCGTCACAGCTTCGCACCACGCGAACGCCGCACGTTCTCGCGCGCTGTAGAACGGCGCTTCGCGCCACGCCTGCAGCAAATACAACCGCTGTTCGGTTTCGCCTTCGGCGCGTGCTTCCTTGCTGTGCATATCGATGCAGTACGCACAACCGTTGAGTTGCGAGGCGCGCAACATCACCAGATGCATCAGGCTCTTCTCAAGTCCGGAATGGTCGATATACGCCTTCATCGCAAACAGCGGCTTTAGGGCTTCAGGATTGTCGTAATAAGAAAAGCGGGCTGACATGGGGAAACTCCTCGTGTGAAGGGCGACCCTCTTGGGTCGTTCAATGCAAGGACGTGCCAGCCTGTGATTTCGTGACAGCTTCCAATCGGGCCAGTTTGGCCGGGTTGCGAAGGACTTGGAGGGAGACGATCTGATCGTCGTTGCACTCGATCCAGATCACGGTGACGAGCTTGCCGTCCGCCCAGGTCAGTAGCGCAGGTGCACCGTTGAGTACGTGCAGTTGGCGCTGAACCTGATGGCCTTGCTCCATGAGGTTGATCTGCAGATACAGCCGCGCGATGCGCTCGGCACCGTATAGCGGACGCAGCGTGGCCGAGACGGCGCCGCCGCCATCCGCAACGTGCACAGCATCGGCTGCAAGCAAGGCGTATAGGTTTTCTTCTGTAGGTTGCTCCAGCGCCACCGCGAAACGCTCCAGCAGGCGTCGCTGCGTTTGTGCATCGCTCGTAAAGCGCGGTCGATCCTGACGCAAGCGTTGCCGGGCGCGATGAACGCGTTGCCGACAGGTTTCTTCTGTAATGCCTAGCATGTCCGCCGTTTCGGCATGGCTGTAATCGAAAACCTCATTCAAGAGGAACGCAGCGCGTTCTTCCGCGCTCAGTCGTTCCAGCAAAACCAGAAACGACAGTGTGAGCGTTTCAGTGCGCTCGGCTTGTTCCTCCGGCTGCTCGCTCGTTTCGATCAGTGGTTCGGGCAGCCAGGGTCCGGTGTAATGGGCGCGTTCGACTTTGGCGTGACGAAGGCGATCCAGCGCCAGGCGTGTGGTGACTGCTACCAGCCACGCCTCGGGATCATCCAGGCGATTTTTGTCCTGCGCGTCCCAGCGCATCCAGGCATCGTGCAATACGTCTTCCGCATCGGCTGGGGTGCCGAGCATGCGGTAGGCAAGCCCAAGCAGTCGAGAGCGTTGCTTTTGGAAATACGCGGTGTGGTTGTCCATGGCAGTTTTCCGGTGACCTGCAACAAGGACGTACCACGCACCGGAAACGTGACAATCCTTAGCGCACGAACGGCCAGGGCGCGAGGAACACCAGCCAGATAAAGATCAGCATGCCGATGTACTTCACTGTGCGGAACAAGCGGGGGTATTTCCTCTTGAAGGCGCGATTGCGTTCACGGCTGCGCTGATTCAAGGCAAACATGCGATTGACGAAGCCCGTCTTTTCTTCCGGCGATTCGGTGTTGGGCGAAGCGGTGATCTTGCCCATGAATGCGCCGACACGGTGGTTGATCGCGTTCATGAAACCGGTGCGTAGCGGGCGTTCGACGTCGGCGAAAAGAATCACGCGCGTCTGATCGGTCTTGTTCTCCACCCAGTGCACGTAGGTTTCGTCGAACACGACATCCTTACCGTCGCCCCAAGCATGCTCTTCGCCGTCGACGAAGATGCGGCAATCGCGCGAGTTGGGGGTGATCAGGCCAAGGTGGTAGCGCAGCGAGCCCGCAAAGGGATCGCGATGTGGATTGAGTTTGCTGTTCGGCGCCAGGGTCGCGAACATGGCGGCTTTCACGCTTGGAATCGATTTGAGCAGTGCGACGGTTTGCGGGCACAGCGTTTCGGCGGATGCCAGCGGCTCGCCATACCACTTCAGGTAAAAACGCTTCCAGCCTTGCTTGAAGAAACTGTTGAAGCTTGCGTCGTTGCTTTTTTCCGCGGCGCGGATGTGCCCATCGTCAAACAGCTGCAGCGCTTCTTCGCGAATGGTTTTCCAGTTCGCTTGCAACAGATCCAACTGCGGAAAACCGCGACGATCCAGAATGGGCTTTGCCGGCACCGCCGAGAACGCGTACATCAACAGGTTGTACGGCGCGAAGATGGCGGAGTGATCAACCAGCTGACGATCGAAGCGCAAGCGCGTACGTCCACGCAGATGCACCAGCAGCACGCACAGCGCAAAGGCCAGCAACACGTAGAGGATGATGAAGCGAGGGCTGAGGAAATCCATCGTGAATAGCGGCTCGGGTGGCGCCAGGGACAAAGCGGGAATATGCGGCCGGATGGCCGTCGCTCAATGATTTTACGGCTTTTTGCAGATTAATGATTCAGCACGTAAAGGTCGCCGCCACCGGGCTTGTACCCGCGTTTCAGCGCGCGATGAACGTACGCCGTAGCCCGACGCACCGCCGATCGCATGGTGTGGCCCTTGGCCAGTTCGGCGGCAATGGCCGATGCCAGGGTGCAGCCGGTGCCGTGACCCTCAATAGGTAACCGGGCGTGGCGAACTTCCATCATTCCGCTTTCATCGAAGAAGCGATCTATCACCTCTTCGCCCCGTGCGTGGCCGCCTTTCAGCAAGACCGTGCGGGCGCCAAGGGCGCGCAGCGTTTCCCCGGCATTCACCATTTGATTGGCTGTGCGCAGCGAGCAACCGATCAAGGCTTCGGCTTCCGGGAGGTTAGGGGTGAGTACGTCGGCGAGCGGGATCAATTCGTTGACCATGGCGTCGATGGCCTCGTCATCGAGCAGTCGGGAGCCGCTGGTGGAAATCATCACCGGATCGACAACCACCCACGCCGGTTTGCGTTTGCGCAGTTCGCGAGCGACGAGGCTGACTGTCGCAGCGTTGCCGAGCATGCCGGTTTTTACAGCGGCGATGGGGAAGTCGTCGAACAGTGCTTCGATCTGACTTTGAATATGTTTGAGCGGAACGGAGTGTATGGCGGTCACGCCGCGCGTGTTTTGCGACGTGATCGCTGCGATAACGGAAAGGCCATGCACTTCGTGCGCATGGAATGTTTTCAGATCCGCTTGAATGCCTGCACCACCGCCGGAATCGGATCCGGCGATGGTCAGTGCTATCGGTGGTGCGTTTGTTTTTGTCACGCTCTTTGCCCGCTGTCGTGGCAGAGCTTATAGAGCCTCGGACGCAAAGTCAGCCAGACGCGAACGTTCACCGCGACGCAGCGTGATGTGTGCCGAGTGCGACCAATGCTTGAAGCGGTCCACGGCGTACGTCAGGCCGGATGTGGTTTCCGTCAGGTAGGGCGTATCGATCTGCTCGACGTTGCCCAGGCAGACGATCTTGGTGCCGGGGCCTGCACGCGTAATCAACGTTTTCATCTGCTTTGGCGTCAGGTTCTGCGCCTCGTCGATGATCAGATAGCGCGACAGGAACGTGCGTCCGCGCATGAAGTTGAGCGAGCGGATCTTGATGCGCGACGCGAGCAGGTCGTTGGTAGCCTGGCGTCCCCAACTGCCGCCTTCTTCCGGGTTGGCGAGCACTTCGAGGTTGTCGGTGAGTGCGCCCATCCACGGCGTCATCTTTTCCTCTTCGGTGCCGGGCAGGAAACCGATGTCTTCGCCGACCGAAACCGTCGCACGCGTCATGATGATTTCGCGGTAACGCTGCTGATCCATCACTTGCGCCAGGCCCGCGGCGAGTGCGAGTAAGGTTTTGCCCGTGCCAGCTGTGCCGAGCAACGTGACGAAATCCACGTCGGGGTCCATTAGCACGTTGAGTGCGAAATTCTGTTCGCGATTGCGTGCGGCAATGCCCCATACGCTGTGATTGCTGTGACTGTGATCATCCAGCAGCACCAGCGTTGCGCGTTGCTCGTCCACATGCATGACGCGCAACTCGACACTGTTTTCGCCGGGTAGGAACAGGCATTGGTTGGGATACCAGTCTTCATCCTCGCGACGGTCGAGCTTGTAGAACGTGCGCCCGCGTTCGTTCCATGACTGCACCTCCGGATGGTTGTCCCAGAAGTTTTCCGACAATTCGGTCGAGCCGGTGTAGAGCAGGGCGAAGTCATCGAGCGCGCGATCGTTTTCGTAGTCCTCGGCATCGATGCCATAAATCTTGGCCTTGATGCGCAGATTGATGTCTTTGGTGACCAGAATGACCGCACGATCCGGATTCTGATCGCGCAGCTCGATCACGGAAGAAAGAATCTGGTTATCCGCTTTACCGTGGCCATTGCTGGTGCGCTGCTGGAAATACAAACGGCCGACCGCGCCGCCGCGCTTGAGCGTCACACCTTCCGGGTTGGTCAGTTCCAGGCCATTGCTGATGCCGTGACCGTTGCCGCGTTCGATCAGCTCATTGAGGAAACGACTGACTTGGCGGCCGTTGCGTGAAACTTCCGAAGCGCCTTTCTTCTTTTCATCCAGTTCCTCCAGCACCGTCATCGGAATGAAGACGTCGTGTTCTTCAAAGCGGAACAGCGAAGTGGGGTCATGCAACAGCACGTTGGTATCGAGGGCGTAGATGCGCTTGCTTCCGGTCATGCGGAAGGAACCTCATAGGGCTGGAGGTTGGAGGGACGTAGCACGTTGATGGATGCGTGAGACGTGGAAATCACCGGCTTGGAATCGCGTCGAGCACCGCCTGGGCATGGCCGGGTACTTTCACACCCCGCCACTCCGCGGCGAGCTTGCCGTCGGGGTCGATCAGAAAAGTACTGCGTACCACGCCCATGTGACGTTTCCCGTACAGCACCTTCTCGTGAATCACGTCGAAGGCGTTGCACCAGGTTTCTTCGGGATCGGAAACCAGCGGGAAAGGCAGCTCCTGCTTGCTGGCGAAATTGGCGTGGGATTTTACGGAGTCGCGCGAGACGCCGATGATTTCGGCATGGCGCTTGCGGAATTTCGGATAGAGGTCGCGGAAGTCTTTGGCTTCGTTGGTGCAACCGGGTGTGCTGTCCTTGGGGTAGAAGTAGACGACTACCCATTGTCCCTTCAGTGAATCCAGTTTCAGCGTGCTGCCGTCGCCGGTGACGCCTTGAAGCTTAGGAACTTTCTTTCCTAGGTCGGGCATGAGTTCTCCAAAAGCCTGACTGAGTTTTGCGCTTGCCTGGGATGGAGACTAGCGCGTGTCGGGCAGTGGAAAACAGCCTTGTAAGATTAATCCTGGCGGAGCATCCTAGAACTTCACCGGATCCATGATGGCGTCCAGATTCAGGCCATCGCAGAACTCGAGAAAATCGTCGCGCAAGGCGGCAATGTGGATTTTGTCCGGTACGCCGATTGTGAATTGCGCCTGGAACATGGCGGCGCCTGTTTGCATGGCCTGATAGCGCATCGAGCTCAATTGCTCCACGCTGATTTCGTGACGGCTGAAGAAATCGACGATCTTCACCAGAATGCCCGGCCGATCTGACGACACCACTTCCACGAGATAAGGCAGCAAGTGGCCGCTGGGCTCGCGCGGCGCCGTACGGTAGTACGTCAGGCGCAGCTCTTCTTCACGGGCCAGCTTGGTCAGCGCCGTTTCCAGTTTCGCCACCGCGTCCCACGCACCCGTGGCGAGCAGGGTGAGCGAGGTATCGACGCCGATGGTGGAGACGCGCGCATCCGACAGATTGCAGCCCGCATCGGCGATACGGCGGGCCAACGCGAGCAAAGGCGTGCGTGCCGCAGGAGTCAGCGTCTGGATCAATAGATGGTGGTCGTTGCTGGATCGCGCGGAAAAAGGAGTGCTGGACATGGAAGGTGGCGATCCCGTGTCGTGCGGGACGACGACAGACGATAGCCGAGCTTACTTGCCCGTCCTGCGAGCCCGCAAGTAAGATACAAGGATGCCCTGAACCATTCTGCGCAGGCGTCACCGCACTGTCTGCGCGCATATCGAAGGGGCATTGACGAAGGCAGACTGGCCGTCTGTCGAGTCGATGCGCCGAAGATATGGGGGCAGACAGTGTCGGCCCCACATGTTGGATTTCAATGATGGGGTGATATTCAGAAGGCCCGCCGAGCGCGCCGTGCGGCTTGGCAAGACGGCCAGTCTTCCCTGCGCCACACAGCACGCTCGGCGGGCCTTCTGAATATCATGCCGCCTGCGCAGAATGGTTCAGGGCATCCTTTTGGCTTGGTTTTGTGCGGATGGCACCATGGATATTCGCGGAAGCATCTGCGCGCTGGTTACCCCGTTCGGTCCGGATGGGGCGCTCGATCTGGCGGCATTCGGTCGCCTGCTCGATTTCCAGATCGCAGGGGGCACCCAGGCAGTGGTCGTCGCCGGTTCCACCGGTGAAGCTCATATGCTCGAGCACGATGAATACGATCGATTGCTGGCCTTTGCGGTCGAGCACGTTGCCCGTCGTATTCCCGTGATCGCCGGTACCGGCGAGGCGGGCACCGCAAAAACCGTGGCTCTCACAAAACGCGCGCGCGCTCTGGGTGCCGATGTGGCACTCGTGGTGGCCCCTTATTACGTGCGCCCCACGCAGGAAGGTCTGCGCCGCCATTTCCTCGAAGTGGCCGAGCAAGGCGGTCTGCCGACGCTGCTTTACAACGTGCCGAGCCGCACCGCCTGCGACATTTCGTCCGACACCACGGCCGTGCTGCGCGATCATCCAGCCATCATCGGCATCAAGGAAGCGCGCGGCGACGCCGAGCGCATCAAGCGGACTGCGGAACTTGTTCGTCCGGATTTCGTCTATCTGTCCGGTGATGACCAGACGGCGGGTGATGCCATGCTGCAGGGTGCGGCGGGCACCATTTCGGTCGTGGCCAACCTGGTACCCAGGGCTTTCCGTGCACTGTGCGATGCGGCCACCGCGGGCGACCGCGTGGCTACGGTGCGTTGCAACGCCGCCCTCGATCCGCTGGTGCAGGCGCTCAACTGCGCGCCGAACCCGATCGCGGTGAAGGCCGGTCTGCCTGATCTGGGGCTGGGAACGGCTGCGCCGCGGCTGCCGTTGGTCGAGCTGGAACACGGCCCAGCGCGCGAACAGTTGCGCAAGGCCGTGGCGACTCTGGCATCCTTGGCGGATGCCGCCTGAAAGATTGGCTGTCCCGACTTCAAATAATTCACTACGGAACATCACGGAATCCCTCTACATGAAGAAATCTTCTCTCGCCGTTGCCCTGCCGGCCCTGGCTCTCACTGGCCTGCTACTTTCGGGCTGCGGCATGTTCCGTAGTGAACGCGCTTGGCAAAACGCTCAACAGCAATCCCCGCTGCAAATCCCGCCGGGCATGGATACGCCTTCGGCCAGCGCCGCGCTGGTGATTCCGCCGGAGGGTAGCAATCAGCCATCGGCAAACGGTGCGACGGCGCGCGTGGGCAACAATCCCGGCACGATTACGGACGGCTTCATCATGGCTGACAACCCCCAGGACACCTACCGTCGCGTGGGCGAGGCATTGGCCAATGGCGATCTTGGAA
>NZ_DATHMR010000153.1:0-7146 GCF_035486915.1 Dyella sp. | reverse complement strand
TACAGCGCAGTCTCCTTCAGTGGCACTAACACGGGCGATGACGTCACCGGCACCGATGACACCGGTGCGGGCTGGGCCGCACCCGATCCAGACGATTCCGGTGACGAAGGTGGTTACGGCGGCTACAGCGGCGGCGGCGGTGATGACGGCGGCGGTTACGGCTACGGCCTGACGAAGTGGAAAAAAAAGGATCCTTCCGCGACCGAAGTGGCCAAAGCAGAACAGTCGGACAGTGTCTACGAAGGAGCCAAGTGGGCCGACAAAACGATCACCTGGAGCTTCGCCACTGCGGGTGGCGATATCAGCGATGCTGTGACCAACACCAAGGAACAGCAGGAGATAGAGGCTGCATTCCAAGCGTGGGCTAAAGCTTCGGGCCTGACCTTCGTGGAATTGGCTCCGGGTGCGAAATCGAATATCGAAGTGGGCTTCAGCGATCTCAATACCGCGAGCACCAACCAGATCGGTTTGACCACCTACAGCAGTCAGGGTGGCACGCTATCGAGTGCGCAGGTGGAGCTGGAGGATCCCAACCAGGTTTCGCTCGCCACCAATGCCAGTGGCCAATTGGCGTATGCCAACACTGGCGCCACATTCGAACAGGTGACGTTGCATGAGATCGGCCACGCGCTGGGTCTGGCGGATACCGACATTGCCGGATCGATCATGAATGGCGTGTTGGGTGCAGGGAATGAGGCGTTGAGTGCCACCGACAAGGCGGATATCCAAGGTCTCTATAACAACCCAGGCGCGACTCACTCAGCACTGGCACAGGCGAATCAGTTGGTGCAGGCGATGAGCGTGTTTGATGCCACAGACGGTGTGGCGGTGGACGGGCTTCCTTCGGCGACCAACGATGCGTTGTTGTACAGCGAGCATACGCTGACAAGCGCGTACGTCAAAACGCATATTGCATAAGTAAGCAATGGGTGCCTGCATGGCTGAAAGGTTATGCAGGCACTTTTCACGATACAAGTTCAAGTAGTAAGCAGGGGACTAAACCATGGCAATCAATGGCCATGCTATCCATTTCATATCGGGCCTACCTCGGTCTGGATCGACGTTGCTTTCAGCGATTCTTCGCCAAAATCCGCATGTCAGTGCAGGTATGAGTGGTCCGGTGGCGACGCTTTTAGGTGCCGTTCTACCTAAGATGAGCGGAGCAAGTGAATATGCGCCTTTCTTTAACGACGAGCGCAGGCATCGCGTGCTGAAAAGTTTATTCGAGGCCTACCACCACGATGAGCTTGCGAACGGCAAGCTGATTTTCGATACAAACCGCACTTGGACAGCAAAGCTTCCAATGCTGAACGCGTTATTTCCCGACGCGAAGGTAATCTGCTGTGTCCGCGATGTGCCATGGGTCATCGATAGCGTCGAAAAGATGATTCGTCGCAACCCAACACATGTTTCAAGCATCTTTCATGGTAAGGACACTCGCAATGTCTATGGGCGAGTCAAGGATGTTATGGACTCCGAGCGGGGTTTGATTGGATTGCCATGGGGTTCGTTGCGCGAAGCCTGGTTTGGTGAGCATGCCAAAAAGCTCATTGTGGTGCGTTACGAATCGCTGGTCACGGACACCGCAAATATTATCAATGGTATTTACCAGCAACTCGGGCTTGAGCTTTTCCCACATGATTTCGAAAACATCGAGTATCAGGAGGAGCAGTTCGACCAACGACTCGGCATGCCGGACCTTCACAAGGTGAAACGGAAAGTTGAGCTGGAGAAACGCTCTACCATTCTGCCACCGGATATTTTTATGAAATATGCGGATATGAACTTCTGGGATAACGACAAGCTAAATACAAAAGGAGTTTTTGTTATGTAGTTCGCGTACACCTTTTTTGGTTCGCTGCGTTGTTCGCTAGAAGTTGGAAGGGGTATGCAGATGCGCATGGCAATTTTTCTCATAGCAACGTGCTTGTCGTTGCTGATAAGGGTCGGGTGGGTTGAGGCGGAGGATTCCTCCGATGTGGAGAAAGCGCCTGACGCTGCGTTGCTACATGAACGTGTCGTGCAGATTCCCAGCGATTCAGATAATCCGGTAATGCTGGTCATGACCATTTTTACGCCGGATGGCCCTGGGCCGTTTCCACTGGCGATCATGAATCACGGCGCCAATGGCGGCATTCCGCCGGCGCAGCAACCCAGATACCGCCTTTCTTTTTCCAATTACTATTTTCTCTCGCGTGGTTATGCCGTAGCCCTCCCGATGATGCGCGGCTACGGTGGATCGGACGGCCATCTCGCTTCGCACGGTTGCGACGATTTGGCGGTGGGTATCGACAACGCCAAGGATATCCGCGCGGCGATCAACTACATGAAGCAGCAGCCGTATATCGACGGTTCGCGCATCTTGGTCGCGGGACAAAGCTTTGGCGGCTGGAATACGCTCGCAGTAGGTGCGTTGAAGGTGCCCGGCGTAAAAGTGTTGGTGAGTTTTGCGGGCGGCATGAAAGCGTCCAGTTGTCGCGATCCCGACGATGCGCTGATTACGGCTGCGGGCGAACTCGGGGATGAGGTTTCCACACCATCGATCTGGTTTTTCGGCGACAACGATGAAGTATTCGCAACGCCGGTCTGGCACGCCATGTACGATCACTATGTTGCAGCCGGTGCACCGGCTGAGTTGGTGGCATACGGAAGGTTCGGCGTCGATTCGCACAATTTGCTCGGTTCGGCAGAAGGGTTGCCGCTCTGGACGCCGAAGCTGGACGACTTTCTCGAGCGGAACGGATTGCCCAACAAGCTGCTGTATCCGCAATACCTGCCTCAGACACCACCCCCGCCGAGCCACTATGCCGACCTGACCGATTTGCAGGCATTGCCGTATCTCAATGCGATCCCTGACGGCAAAGGCGTTGCCTATTACCAGCAATTTCTGAACAAGCCCTTGCCTCGGGCGCTGGCCATCGGCTTACACGGAGCCGGCGAATCGTCAGGTGGATTCGATCCGATGCTGTGGGCTATGCGGCACTGCCAGCGAGCGACGATCGGATGTCGCCTTTATGTGGTGAACGACGAGGTGGTGTGGACGCGGCCTACGCCGGAACCACCACCGACCCATTTCGCGAATCTGGGTGATGAAAGTGCCGTGCCTTATTTGACCCCCGCCGGACGGCTCGGTTACGAAAAGTTCCTCATGATGACAAGGCCACGCGCCTTCGTCGTTGCACCAGACGGCGGTTGGGCTGCATCAACACGAGGCCTGGATCCGTTAGCCGCCGCCCTGGCGGACTGCAACGCCAAGCACCAAAACTGCCGCCTTTATGCGGTCGATGGGGATGTGGTTTGGCACAACTGATTGGGTGAATGCTTCAGTTATCCGCAAGAGAGCGCTCGCGTATTTGGCTCGCACGGTTGCCCAGTGCGCGCCGTTCTATCGGACGTGAATAAATTTATTTCGGAGGGTTGACACCCTTGCACTGCAGCATGACAATGCACGCGCCCACCGGCGCATCTATGGCCGACCGGGCCTCTGTCCGAACTAACCAAGGCATATGGACGTTTACCCTAGTCGCAACGTCGACATCCGCGAGCATCGGGTGCCGGCATTGCATAACAAGCTGATCGTTCGCGGCAACCGCCAGCGGTTGGCCGGCGCTTTCCTCGACTAGGGAAGTCCGGCCCGCTCCTAACGGTGCCGTGAGCACCGTTTTAAGGAGATGGGCCTATGAAGCTCCTTCGCGATTTCTTTCGTCTTCGCACTGCGGGTCGGTTTTCCCTGACCGGCCGCCGTGATGTCGTGCGTGCTCCCCGTACCGTTACCGTCCCCCAGCCGCTGAATAAGGCGGCTGACCGGGCTCCGATCGATATGCATTGGCAAATCGAAGCCGCCCAGGGCCGCCCCCTTTCCCGCTGGCACGATCATTCGTCCGCGGAATCGCCGCGCACGTCTCGTCATCTTCATCTGGTATCAAGCCACTGATGCGTCATTCCCGGCTCCCCAAGGGTTGGCCTCCACCAGCACCGGTTAGCCGGTCGGGGGAGCGTCACCCTGGACGCGGATTGCCGTAGAGGAGGCAGCAGCTCCCATCGCTCGCCTCCCGCATCGCAAGCAACTTGATTCCACGGAAGCGAGACATGATGAACCGATCCAACCAGGCTGCTACGGCCAAGGCCACGGGCAAGGCTGCGGCTGCGCACCCTAATGTAGCGGCCGCGCAGGAAGCGTTCCGCGAAAACGACGCGCTGCTCGCCCATCTAGACACCAGCCTGGCGGGCCTCAACGAAGAACAGATCACCGACCGACTCGATCGGGACGGCGTCAACGAGGTCTCTCACGAAAAGCCGCCTCACTGGTCGTTCCAGCTGCTGCGTGCCTTCAAGAACCCGTTCATCATCGTGCTGCTGATTCTTGCGGTGGTGCAGGTGTTTGTCACGCCGGACGATCTGTCTGGCCCGATCATCATTGCCGTGATGGTCGGCATCAGCGTCTTCCTGAGCTTCACCCAGGAATACCGTTCCTCGCGCGCCGCCGAGAAGCTGAAGGCGATGGTGCGAAATACCGCCACGGTGACGCGCCGCGCCTCGGATGAGCATAGCGAGCGCATCGAAGTGCCGGTGGGCGAACTGGTGGTCGGTGACATCGTGCATCTGGCCGCGGGGGACATGGTGCCCGCGGACCTGCGTTTGCTGACCGCGAAAGATCTGTTCATCAGCCAGGCCATTCTTACCGGCGAATCGCTGCCGGTGGAAAAAGCCGGCCCAGCACAGGCGCATGTGGTCGAGAGCGGCGCGCACGGGGCGCAGCAGAACAATCCGCTGGATCTGCCCACCGTCTGCTACATGGGTACGAACGTGGTCAGCGGCACAGCCACGGCAGTGATCGCGGCGACGGGCGGCCGCACCTATCTGGGGTCGCTCGCACGTTCCATCGTGGGCGAACGTGTCCAGACCAGTTTCGACCGTGGCGTAAGCAGCGTCAGTTGGCTACTGATTCGCTTCATGCTGGTGATGGTGCCCATCGTTTTCCTGATTCAGTTCTTCAAGCACGGATTTCTGGATGCACTGATGTTCGCGCTTTCCGTTGCGGTCGGTCTGACGCCGGAGATGCTGCCGCTGATCGTCACCGCGAACCTCGCCAAAGGTGCGATTGCGATGTCCAATCGCAAGGTCGTGGTGAAGCGGCTGAACGCTATCCAGAACTTCGGTGCGATGGATGTGCTGTGCACCGACAAGACCGGTACGCTCACGCTCGACAAGATCGTGCTCGAACGCCATCTCGATCTGGACGGCGAAGATTCGGAAGACGCGCTGGAATACGGTTATCTCAACAGCCATTTCCAGACGGGTCTGAAGAACCTGATGGACAAGGCCGTGCTGGCACATCGCGACCTGGAACCGATCGTATCGCGCTATCGCGTGGTCGACGAAATTCCGTTCGACTTCCAGCGCCGCCGCATGTCGGTGGTTCTGGCGAACGGCAATGGCCATCACTTGATCGTCTGCAAGGGCGCGGTCGAGGAGATGCTCGCTATCGCCACCAAGGAACGACGCGGCGACGAAATCGTGCCGATGACGGACGAGCGTCGTCGCGAGATCAAAGCGATGACACGCCATCTCAATGAAGATGGTTTGCGCGTGCTGGTGGTGGCGATCAAAGAAGAGACGCCCCGCTCGGGTCCCTACGGCGTGGCGGATGAGGCGGAATTGACGGCAGTCGGTTGCCTGGCGTTCCTCGATCCACCCAAAGACACGGCTGCCACTGCGATTTCCGCGCTTCATCATCACGGTGTCGAAGTGAAGGTGATCACCGGCGACAACGAAGCGGTGACGCGCAAGATCTGCCGCGAAGTCGGTCTCGACGTGGAGCACTCCGCACAAGGCCGCGACATCGAGCCGCTGGACGATGCGGCGCTGGATGAACTGGTCAAGCGCACTACCGTCTTCGCCAAGATGTCGCCGCTACAGAAAGCGCGTGTGGTGAAGTCGCTGCAGCGCCAGGGCCACACGGTCGGCTTCCTCGGCGACGGCATCAACGATGCGCCCGCGCTTCGCGAAGCGGACGTGGGTATCTCGGTGGATACGGCGACCGATATCGCCAAGGAATCGGCCGATATCATCCTGCTCGAAAAAAATCTGATGGTGCTGGAAGAGGGCGTGGTCGAAGGCCGCATCACGTTCGGCAACATCATGAAGTACATCAAGATGACGGCCAGCTCCAACTTCGGCAACGTGCTGAGCATGCTGGTCGCCAGCGCGTTCTTGCCGTTCCTGCCGATGTTGCCGTTGCAAGTACTTGTGCTGAATCTGTTGTACGACATCTCGCAGTTGTCGATTCCGTTCGACCGCATGGATCCGGAATACCTGCGCAAACCGCGCAAGTGGGATGCCGGCGACATCGGTCGTTTCATGGTGTGGATCGGTCCGGCGAGTTCGGTGTTCGATATGACCACGTTTGCGTTGCTGTGGTATGTGTTTGGCGCCAACAGCGATGCACATCAATCGTTGTTCCAGTCCGGCTGGTTCATCGAGAGTCTGCTAACGCAAACGCTGGTGGTGCATATGATCCGCACGCGCAAGATTCCGTTCCTGCAAAGCGTTGCGGCGGCGCCGGTACTGGGGTTGACCACTGCGATCATTGTGATTGGCATGATCATTCCATACACGGGAATCGGCACGAAGATAGGCATGGTCCAGGTGCCCGACATCTACTACGCGTGGCTTGCGGCAACCGTCCTGGCGTACTGCGCACTGACCCAGGTCGTGAAGTTGGCATACATAAAACGCTACGGACGTTGGCTCTGATTTTCCCGCCAGACGGGAAGGGCACGACGCAGGCAGATAGAGCAAGACTCCTCTCCCGGCCGGGAGAGGAGCAGGATGAAGGTACGATCTGGCGATGGCACACGGATGGCGTTGTGCTGAACATCGCCACGTTCAGCATTTGCCTTTTGTCCATCCTTCTCGCTGAGCCGGGGAGGAAAAAGGGGCTGTCACGACCCGTCGGAAGAAGCGGGAGTGCAGTGGTTGTTGTCGATTTTTTGGAGTTGCCGAGATGAAAGGCACGTTCGCTTTCTTTGATATCTTCGGCTATGTCGCCCTGTTGTTGTGGGGTACGCACATGGTCACCAGCGGTGTGCTGCGTGGTTACGGCAGCACGCTTCGTCGTGGGCTTGGCCATTTTCTCGGCCGGCG
>NZ_DATHMR010000152.1:0-10516 GCF_035486915.1 Dyella sp. | reverse complement strand
ACGACCGCTGCAGTTGAAAGCAAGGATTCGGCTGCGATCGGCTGATACCAGCGGCACACCGACAGCGAAGACATCCGGATTCCAGTCGCCCAATGAAAAGCAGAAACCGTAGTTCTCATAGTCCTGCCGTGCTTGCACGATACCGGCGCGGATCTTGGGCCAAAGAGCCGGATCGCAGTCTTGTTTCAGGTCATCCATGTACTGATCGAAGTACTTCTGCGGACGTACGGCGAGGTCGGCGCGCCCCAGTGCGCTGGAACCGTGCGGCACCGGCGCGCCAGGCTCGAGCTTGAGATGGAACGTGGCGTCGCCCTGACACACTTCCAGCACGAACATCCGTCGGCCATCGCTGGTACCTAGCATCACGGCGGCTTGGGTGTACTCGGCCAGTTCACGCATCAGCGGACGCGCGATCGACAGAATGTCGTTGCTCTTCATATAGGCGTGGCTCAGCGACAGGATCGCCGGGCCCAACGAATATTTTTCGAGCGGGGAGGAGTATTCGAGATATCCCAACGCCGATAGCGTGAAGGTCATTCGCGACACAGTCGGCTTCGGTAATCCAGTACGACGTGCGATGTCCTGATTGCCCAGGTACTGTTCGCCGAATTCAAAACAGCGCAGGATCGAGAACGCCCGCGTGACCGCGCTGACGAATTGCGGATGGTCCTCCCCGATGGGTTGGAGAAACGTATCTGCTTTGCGTTTTGGATTTCCCATGCCTGCTTGCCCTTATTGAGTTGTCTGCGCGTGGTAACGCGCTAGCTCCAGTCGCGCGATAGTGCCGCGGTGGACTTCATCCGGTCCATCGGCAACGCGAAGCGAACGGATTCCGGCGTAGGCAAAGGCCAGGGGGAAATCCTGACTAACACCGGCGCCGCCATGGGCCTGGATCGCCCAGTCGATGATCTGACATGCCATGTTCGGTGCCACCACTTTGATCATGGCGATCTCTGCGCGTGCCACCTTGTTGCCGACGGTGTCCATCATATACGCGGCTTTGAGCGTAAGCAGGCGTGCTTGCTCGATCATGCAGCGCGCTTCGGCGATGCGTTCGTGCCAAACCGAGTGATCGCCGATGCGCTTGCCGAAGGCCACGCGCGACTGCACCCGTTGGCACAAGAGTTCGAGGGCGCGTTCGGCGATGCCGATGGTGCGCATGCAATGGTGGATGCGACCGGGCCCCAGTCGCCCTTGCGCGATTTCAAATCCACGACCTTCGCCGAGCAACAGGTTGCTGGCCGGTACGCGCACATCACGCAACTCGATTTCCATGTGTCCATGCGGGGCGTCGTCGTAGCCGAACACCGAAAGAGGGCGCAATATCTCGATGCCGGGCGTATCGGCCGGCACCAGGATCATGGATTGTTGTTGGTGAGTCGGGGCATCCGGGTCGGTCTTGCCCATGACGATGTACAGCGTGCAGCGTGGGTCGCCGGCACCGGAAGAAAACCACTTGCGTCCGTTGATCACGTAATCGTCGCCGTCGCGGCGGATCGAGCACTGGATGTTGGTAGCGTCGGACGAAGCCACCGCCGGCTCTGTCATCAGGAACGCCGAGCGGATTTCCCCGGCCAGCAACGGTTCCAGCCAGCGGTCCTTTTGCGCTTCGCTGCCGTAGCGCTCGATGGTTTCCATGTTGCCGGTGTCGGGCGCGGAGCTGTTGAACACCTCGGCCGCCCAGGGCACGCGGCCCATGATTTCGCACAGTGGCGCATATTCCAGGTTGGATAACCCCTGCGGCGCGCGCGGCGACTTTGGCAGAAAAAGATTCCACAGGCCCAGTTCGCGGGCACGAAGCTTCAGTTCTTCGATCACTCGCGTTGGCACCCATGCATTGCCCGCGTCGCGATTGGCCTGAACTTCTTGCAGGTAGCGCGCCTCATTGGGGTAGATGGCATCGTCGAAAAATCGCGTCAGTTCGACGCACAGCGCTTCCACTTTTGGGGAATAGGAAAAGTCCATCGATGCCTCTATCCGTTGGGCGGCCCTCATGTTTCATTATATGAAACTATGTTTCGCCGATATGCAGCGATGGTAGACGCGAGTTCTGCCTAGCGCAAGCACTGGAATTCGGGCCATCCACGATGCAAAGCAGCATTTTTTTGTGCGATCAGATGTCTTGCTACGGCCCGTGAGTGTGGGCTAGAGTGTTTCGAAATACAGAAATAAGTTTCATTAGATGAAACTAAAATCGAACCGAAGCCATTAGTCGCTCCAGCGGAAGCCATGCCGAAACTTCACGTACTACTAAAAAGGGAAGAGATCGATCCCGCTCGACTGGAGGGCAAAGTCGTCGTAGTACTGGACGTATTGTTCGCAACGACCACCATCGTGCATGCGTTCTCCCAAGGCATCGCCGGCATCTACCCGGTACGTCATCGCGACGATGCCGTGCGCGTCGCCGGGCAGGTGGGTCGTTGCTTGCTTGCGGGCGAATATATGGGACGGATGATTCCCGGTTTTGCGCCTGCTACGCCGCTAGCCCTCGCGGCGCATGCGCACGCCAACCATGCGCTGGATGGCGGCGAGATGGTTTATTGCACGATGAATGGCACGCAAGCACTCGTCGCGGTCGCACAGGCTCCGCATGTCTATGTCGGCGCTTTGACCAATGGCAAGGCGTTAGCTGCGCTCGTGTCGATGCAACATCCTGAAGCCCCCGTACTTATCGTTTGCGCGGGGACACTGGACCGATTCAATCTGGAAGATTTTCACGGTGCCGGTCATATCGTCGCGCACCTGATGAAAATCGGCAGCTACGCCTTGACCGACGCCGCGCATGCGGCACTGCACGCCTATCGAGGCTGCGACTCGCGCACGGCGCTATATACCGCGCGTGTTGGTCAAATCATGCAAAGCGAGGGTTTTGAGGATGAGGTGGACTATGCATCCCAACAAGACATCATCGACGTCGTGCCGACGCTAGTCGGCGGACGCCTGGTGAGGGCAGTTGCATGAGTAATGCCGCCGCCAACGCGAGCGATATGCCATTGCCGTTCGATGCAGCGACGTTGGAAAGCTATCTGGCAGTGCACATCGAGAGCTTCCAAGGTCCCATTTCGATCACGCGCTTCAAGGGTGGCCAATCCAATCCCACTTATCTGCTTGAAACGCCGGGGCATCGTTATGTGCTCCGCACCAAGCCGGCCCCACGTTCGAAGTTACTGCCATCTGCACACGCCATCGAACGCGAGTTTCGCGTGCAATCCGCGTTGGCCGGTAGCGATGTGCCGGTGGCGCGCATGTATTGTCTGTGCGAAGACGAATCCATTATCGGCCGCGCGTTCTATGTAATGGATCACGTAGAAGGACGCATCTTTTGGGATATGTCTCTTCCCGATGTCGAACCCGTCGAACGTGCCGCGTTGTACGACGAACTCAATCGCGTCATCAGTGCATTGCATCGGGTGGATCCAAACGCCGTGGGGCTTTCTGGCTACGGCAAACCGGGTAACTATTTCGCACGGCAGATCGAGCGCTGGACCCAGCAATACGATGCCACCCGCACCGTCGCAATCGATGCGATGGATCGTCTGATCGAGTGGCTGCCCGCGCACATTCCTGCCGATGACGACGTGGTGTCGTTGGTACATGGCGATTACCGCATCGACAACGTGATTTTCCACCCGAGCGAGCCGCGCATCCTGGCGGTGATCGATTGGGAGTTGTCGACCTTGGGTCATCCCATGGCTGACTTCGCCTATCACGTGATGAGTTGGTATGTCTGCCCTGGCTTGTTGCCCGGATTGGCGGGATTGGATCTAGCTGTTTTGGGAATTCCGAGTGTCGCCGCTTATACCCACGCATATGAGTGTCGCGGCGGCCGCACCGCGCGCGGCGAATGGAACTTCTATCTCGCGTACAACTTGTTCCGGATAGCGGCCATTCTGCAGGGTATTGCCAAACGTGCACAAACCGGAACGGCCAGCAATCCGCGCGCGGCCGAATATGGCCGTCATGCAGAGCCACTGGCCGAGCTGGGTTGGACGTTTGCGCAAAAGGTCGGCAATCCATGATCTACCGTCCACTAAGAACAGATCGCCTTGACGCGATCGATATGTAAACACAGGAATAAAAATGTCTGTCAAATACGAAGTCCGCGATGGCATTGCGATCCTCACGATGCAAAATCCGCCGATCAATGGCCTTGGCTTGTCGACACGGCGTGGTCTGATGGAGTCGCTGCAGCAAGCGTTGGACGATGCACAAGTAAAAGCCATCGTAGTGACAGGTGGTGCGCGTGCTTTTTCTGGCGGTGCGGATATCCGCGAGTTCGGTACACCTGATCTGGTTCGCGAACCCATCCTAAATACGGTGATTGCTGCATTCGAGAACAGCAAGAAACCGACCGTTGCAGCCATCGAAGGGCTCGCTCTGGGCGGTGGGTTGGAGCTGGCTCTTGGTATGAATTATCGCGTGGTGAATCCGCGCGCGCAGATTGGGCTGCCGGAGGTAAAGCTTGGCATTCTTCCCGGTGCAGGCGGTACGCAGCGATTGCCACGTGCGGTCGGACTTGAAACGGCGTTGAACATGATCGTCTCCGGCGAGCCGGTAGTCGCCGGAAAACTTGCGGAAACCAAGCTTTTCGATCGCGTCGTCGAGAGCGACACGTTGCACGCAGCGATCGCCTTTGCACGTGAGGCATCGGCGTCCGGTGAGTTGCCTAAGGTGCGCGATTGGAACATCGGGCATGCCAACGCCGAAGGTTTTCTCGGCTTCGCGCGTACCGCCGTCGCTGCGGCATCAGCCAATTATCCTGCGCCGTTGAAATGCGTAGATGCCATTGAAGCAGCGGTAAAACAGCCCTTCGACAAAGGCATCGAGGTCGAGCGCGAAATCTTCGCCCAGCTGATCAACACGCCGGAATCGAAAGCGCTACGGCACGGCTTTTTCGGCGAGCGCGCAGCCAGCAAGATTGCCGACATCGGCGCTGACGTCCCCGTGCGCGAGATTGGTCGCGTCGGCGTGATTGGTGCGGGCACCATGGGTGGCGGTATCACCATGAATTTCCTCAACGCCGGTTTGCCAGTCACCTTGCTGGAAACCAAGCAGGAGGCGCTGGACCGCGGTATCGCCACCATCCGAAAAAACTATGAGAACAGTGCGAAGAAAGGCAAGTTGACCGCGGAACAGGTCGAGCAGCGCATGGGGTTGATCACGCCGACGCTCTCTTACGACGACCTCAAGCAAGCCGACCTGATCATCGAGGCGGTGTTCGAGGAATACAGCGTCAAGCAAGCGGTGTTCACGCAACTCGATGCCATTGCCAAGCCCGGAGCGATCCTGGCCAGCAATACATCGACACTCGATGTCGACCGCATCGCCGCGTTCACCACACGTCCGCAGGATGTGTTGGGCACGCATTTCTTCAGCCCCGCCAACGTCATGAAATTGCTGGAAGTGGTTCGCGGCAAGCAAACCGCCAAAGATGTGCTCGCCACCGTTATGCAACTCTCGAAAAAAATCGGCAAGACAGCCGTCGTTTCTGGCGTTTGCGACGGTTTTATCGGCAACCGCATGATTGAGCAATACGGCCGCCAAGCTGGATTTTTGCTGGATGAAGGTGCGCTGCCGCAGCAAGTGGATCGCGCCATCGAAAAGTTCGGTTTCGCCATGGGCCCGTTCCGCATGGGCGACTTGGCAGGCAACGACATTGGTTGGGCAATTCGCAAACGACGTGCGATCGAAAAGCCCGACATGACTTATTCAAAAACAGCCGACCTCCTGTGTGAACTCGGCCGCTATGGGCAAAAGACCGGTTCTGGTTGGTACGACTACAAGCCCGGCGACCGCACGGCGTATCCGTCGCAGCAAGTCAACGAAATGGTTGTGCAACATTCGAAAGATATCGGTGTGACACGTCGTGTCATCAGCGATGAGGAGATTGTCGAGCGGTTGGTCTATGCGTTGGTGAACGAAGGCGCGCATATCCTGCAGGAAGGTATCGCTGCAAAAGCCTCCGATATCGACGTTGTTTACCTCGCTGGCTACGGGTTCCCGATCTGGCGCGGCGGCCCGATGTTCTATGCCGACAGCGTTGGCTTGTACAACGTCTTGGCGGCGATGCGTCGTTATGCAAAAGGCTACGTAGGAAAAGCGTGGGAACCCGCACCGTTGCTGGTGCAACGGGCCGAAGCCGGCAAGTCGTTGAACGACTGAACACCGCGAACGAATAAATCCACCTCCGCATTCGACCGAGACATCACCGTGAAAGAAGCCGTCATCGTTTCCACCGCACGCACCGGATTGGCCAAGAGCTGGAAGGGCGCACTCAACATGACCCATGGCGCGACCATGGGCGGGCACGTCGTGCAACACGCCGTTGCACGCGCGGGCATCGACCCGGCTGAAGTTGAAGATGTACTGATGGGTTGCGCATGGCCTGAGAGCGCCACGGGCAGCAACATTGCGCGGCAGATCGCGATTCGTGCCGGTCTTCCAGTGACCGTGTCCGGTGCAACCGTGAACCGCTTTTGTTCCTCCGGCTTGCAAACCATCGCCATGGCTGCGCAGCGCGTGCTCGCAGGCGAGGGCGATATTCACGTTGCCGGCGGTGTCGAAAGCATTTCCTGCGTGCAGAACCAGATCAATCAACACATGTTTGTCGAAGGCTGGTTGCAACAGCACAAGCCGGAGCTGTACTGGCCGATGTTGCAGACCGCGGAGAACGTCGCCAAGCGTTATGGCATTTCGCGCGAGCGCCAAGATCGCTACGGTGTCGAAAGCCAGCAGCGTGCCGCGGCTGCGGTGACTGCCGGAAAGTTCAACGATGAGATCGTGCCGATTACGGTACTGGCCGGCGTGGCCGATCCACAGACGCGGCAGTTGCTGACGCGCGAGGTCACCCTGGCGGCTGATGAAGGTATTCGCGCGGATACAACCTACGAAGGCGTTTCTAAAATCCGTACGGCCGTTCCGGGTGGCGTGATCACCGCAGGTAATGCCAGCCAGTTTTCCGACGGTGCTTCCGCTGCAGTCGTAATGGACAGCAAATTGGCCGAACAGCGCGGGATCAAGCCACTAGGCATCTTCCGCGGTTTCGCCGTGGCCGGTTGTGAGCCGGACGAGATGGGCATAGGCCCGGTGTTTGCCGTGCCGAAGTTGCTCAAGCGCGCTGGTTTGAAGGTCGATGACATCGGCTTGTGGGAGTTGAATGAAGCGTTCGCGGTGCAGGTGTTGTACTGCATGGATACGCTGGGCATTCCGCACGAGCGCATCAATGTCAACGGTGGTGCGATTGCAGTCGGTCATCCCTACGGTGTCAGCGGTGCGCGGCTGGTCGGACATGCCTTGTTGGAAGGCAGGCGTCGTGGGATCAAGTACGCGGTCGTGACCATGTGTATTGGTGGCGGGCAAGGCGCCGCCGGTTTGTTTGAAATCGCCTGAGCCGCCTATGAACTCCTTGCTTATCTCGCGCCGCGATATCGAATTCCTGCTGTACGAATGGCTGGATGTGGATTCGCTCACGCGCGCCGGACGCTATGCGGACCACAGTCGCGAAACCTTCGATGCGGTACTAGATACGTGCGAGCGCATCGCGACTGAAATGTTCGCGCCGCACAACCAGAAATCCGATCAACACGAGCCGCATTTCGACGGTGAAGCTGTCCGCGTCATCGATGAGGTGAAGCCCGCACTTCAGGCATTCGCCGATGCCGGTTTGATCGCCAGTACCCAGGATTACGCTGTCGGCGGCATGCAGCTTCCCATGGTCGTGAACATGGCGGGGCTGAGTTATTTCTACGCAGCCAATGTCGCGACGAGTTCTTATCCGTTGCTGACCATCGGCAACGCAAATCTGTTGTTGGCGCACGGTAACGAAGCGCAGGTCGACACCTTTGCCAAGCCGGAATGGGAAGGCCGTTACTTCGGCACGATGTGCTTATCCGAGCCACAGGCGGGATCATCGCTGTCCGATATCAGTACGCGCGCCGATTACGAATGCGAATCGAAATACGGTCCGCAATATCGTGTGACCGGCAACAAGATGTGGATTTCCGGCGGCGACCACGAGCTGTCCGAAAACATCGTGCATCTGGTGCTGGCGAAAATTCCTGGTCCAGATGGGAAGCTGATTCCCGGCGTCAAGGGCATTTCCTTGCTGCTCGTGCCCAAATACATCGTCAACGACGATGGCACGCTTGGCGAGCGCAACGACGTACAACTGGCCGGCATCAACCACAAGATGGGTTATCGCGGCACGGTCAATTGCCTGTTGAATTTTGGCGAGGGCGGACGCTACCGCCCGCAAGGCAAGGGCGGGGCAGTGGGCTACTTGGTGGGCGAGGCGCATCAAGGTCTGGCTTATATGTTCCACATGATGAACGAAGCACGCATCGGGGTTGGCCTTGGTGCCGTGGCATTGGGCTACACCGGCTACCTCCACGCTTTGGAGTACGCGCGCAACCGTCCGCAAGGTCGCCCGATAGGCGTCGACGGAAAAGATCCCTCCAGCGCGCAGATCCGCATCATCGAGCACGCTGACGTAAAGCGCATGTTGCTGGCGCAGAAATCCTATGTGGAAGGTGCTCTCGCTTTCAACTTGTATTGCGCGCGATTGGTCGACGAAGCGCAGATCGCGGCCGATTTGGACGAGCGCGCGAAACTGACGATGTTGCTCGATATCCTGACCCCTATTGCCAAGAGCTGGCCGGCGCAGTGGTGCCTGGCCGCCAACGATCTGGCCATCCAGGTACACGGCGGTTACGGCTATACGCGCGACTACAAGGTAGAGCAGTTTTACCGCGACAACCGGCTCAATCCCATTCACGAAGGCACTCACGGTATCCAGGCGCTGGATTTGCTGGGGCGCAAGGTGGTGATGCGCGACGGAGCGGCGTTCAAGTTGTTTGCAGATCGCGTGTCGAAAACCATTGCGAAGGCCAACGAGAACGAAAATCTGGTCGGTTTTGCGACAGCGCTGCAGGTGCGTCTGCGACGCCTTGCGGACGTAACGCGCACGGTGTGGACCGCAAACGATCCCACGCTCACGTTGGCCAATGCCAGTATCTATCTCGAGGCGTTTGGCCATATTGCCATCGCATGGATCTGGCTGGAACAAGCCATCGTGGCGGAAACGCGTAGCAGCGATTTCCATGAAGGCAAGCGCAGTGCCGCACGTTATTTCTTCCACTGGGAGCTTCCCAAAGTCGATGCGCAACTCGATCTGCTGGCCAGCCTGGATAGCACCACGCTGGACATGCGGGATGCTTGTTACTGATGCCCATTCCATATTCCGAGTGCCGATATGCTCGATAAAAATATTTTCGATCTCACCGGAAAAACCGCGCTCATTACCGGCGGCTCGCGAGGTCTTGGTTTGCAGATGGCCGAGGCACTAGGTAGCTATGGTGCAAAACTGGTGCTCTCCGCACGCAAGGCGGACGAATTGCAGCAGGCTCAGGCGCACCTACAAAAGTTGGGTATTGATGCGGACTGGGTAGCTGCCGATGGTTCGAAGGACGCCGATATTGCTGCACTAGCGGATGCCGCGTTAGAGGAACTGGGTCACATCGACATTCTGATCAACAACGCCGGGGCGAGCTGGGGCGCGCCGGCAGAAGATCATCCGGCGGAGGCGTGGGACAAGGTATTCAATCTCAATATCCGCGGTTTGTTCCTGCTCACGCAACAGATCGGCAAGCGATCGATGATTCCGCGTCACTACGGGCGCATCCTCAATATCGCATCGATTGCCGGTCTGCGTGGCAACCCACCGGGCGGGATGCAGACGATTGCCTACAACACCAGCAAGGGCGCGCTGGTGAATTTCACTCGCACGTTGGCGGGTGAGTGGGGTAGGTACGGCATCACGGTCAACGCATTGGCGCCTGGCTTCTTCCCCTCAAAAATGTCGCAGGTGCTGATCAAAACCCTGGGTGAGGAAACCTTGATCGGTAACTCGCCGCTGCAGCGCCTGGGCGATGATGAAGATCTGAAGGGCGCTACGCTCTTGTTTGCATCGGATGCAGGCAAGCACATCACAGGACAAATCTTGGCGGTCGATGGCGGTTGGAGCGCAGTATGAATGACTTCGCGGGTAAGATCGCGGTCATCACCGGTGCGGGTTCAGGCTTCGGCCGTGAGTTCGCACGTATCGGTGCAGCGCATGGCATGAAGTTGGTGTTGGCTGATATCCAGGCCGATGCGCTGGAGCAAACGCGTGTCGAGCTCGAAGCTGGGGGCGCGCAAGTCATCGTACGTGTGCTGGACGTTTCCGACGGCGCACAAATCGAAGCACTTGCTGCCGCATCGATGGAAGCCTTCGGCGGCGTGCATCTGTTGTTTAACAATGCAGGCGTCGCTACGTCCGGCTTGGTTTGGGAAAGCAGCGTACGCGATTGGGAATGGACGTTGGGCGTAAACCTGTGGGGTGTGATTCACGGTGTGCGCGTATTTACGCCACTGATGCTGGCTGCCGCTAAAGCCGATCCCAGTTATCGCGGCCACATTGTCAATACGGCATCGATGGCGGGCTTGGTAAACCAACCCATTCTTGGTGCCTATAACGTTT
>NZ_DATHMR010000151.1:0-12689 GCF_035486915.1 Dyella sp. | reverse complement strand
AGCTACGCGAAAGGCTTCGCCTCGCATTCCCATGCACTGTGTCGATGGTCATCATGAAAACCGGCCGCTTCACGCACCCGTGAACAAATCGCAAGAAATACCGCGTTCGCGCGGTCATGCGACGATGCTAGATTCAGCGTTCCATCAACCTGTTTCGCAAGAGGGGAGAAACTTATGAAACGCATCGCATCTGTCGTCATGCTCGCTGGTCTGACCTTCGTGGCTTCCGCCGCCATGGCCCAGCAACAGCCGGTTCGTGACGTCAGCGCCAAGCGCCATCCGAACCTTGCCCGCGCCCAGAAGCAGACCGATAACGCTTACAAGAGCATCGTCGCTGCGCAGCAGGCGAATGAATTCGATCTGGGCGGTCACGCTCAGAAAGCGAAGGATTTGCTCGATCAGGCCAATCAGGAACTGAAGCAGGCGGCCGAAGTCTCCAACGCCAACCACTAAGCGCGTGGCGTGAAGACATTCGAAGGCCTCCCCTCGCCGGGGAGGCCTTTTTTCATGCGAGCTTTTTTTCGTAGCGGAAGGCGTGCGAGCCGTCTTCGTAAAACCCTTTCACGACCGGGCCGATGCGGTGATAACCCAGCCGCTCGTAAAGACGAATGGCCGCGTCGTTATCGGTGCGCACTTCCAGCCGCAGGGCGTTGCAGCGGCGCTGCAAGGCAGCCGCTTCGGCCGCTTCGATCAACGCCGTGCCGACGCCCTTGCCACGCGCTTCGGGCAAGCTGGCAATCGAATACAGCCGGGCCACCCGGCTGCCCTTGCGGAAAAATACCAGTGCCGTACCCAGAAAGCGGCGGTGATTGGCACTGGCCACGAGCACGCGCGCGCTGTCGCTGTCGAGGTGACGGCGAAACTGCGCACGGCTCACCAGATCGTGATCGAAGGTGGCTTCTTCCAGCGCGACCAGATCATCGAGATCGGAAAGTTCGGCTCGGCGCACCCGCACGGCGGCGGTTGCTGGCGATGGCGTCATCAAGGGGTTCTCGTCAAAACGCGCCGGGGCGGTCCGGACACGGGATTGTCTGGAATTTAAGTAAGCGGCGCACTCTAGTGCACAGCGTCCGGGAAAGCATCCCGCAGAGGTCATCCGTTGGTATGCGTTCAGTGGCAACCCTTGTGCGACCCGCCGTGGTGAAAGACACTGCCACCTTGCGCTGCGCCGCCCCGTTCCCTACGTGACGACGTCATTTCCGCCGGTCCACACTTGAGGTGTCATGACCCGACTCGTCATCGTCGTCGAGAAAGCTTCTGACTGGGGCTCCTACTATCCATCCGTCGACGTGGTCACCGCGATGGATTACCTGCGCGAACCGGTGGGGGGCGACGACGAGCGCACTCACGTGATCAACCTCTGCCGCAGCTACAAGTATCTGGGCACGGGCTATTACGTGTCGCTGCTGGCCGAAGCGCGTGGACATCGCGTGATGCCCTCGGTGCGCACCGTGAACGATTTGCGAAAACGTTCGCTGTACGGTCTGGCCATCGACGATCTCAACGCCAAGCTCACGAACTTTCTTCCCGAGGGCGCACGCGACACCACCGATTTCGGCATCCTGGTCCACTTCGGCGAAACCTCGACCCCGACGCTGCAAGATCTGGCTAGGCAGGTGTTCGAAATGTATCCGTGCCCGCTCTTGCGCATCGAATTCGAGCGCGAGCGCATGTGGCGGATCGCGTCGATCAAGCCGGTCGGTCTGCACACGCTCGACGACGCGCAGGAAGACGCCTTCGCAGACGAGCTCGATCGCTTCTCCAAGAAACTATGGCGCAAGCCACGGGCAAGGCGTCTGTATCGCTACGACGTGGCCATGTTGGTCGATCCCAACGAAGTGATGCCACCGTCGAACAAGAAGGCGCTGAAATCCTTCGTCGCGGCAGGCAAGGAACTGGGCATCGAAGTCGATCAGATCGGCAAGAACGATTACCAGCGCCTGGCCGAATACGACGGTCTTTTCATTCGCGAAACCACCGCCAGCGACAACCACACGTACAACTTCGCGCATCGTGCCGAACGCGAAGGCATGATCGTGATCGACGATCCCGGCTCCATCCTGCGTTGCACGAACAAAATCTTTCTCAACGATCTGATGGTCGCGCGCAAACTCGCCGTGCCGCGCACGGAGATTCTTTATCGCGATGACGTCAAAGGCATGAAGGATGTCGCCGAAAAACTCGGCTTTCCCCTGGTGCTGAAAATTCCCGACGGTTCTTTTTCGCGCGGCGTGGTCAAGGTCGAAAGCGGAGTTGCGCTTGAGAAAGCCACTAGCGAACTGTTCCAGCACAGTGCGTTGCTGTTGGCGCAGGAATTCGTCGCCACGGAATTTGACTGGCGCATCGGCGTACTCAATCGCGAGCCGCTTTACGCATGCAAGTACTACATGTCGCGTGGCCACTGGCAGATCTACAACCATGGCGCGAAAGGTGCTGCAAAAACGGGCAACTCCGAAACCATCCCCGTTCGCGATGCGCCACCGGAAGTGGTGAAGCTCGCGCTCAAGGCCACCAATGCCATCGGCGACGGATTGTACGGTGTCGATCTCAAACAGGTGGGCGATAAAGCCGTCATCATCGAAGTGAACGACAACCCGTCAATCGATGCAGGCGTGGAAGACGATTATCTGGGCGAAGATCTTTATCGCCGCATCATGCAAGAGTTTCTGCGCCGCATGGAACGCAAGCGATTGGGCATCAATGCATAACGGGTCATTCCGGTCGACTCATCCATAAGAAGACCGGAATCAATGCACGCGTTCCATCGCGTCGATCGCCGGCAAGCGACCACTCCCTTATCAAGCCGGCGATCATCCCTCGGTGCAGCGCTCCGGCTGCACTTAGCTCCACTGCCAAGCGGAAAGCATCAGTTCCAGATCAAGTGCGCCGTGTTGCGACGGCGCGAACGGCGCAGCGCCAGCAAGCGACGCGGCAGCTTCGGCTCGAGCGTCAGCGTCACGGCCAGCGGTGCCCACAGCAGCCAGAACATCGGCGTCCAACCGAGAAAATCGGTGCGGGCGGGAACCAGGGTGGTCAGCAGCAGCACGCTACCTACCGCCAGCCACAGCAACGATGCGATGAGCAGACGAGCGCGAGGATTCAGGTCGACAACCTGGGGGCGCATAGACACAACTCCGGAACGGGCGATGGATCAAGCGTGCCGGTGGTCGATCTCATAACCTGCGATTGCTGCGACGTTACTTTTTGCGACGGGACACGAGGCGCGATCCGGTAGTGGGGCGAGTTTTCCATCACCTTGTCCCGGGCGCCCTTAGCAACCGGCGGGAGACAGCAGACCGCGCGCACCGCTCTTACAATAGATGGCCCACGCAGGAGCCATGCATGACCCGTCCTCGCCAATACGCTGTCTTCGGCCATCCGATTTCACACAGCCTGTCGCCGCAGATCCATCAGGCGTTCGCGCAGCAGTTCGGCATCGCGCTCGATTACCGCGCCATCGATGCGTCGCCTTCGGCCTTTGCCGGCGCCGTCAAACATTTCTTCGAGAACGAAGACGGTCATGGCGCGAACGTCACCATGCCGCACAAAGCGGCGGCCTTCGCGTTGGCCGATGAGCGTACAAAAGCGGCAACGCATGCCGGCAGCGCCAACGTGCTCACGCGTCTGGCCGATGGGCGCATCGCTGCGCATAACACCGATGGTGCGGGCATGGTGCGCGACATCACTGAACGTCACAGCATCGATCTTCGCGGTCACGACGCGCTGATGCTCGGTGCAGGCGGTGCGGCGCGCGGTGTAGCGTGGTCGTTGATGGATGCGGGCATCGCCTCGCTCACCATCGTCAATCGTTCACCCGACGCAGCCGATGCATTGGCCGACGCCATCGGCGAACCCCACCGTGTGCACACGCGTTATTGGGAAGATCTAAGCGACATCGGCAGTTACGATTTGATCATCAACGCAACCTCGGCCGGCACGCTTGGCCAGTCGCTGACACTGCCGTTTGCACTCGCCGCACCGCGCGCGCTTTGCTACGACCTTGGCTACGGCAAATCGGCGATCGGCTTTCTCGCCTGGGCGCATGCCGCCGGCGTGCGTTACGCACATGACGGAATGGGCATGCTGGTGGAACAAGCGGCCGATGCGTTTGAGCTGTGGCACGGCAAGCGGCCGGATACGGAACCTGTCTACCGGATGTTGCGCGCAAGAAACGCATAAACGGCACCGATTGTGATGGCGGTCGCAATGCATATGTTGTAGTGCAACAACCTTGTGTCCATGAATGCCATCGGAGCTGCGTGAATGTCGGCTTTTGGACGTCCAAACAACCGTTCGATTTGACGCGTCTAAATTTCAGGGCGTGCTAGGTTGGTCGGACAGGGGGCATCACTTCGCGGGGAGTTGCGCAAATGTTGCCGAAGGGGAAGTTCAGTCGTTGCCTGGCTGCTGCCGGGCTGGTCTTGTGTTTCGCTGGCGCCGCGCAGGCTGCGCCCAATTCAAGCAGTCCCGTCGGATCGACCAACGTCACCGTGGCCGACCCTACCGTGCCGCGACCGCCGGGGACGCCGTGCGTGGTGCAGCTTTTCAGCAATGACACGTTCAACGATTTCAGCGAACACACCTTCAACTACGCACCACCTGCCGGTTGCGGCACGCGTTGGTCGAAGGTGGTGCTGGAAGGCGATTTCTCGGTCACGGCAGGTATCCAGTTTGACCGCACGGCCACGATCTTCCTCGGCGGCGTGAATCTGTATTTCGGCACGACGCAAGAGCCCGATCCGACCGAGGCGCAGAGCTGGCATATCGAGCGCGATCTGACCGATTACAGCGCACTGTTTAGCAAAACCGGCGAAGGCCAGGCGTTGATCGGCAACATCGTCAACAGCACCTACACCGGCGTGATCAACGGCAGCGCACGTCTGCTGTTCTATCCCGCTTCCGCCGTGGCACCGGCCGCGCAGGCGCCCGATGCGGTGTATGCGTTTGGTACTGACCCGATCGGCAGCACCGCCACGTTAAACACCAGCACCGATCAGTTGACTGCCACACTCACGCTGCCGCGCAATGTTGAACGTGCATACGTGGATGTATTCACACAAAGCCAGATCGGCGACGAGTTCTGGTACACCTGCGTGCCCAATCAATACGCGGCTGAAGTGCAGGAGTGCGGCGGTGGCAATTTCCGCGAAGCGGAGGTCAGCATCGACGGCCAACCCGCAGGCGTGGCGCCGGTCTATCCGTGGATCTTCACCGGCGGCATCGATCTTTTCATGTGGGAACCGACGCCGGGTGTGCAGACGCTCAACTTCATGCCCTATCGTGTCGACCTGACACCGTTCGCAGGTGTGCTCAGCAATGGTCAGCCGCATACGGTAGCCGTCAGTGTGCAGGGCGCAAACGACTACTTCTCCGCCACGGCAGCGCTGTTGATCTATCAAGACCCGCATGCCAAGCAGGTCACCGGCCAGATCGTTCGCAATACGTTGGCGAACCAGCCGCCGACACCGACCATCGGCAGCACGCTGAATCAGGATTCGTCGGGTAACGTCACCGGCGCGATCACCACCGACCTCAGCCGTCATTTCATCGTCGAGGGCTACGTCAACACGTCTGCGGGTCGCATCGATACGACGGTGAATCAGACGGTCTCGTTCGCCGACACGCAGACGTTCAATATCACCTCGTCCTTCTACGGACAGATCAGCCAGCAGCTGACCAAGGTCGACGGCGTGAGTCGCAGCACGGTGGACGGCTTCCTCAGCGGCGAATTCGATTCGCACTATCGTTACCCGCTGAACGTCAATGTGGGCGAGACCTTCGACCCGAGCGGCAACATCTCGATCGTGACCACGGTCAAGCAGGGCTACGACCAGAAGACCGCGTTGGGTTTGGGTGGCTTGCAGCTGTACTCGGCCGAAGTGCACAACCACGTCAATGCGGGAGACACCTTGCAGGTCAATTCCAGCTTTGAGATCACCGGGCATAGCGGGCAATACAACACGCAAGACTTTACGTTCCAGGATTCGCTGGGCGGTTGCTACAGCCGCAGTGTCGGCGTGACAAACGACACGGTGTCCGCATACAGCAACGGCAAGGGTTGCCCGGGCCAGCAAAATCGGCTGTTCTGGTTCAGCCACCCCGACGGTTCGCCCTATCAGGGCGAGACCTTTCTGGGCTGGTAATTGAATGGCCGGCGCCGCTGCGGGTGACCGCGGTGGCGCCGGCATGCTAGTTTTGCCGGCATTCGACCCTCGTTTTTTGTTCCCCGGAGTCTTTGCCGATGCGTACCCGTTTGCTTGCCCTTACCGTTCTTGGCGTGGCCGTCGCGCTTGCCGGCTGCCATCACGCCACTCGACCGGACGGTACGAAAGTGGACAAGCAAGGTGTGAGCAATCTGCAGGGCTTCGAAGCCTTCATCGCCACGCATCCGACGCCGGAGCAGTTCAAGGCGATGTATCCGGGCGTGCAGCTGATGCTGCCGGGAACCATCAGCACGATGGAAGTGCGCTTCGACAACACGCGCTTCTTTCCGTCGCAGGACAAAGATGGCCGCATCATCGGTGGCGACTTCCACTAATTCCACTGAGATATGACGGACCTGTCATACACGACAGGTTGAGTCATTTTTGTGACATTTTGTAGGACTACTCTGACGCGATAGCGGCGGTGCGCTCGATCGTGAGCCGCCGTCTTCAAAGCCTTCGCCAGTGCGAGTGTCATGTCCTCTACTCAATCCACCGCTCCTCGTCGGGGCGGCTTGTTGTTCGTGGTACTTGCCGCGGTCGTCGCGATTGCAGGTGGGGCCTTTTGGTATGCGCACGCCTCCATCAGTGCGTCCAAGTCCGTCGGACACACAGCGAACGACGGCAGCGACGTAGGTGTGATGCTCGGGCTGGCCGATACGGCGTACCAGCAGAAGAACCTTGTCGCACCGGTCGGCAGCAACGTGTATGAGTTCTATGACAGCGTGCTGCAGCTCGATCCCAACAACAGCATTGCGATCCAGCGCTTGAAAGAAGCGTTCAAGCCCGCGTGCGACGTGGTTGAAAACACCATCAACTCGGGCGATCTGGACGAAGCGCAGCGCGAGCTTTATCTGCTGCGCTTGTACGATCCGCACAACTACAAGCTGGCATTGCTCGGTAGCGTGCTCGATGCGCAGCGCGTGATCGAGCGCCGCGCGCACGAAGCGGAAGCGGCGCGTATCCAGTCGCAGCAAGCGGCCGCAAACGGCCAGGCCGACCGCTACTATTGACGATAGGCCTCGGGGGCTCAACCCGCGAGGTAAACATCCTTGAGCCGCACATAGTGATCGGCCGAGTAGTGCAGTTGTTCTACCTGCTGGTCGGACAACAGGCGCACGCACTTGGCGGGATTGCCCACCCATAACTCGCGCTCGCCGACAACCTTGCCCGGTGGAATCACGCTGCCAGCGGCAACGAATCCGTACTTTTTGATCACAGCACCATCGAGCACCGTGGCGTGCATGCCGATCAGGCAGTAATCATCGATGGTGCATGCGTGAATCACGGCAGCGTGGCCGATGGTGACGCCTTCGCCCACGATGGTGGGAAAACCACCGGGCGAATAGGGGCCATCGTGCGTGACGTGGATGACGGTGCCATCCTGCACGTTGCTGCGCGCGCCGATGCGGATGTAATGCACGTCGCCGCGCAACACGGCGTTCGGCCAGATCGACACATCATCGCCCAGCACCACATCGCCGATCACCGTTGCTGCGGGATCGACATAGGTGCGGTCGCCAAGCGTGGGCATAACGCCCTTGAAACTACGTAAGTGATTCATGTGCCTATTCTATCCGGCGACTGTCATGTCCGCGCCTTCCGCGGGTGAATGAACGCCACTCGCCCGTTGTTCCAGCACGCGTAGTGCCTCGCGATAACCCGAATCCACCGCTAGCTGCCAATCCTTCCAATCGAGCATGCTCACGTGTTCCAGCGGTGGCGTGATCAGCAGATCGGCGGCCTCGATGCAGTGCTGGCTCGTCTCTTCGCTGTTGACCATCGCCGCACGCGTCAGTGTGGAAACCAGACCGGGCCAGCCCGTGCCGCGCCGCTGGCGCATCCACAGCCGCCACCACGGCGGCGTAGCGAATTCTTCCGATTGCGCTCGCAACGCGATGTCCGCACGAATGGCAACGGCGGTGATATGCGCGATGCCATCCTCTGCCATCACATCCGTCGGCAGGTTGTCGACAAGCGCGCCATCGACGTAAACGTGCCCGCGATGCAGTACCGGCGGCAAGATGCCCGGGATGGAACTGGTTGCACGCAACCACAACCAAAGCGGTCCGTGCCGATGCACAACCCTGCCCTCACCCGACAGATTGGTCGACACGCAAAAGAACGGACGCTCCAGATCTTCGATATCGATCGCACCGAACGCACGGCGCAACATGATCGCCGCGCGACGTCCACGCGTGAGCGCGACAAACGGCAGCGTCCAATCCGACAGCGGTTTACCGCGCACGAACGCTTCGTAATAAACGCGCATCATCTCGTCGATGTCCCACATATTCGCGACACCCGCGCCGATGATCGCGCCGATACTCGTTCCGCCAATGGCGTCGAACTCGTGCCCCGCCTCGCGCAGCGCTCGCAATGCACCAAGGTGCGCAAGTCCGCGAGCACCGCCGCCCGCGAGCACCAAGCCACGCCCGTGGCCGCTTATAAGTCGCGCAATGCGTGGGACATCGCTTTCGCCGCAAACGTGGTGATGATGGATTTCCCCGCTGAAAAGCGCGAGCCAGCGCCGCGCAGAACCCTGCAAGACGCGGTGTGCAGGATGGATCAACAATAAATGCCGCGGGCGATGGCGCACACGTGCAGGATGCCCGGGCGCCGCTTCGGGCCACGGGCGTGCTCGCTGCGCGGCAAGTGCCGGCAGCAGCAACACATCGGCCTGACGCAAGCAGCGCAATCGCCACGATGAATCGCCCGTGCTGTCCAGATAAATCACGAAACGCGCCTGTGCTTCGCGTTCGGCGAACCAATCACTTCCACGATTGGCGCCGTGCTCGGCATCGATCACGATGCAGTTGCCGTACGTCTCCAGCGACTGCGCCAGCTGCATCGCCAGGCCGCGCACCGGAACGTCTTTATCCACGGGCAGAATCGCAAATGTGCGCGGCTTGTCCGGCGATTCAGCATGACGCTCACGGCGAAGCAACCGATCCATTGCCTGTCGTGCGACATCGAGCATGGCGCGCGGATGTTGCTCGATCAGATGCTCGAACATGTCGCGATCCAGGCGCAATAATTCCGAATCGCGCAGTGCGCGCACGTTGTAACGGAAGGCTTCGCCGCTGAGCAGACTCACCTCGCCCAGGCAGTCGTCCGCTGAAATCTGACGAATGAGATCCGTCGGACCGTCGAACACACCCAGGCTGCCGCTGCGCAACAGATACAGCGCTTCGGCCACTTCACCAGCCTTGATCAGGTACTGGCCGCCGGGCAGGCAGATCCAGCGTAGATGTTCGGCAAGCGCTGCCCGTTGCGCAGGATTCAGATGCGCGAAAAGGGGAATGCGACCGATCAGGGCGGGGATATCGGCGGGCAACATGGGCGCGATGGTACGACGCCAGCGATGACGCCGCGTATATCGTTAACCAAAACGGAAAAGCGCGGGCTCCTACGCTTGATTTCGGTTCACGGCGACAGCACGCTGTCAGGTCTAAAGGAGTTCCCATGAACCAAGACAACCCCCTGCTTGCCGACGGCGCACTGCCGGCGTTTTCGCAGATCCAGCCCGACCAGATCGCCCCGGCCATCGACGCCTTGTTGGCAGATAGCCGCGAGGGCATCGCCGTACTGACGGCCCCCGGCGCCCGTCGCGACTTCGACTCCGTGATGTTGCCGCAGGAGCGGCTCGATCAGCGCATCGCACACGCGTGGTCGCCGGTCTCTCATCTGCATTCGGTGGCCGATAGCGAAGCGCTCCGTAAGGTGTACGGACCGGCGGAAGAAAAGCTCACCGAACATTCCATCGAGCTCGGCCAGAACCGCGAACTTTATGCTGCCGTGCAAGCGGTCGCGGATGCGCCCGACTTCGCCACCTTGACGCGCGCACAACGCGCGCTAGTCGAACACGCGCTGCGCGACTTCAAGCTTTCCGGCGTGGCGCTGGAAGAACCTGCGCGTTCGCGCTTTCGCGACATCGGTGTGGAACTGAGCAGGCTTTCCACCGAATTTTCCAACGCCGTGCTCGACGCGACCGATGCGTGGCACCAGCACGTTACCGACGAACGCGATCTGGCGGGTATTCCCGAATCCGGCCGCGCTGTGCTGCGTCAGTACGCCAAAGAGCAGGGCCTGGATGGTTATCTCGTCACGCTGAAGCAACCCAGCGTGCAGGCGGTCATGACCTATGCGGACAATCGCGCGTTGCGCGAAGGTGTCTATTGGGCCTACCAGACTCGTGCATCGGATCAAGGGCCGCACGCGGGCAAGTACGACAACACCGCGCGTATCGACCAAATCATGGCGTTGCGTCATGAAGCCGCCCAATTGCTGGGTTTCGCCAACGCAGCAGAAGAGTCGCTGGCCACGAAGATGGCCTCGGCAACGAACGATGTGCTGGCGTTCCTGCGCGATCTTGCTGCGCGCGCCAAACCCGTCGCACAGAAAGAACTCGCCACGCTGCGCGACTTCGCATCGAGCGAACTGAAGCTCGATAACCTCGAATCGTGGGATGTCGCTTACGCGTCCGAAAAGCTGCGGCAGAAGCAATACGCACTGGACGAAGAACAACTCAAGCCTTACTTCCCGCTTCCTGCCGTCATCGATGGATTGTTCGGACTGGTGCAACGACTCTACGGCATCACCTTGACGCCGCGCGACGGTGTCGATGTATGGCATCCGGATGTGCGCTACTACGATGTCGTCGATAAAGACGGACGCATCTTCGCCGGCGCGTATATCGATCTGTACGCACGCAGCGGAAAGCGCGGCGGCGCGTGGATGGATGTGTGCCGCGCGCGTTTCGACGACGGCGTCAAGCCGCAAATGCCGGTCGCCTTCCTTACCTGCAACTTTGCGCCGCCGACGGAAGGCCGCCCTGCGCTGCTCACGCATGACGATGCACTCACGCTCTTCCACGAATTCGGCCACGGTTTCCATCATCTGCTGACCGAGGTGCCGCTGCCTTCGGTAGGCGGTATCGATGGCGTCGAATGGGACGCGGTGGAACTGCCTAGTCAGTTCATGGAGAACTTCGGCTGGAATCGCGAGGCGCTGGACCTGTTCGCCAAACATTGGGAAACCGGTGAGCGCCTACCCGATGAATTGTTCGAACGCATGCTGGCAGCGCGCCATTTCCATGCCGGTTTGTTCCTTGTGCGCCAGCTCGAATTCGCACTGTTCGATTTTCTCTTGCACCTCGAATACGACCCGGCCAAAGGTGCGCGCACGCTGGAAGTTCTGGAAGAAGCGCGCAGCGAAGTCGCCGTACTGCATCCGCCGGCCTGGCAGCGTTTTCCGCACGCCTTCGGGCACATCTTCGCGGGCGGTTACGCGGCCGGTTATTACAGCTATCTGTGGGCGGAGCTGCTCAGCGCCGACGCGTTCGGGGCCTTCGAGGAAAAGGCCCTCAACGGCCACAGCGTGATCGATGCGACGGCAGGCGAGCGCTTCCGCCGGGAAATCCTCGCGGTGGGAGCCAGCCGCCCCGCGCTGGAGAGCTTTATCGCCTTCCGCGGCCGCAAGCCCGAGCCCGACGCCCTGCTGCGCAGCCACGGCCTGGCGTGAGCTTTTGCAGCTTCCCCTGCAAAGACAGGGGAAGCCCGGCCAACTCGCCACCAGGTGGCAAACCGAGTCACAATCGCCTTGAAAACGCGCTGTCAGTATCGTCTTCGGTAACCGCCCAGCCGACACGGTCGTAGATCAGGGATCTGCCATGAACGCCATTACCCAACTGCCCCCCGAGTGGCACAACTGGATACGTGACAACCTGGCGCGCGGTTGCGCGCCGCAATCGTTGATCGACGATATGGTGCGCAACCGCTTCGACCCGGTGTTCGCGCGCGCGGCGGTCAATGGTGTGATGACCAACAGCTCGCCCTTCACCGCGCCCGCCGAGCCGCAGCCAAAAGCCACCACCGGCTACGTCTATGAAAAGCCGCGTCTATCTGCTGGCAACATCATCCGAACTTCCGATCGCGAGGTGCGTATTGCCATGCGCATGAACCGGCCGGTCGTCGCCGTGCTCGATGGTGTGCTGAGCGATGAGGAATGCGATGAAATGATCCGTCGTTCCGCCGACAAGATGCGTCGCTCCACCACGGTAGATCCACTTACCGGAAAACACGAAGTCATCGCCGACCGCAGTAGCGAAGGCACCTTCTTCGCTCTTAACGCCGATCCATTCATTGCGAGCATCGACAAGCGCGTTGCCGAAATCATGAACTGGCCTACCGATCATGGCGAAGGCCTGCAGGTGCTTCATTACGGCACAGGCGGCGAATACAAACCGCATTTCGATTACTTTCCGCCGGAAGATCCCGGCAGTCACGTGCAGATGACCATCGGCGGCCAGCGCGTTTCCACGCTGGTGATGTATTTGAACGACGTGGAAGAGGGCGGCACCACGATCTTCCCCGACGTCGGTCTGGAAGTTGTGCCGAAAAAAGGTTCAGCCGTCTATTTCGAGTACACCAACAGCAAGAGTCAGCTCGACCGCCTCACTCTGCACGGCGGTTCACCGGTCACACG
>NZ_DATHMR010000150.1:0-17436 GCF_035486915.1 Dyella sp. | reverse complement strand
GCAAGGGGTCCCCTTATGCGGTGAGGGAGAGGGGGACGAAAAGGCCCGCAGGGGAATCGGCATGGATGCCGATTCCTTTTCGCCAGGGCAGGAGCCCTGTCGAAAAGCCCGGCCCCCTCTCACGCCTCGGAGGGCGCCGCCCGTAGAGCGCCGAATATGGGGTGCCCTTTCTTTGGGTTACTTTTCTTTGGGCACGCAAAGAAAAGTGACTCGGCCGCCGGCAGGCGGACGAAACGCCCGCCGCGCAGGCGAGCAACCTGGCGGCAACGCATAAATGAAACCCGAAGTCACTGGATGACCAGCTTCGCTGTTGTAAAGCACCTCCAGCCTTCGCTGGAATGACGGGATAACCGTGGTCGCAGGGCGGCCGCCTCACACCCAAAAATCCCAACGCAATACACACGAAACTCACTAAAGCTACCCCTCAACGTGCCGATAAAACCTGCAACGGGCTCATCCGGCGAGGCACTTTTATGGGTACGAAGACCAAAGGCGATGCGGCATCGGTCATGGGTGCGGCAATAGGCTTGCCGCCCGATAGCCGCATCGCCGACGTAGGGGATATGTATCGGCAACTTTCCTCTTCGCTGGATGCGCCACAGATCACGCTGGATGGTTCCAAGGTAGATCGCGTGGATACGGCAGCACTGCAATTGCTTGTCGTCTATCAGCGCGAGCTCGAAAAACGCGGACATGCCATGCAGTGGGCAGGTGTAAGTGCACCGTTGTACGACGCGGCGAGCCAGTTGGGTCTGGCACAAACATTGGCGTTGCCGGCGAAGAAGCCGGCCTGAACTGAGGTGGAAGATGGCAAAGATTCTTGCGGTAGACGATTCGGCTTCGATGCGCGGCATGGTGGCATTTACGCTGCGCAGCGCCGGTTATGAAGTAAGCGAAGCGGAGAACGGTCAGCTTGCGCTGGACACGGCGGCAGCATCGCGTTTCGATCTCGTGCTGGCCGACGTGAATATGCCGGTGATGGATGGCATCAGCATGGTGCGTGAGTTGCGTCAGCGCGCCGATTACAAGGGCGTGCCGATTCTCATGCTGACCACCGAGTCCAACACGGACAAGAAGATGGAAGGCAAAGCCGCCGGTGCAACGGGCTGGCTGGTGAAGCCCTTCGATCCGGAGCAACTGCTCGCAACCGTCCGTCGCGTACTCGGCTAAGCGTCACCATCTAAAGAGTCAAAAGCCCCCATGAGCACCATCAGTATCGCGCAGTTTCACAAAGTCTTCTTCGAAGAAAGCCTGGAAGGGCTCGATGCGATGGAAACGGCGCTGCTTGCGCTGGACGAGGGGGGCGACGCGGAATTGGTGCATAGCATTTTCCGCGCGGCGCACTCGATCAAGGGCGGCGCTGCCACGTTCGGTTTTCCCGAAATGGCGGCGTTTACGCACGAAGCCGAATCGCTGCTCGATCAAGTGCGCGAAGGCCGTCGGGCTATCGACAAGGTCATCGTCGAATTGATGCTGCGCACGGTGGATTGCCTGCGTGGCATGTTCGATCGCGCGCAGAATGGCCAACCGCTTGCCGATGAGCAAAGCGAAGCGCTGAAGCAGGAATTGGCGGCAGCGGCAGGGCATTCCACTCCGGCTGCCGCGTCGAAGGCAGCGGTAAAAGCGGCTGTTTCCAGCGGTTGGGTGATTCAGTTCCGCCCGCACAAGAGCATGCTGGCGGGCGGCAACGATCCATTGCGCTTGTTGCGCGAACTCGCTGCGTTAGGTCAGCTCAACGTCGAGGCGCAATTCGATCGTCTGCCTGCGTGGCATGCGCTGGATCCTTCCGAGTGCCATCTCGGTTGGCGCATCGAACTGACAGGCTCTGCTACGCGTGAAGCGATTGCGAGCGTGTTCGAGTGGGTGGAAGACGAGTGCGATCTGAGCGTTGAACCTCTCGTCGCCGCTGCCACTGCACCGGCGCCGGTGGTCGAAGCCGTCGCAACACCTGTTGCTGCGAGTGCGCCCTCGGGTAACGCGCGTGCCGCCGCCAGCAGCAACGACGCCGGCTCCGTGCGCGTTGCCATCGACAAGATCGACGGCTTGATCGATCTCGTCGGCGAGCTAGTCATCACGCAAGCGATGCTCGATCAGTTCCGCGAAGAATTCGATCCGTCGCGGCTCGCGCTACTGCAGCAAGGTCTCGCGCAACTGGCACGCCACACGCGTTCCCTGCAGGAAAGCGTGATGGGCATACGCATGTTGCCGATCGGTTCGGTGTTCAACCGCTTTCCGCGTCTGGTGCGCGATCTGAGTCAGAAACTCGGCAAGCAGGTGAAGCTGGATCTGGTCGGCGAACATACCGAGCTCGACAAGACCGTGCTCGAAAAAATTGGCGATCCGCTCGTGCACTTGGTGCGCAACGCGATCGATCACGGCCTGGAAATACCGGAAAAACGCCGCGCTTCGGGCAAGGGCGACGTGGGCACCTTGCGTCTGGAAGCCTTCCATCGCGGCGGTTCCATCGTGGTGGAAATCGTCGATGACGGCGCCGGTTTGAATCGCGAAGCCATCATCGCCAAGGCCTTGCAGAAAGGCTTGATCAAGAGTGGTGACAACATCACCGATGAAGAGGTTGGCGAACTGATCTTCCAGCCGGGTTTCTCGACCGCCGCCGTGACCACCGATTTGTCCGGCCGCGGCGTAGGCATGGACGTGGTTCGCCGCAATGTCGTGGATCTTGGCGGCACCGTGGCGATCAAGAGCCGCCCGGGCGCGGGCACCACCTTTACGATCACCTTGCCGCTGACGCTCGCCATCATCGATGGCTTGACTACGGCCGTGGGCGATGAGTGCTACATCGTGCCGCTGGTGTCGATCGTCGAATCCATTCAATTGCCTGCCGATGCCGTGCGTACGGTCACGGGCGGCGGCGAACTCTTCCGTTTCCGTGGCGAATATCTACCGATCATTCGCTTGCATGAGCAATTCGGTTGCGCGAACGCGCGACAGAACATCGAAGAAGGTTTGGTGATTGTCGTCGAATCGGACGGCACGCAGGTCGGCTTGTTTATCGATGAACTGATCGGTCAGCAGCAAGCTGTCGTGAAGTCGCTCGAAGCGAACTATCGCCGCGTCGATGGTATTTCGGGCGCCACCATTCTTGCCGATGGTTCGGTCGCGCTGATTACCGACGTCGCCGGTCTTATTCGTATGCAAAGCCGTCGAAAGGCGGCTTAGCACCCCAATCAGGCGGTGCAGGAAGGCACCGCTTTTTACCGTTATCAGGCCACAACCGCGCCAGACGGTGGCGTGCGGCTGTGCCTAAAAGAAGCAAGCGCCATGTAGTGCTGAAGTGATGTGAAGGTGTCCGTTATGAATTCCCCCCTGAAAATGCTAGGTCGAATGAGTCTCGCCGCACGCGTGTGGCTCGTCATTGTCATCGTTGTAGTCGGTTTGCTTGCGTTGACCGTGATGTCTGCCGCGGATAGCCGTCGTCTGCAGATGGAAGCGCGCGAACGTTCGCTGGGCGATCAGGTGGCTTCGGCTACTGCATTGATGCAGAGCTTCGCCGATCGCGCCGACGCCGGTGAATTCAGTCAGGATGAAGCGAAGAAACGCGCGTTCGCGGCCGTTTCGGCGATGCGCTGGAACGACGGCGCAGGCTACGTCTATGTGTTCGATTCCGGTCTCACCATGCGTATGCATCCGATCATGCCGCAGCGCGTAGGCAAGAGCATCCGCGATGAAGCCGACTCGACCGGCAAGTACATGTACCGCGACATGCTCGCCGCCGATCAGCGCGACGGTCACGGCTTGACCGAATACATGTGGCCCATGCCAGGCAGCAAGGGCGACAAGCTGAAAATCACCTACACGAGCTGGTTCAAGCCGTGGGACCTGCATGTCGCGGCGGGCGCTTATTTCGTGGATATCGACGCCGAATTCCGGCACATGCTGATCGGCAGTCTGCTGCGCGCGTTGCTGGTTGCTCTATTAGTGATTGGCGTGGTGTGGGAGTCGATGCGCAGCATTCGGTTGAGCATCGGCGGCGAGCCGTCCCATGCGCTGGCGATGGCCGGGCGCATCGCCGGCGGCGATTTACGCCATGACGAGGCGCAGTACGTGCCGCCGACGGGCAGCCTGATGGATGCGTTGTTGCGCATGCGCGGAAAGCTCACCGAGATCGTCGGCAAGGTGCAGGAAGGCGCGCAGGCGGTGACCTCCGCCGCGCAAGAGATTTCCCGCGGTAACGACGACCTGAGTCACCGCACGCAGGAACAGGCGTCGAGTCTCGAAGAAACGGCATCGTCGATGGAAGAAATGACGGCCACCGTCAAGCAGAGTGCCGGTCACGCCAGCCAGGCCAATCAACTTGCCGTTGCCATGCGCGCGCAAGCCGAGCGCGGCGGCGACGTGGCCGCGCGCGCCAGCACCGCCATGGAAGCCATTCAACAGGCGAGCGCGCAGATTTCCGACATCGTCAGTCTGATCGACGAAATCGCCTTTCAGACCAACTTGCTCGCGCTCAATGCCGCCGTTGAGGCCGCCCACGCGGGCGAACAGGGTCACGGCTTTGCCGTCGTGGCCGGCGAAGTACGCCATCTGGCGCAGCGCAGTGCGCGCGCGGCGAAAGATATCAAGGCGCTGATCAACGACAGCGTCGAGAAGGTCCAGGCAGGCTCGGTGCTGGTGGATGAATCCGGGCGGGCGCTGCGCGGCATCATCGGTAGCGTCAAGAGTGTTTCCGACATCATGAACGAACTTGCGGCAGCCAGTCAGGAGCAGTCCGCCGGTATCGACCAGGTCAATCGTGCGGTCACGCAGATGGACGAAGTGACGCAGCAGAACGCCGCCCTGGTCGAAGAAGCTGCCGCGGCGGCCCACGCCATGCAGGAGCAGGCGAATCTGCTGCACGCCCAAATGGGCTATTTCCGGCTGGAGGCCGCCCCTGAAAGCGGGTCGCAACGGGTCCGTTCTCCGGCCCGGAAAGCCGTCCCGTCCCAGCCTCCGCAAGAGCCTGCGATGCGCCCGCTGGCGGTCGCCGGCGAGTGGTCGGAGTTCTGATTTTTCCGGGGTTATTCGCTCAAGTTTCAGCCAAAACCGCCGATCCATTCTTTCGAACGGGAGCATCCGGGGATGCTCCAACGACGAGGCGAACATGTCAGACCAAACGCGGGGCACGGGGCCCCAGTCACAGTACCTCACCGTCAACCTTGCCCACGAGGAATACGGCGTCGACATCCTGTCGGTCCGTGAGATTCGTGGCTGGACGCCGGTTACGCGCATTCCGCAATCGCCGCACTACGTGCTGGGCGTGCTGAATCTGCGCGGTGCGATCGTGCCGGTGATCGACATGCGGCTGCGCTTCGGACTCGCACGCGAGGAATACAACGCGACGACCGTGACGGTGATCGTGATGGTCGCGGGCCGCCAGTTCGGCGTGGTCGTGGATGCCGTCTCCGACGTCATCGACGTGGCTAGCGATGCCATGCGTCCCGTGCCGGACATGGGCACCACCGTCGATACCGAATACCTGAAAGGACTGACCGCCGTGGGCGAGCGCATGGTGTTGCTGCTCGACGCGGACAAGCTGTTGCAACCGCAGGATGCGCAGATGCTGGAGGCCGCGTTGGCGGCTAATGACGTGAAAGCCGTGGCCTGAAGGAATAAAACAATGAAACTGCGCTTCCCCAAGTTTAAGTTGACGTCGCTCACCATCCGCGCACGCCTGATCGTCCTGGTCGGCCTGCTCTGCGTGATGCTCATCGCCGGTGCGGTGATCGGCCTGTTTGCGATGTCGCGCCAGAATGCCGGCACGCAAAGCATTTACGAGAACGGGCTCGTGCCGACGCAATACGTCGACAACATTCGCACGAATTCGTTGAAGTATTTCCTCGCGATGAGCGAAGCCGCTGCGCTAACCGGCAAGGCCGATCAGATCAAGCAGAAGCTGGGCGAAGCCGATCGCTACATGGCGGAACTGAACGATTACAAGAAGCGCCTGGATGCCGTTCAAATGAGTCCTGCACTGGCCGCTGCCTTGAAGGATTATCACTCGACGGATAAAGATTACGATCAGGCACGCGGCGACGTGATGGACGCGATCAAGGCCGGCGACGGCTCCGGTTCCGACACGATCGAGATGGAAATGCGCCCACTGATGATGCAGCGTCAGGATGCATTGTCCAAGCTCGTTGACGCACAGCGCACCGAAGCCAATCAGATCTACCAGGATCAGGTAAAGAGTTATCAGCGCATCCGCATGATCACCTTCGCTGCGCTGCTGGCGGGTTTGCTGTTTGCCCTGATGCGTTCGGCGCTGCTCGTCCGCTCGATCAGCCGTGCGCTGAGCTACGCCATGAGCCTGGCCAACGAGATTTCGCAGGGCAAACTGGGTCACGAAGTCGTTGTCAAGGGTAACGACGAGCTGGCTCAGCTGCTGTCCGCACTACGCACGATGGATGAGCGCCTCGTCGAAATCGTCGCCGACGTTCGTCATGGTTCCGATGCAGTGAGCACCGCTGCACAGCAGATTGCGCGCGGCAATGACGATCTCAGCCAGCGCACGCAGGAACAGGCCTCCAGCCTGGAAGAAACCGCATCGTCGATGGAAGAAATGACCTCGACCGTGAAGCAGAACGCCGAGAACGCCAGCCATGCCGATCAGCTGGCACGCGGCGCTCGCGAGCAGGCCGAGCGCGGTGGCGAAGTCGTTGCGCAGGCCGTCACGGCGATGCGCGAGATCAATGATTCCAGCCGCAAGATTTCCGACATCGTCAGCCTGATCGACGAGATTGCATTCCAGACCAACCTGCTCGCGCTCAACGCAGCGGTGGAAGCGGCACGTGCCGGCGAACAGGGCCGCGGCTTTGCGGTGGTCGCCACCGAAGTGCGCAACCTCGCACAGCGCAGCGCGGGTGCGGCGAAAGAAATCAAGCAGCTCATCAATGAGAGTGCGAACAAAGTGCGCGCGGGCACCGATCTGGTCGATCAAACCGGCAAGTCGTTGAACGACATCGTCGACAGCGTGAAGAAAGTGACCGACATCGTGGCCGAGATCGCCGCCGCCAGTCAGGAACAGTCGGCAGGTATCGACCAGGTCAACAACGCCGTCTCGCAGATGGACGAAATGACCCAGCAGAACGCGGCACTCGTGGAAGAAGCTTCCGCCGCTGCGCGTGCCATGCACGAACAGGCCGATGAGCTTTCGCAACAGGTTTCGTTCTTCCAGATCAACGGCACGACGAGCAAGGCACCCGCGAAAGCGGTCGCCACGGCCGTCGCGCAAGAAGCCGAAGCGGTATTCGCCGCCGTCCGCAAGAGCGCGCCCAAAGTCGCACCGCGTCCCGTAGAAACGGCCGACGCCGGCGCCTGGAAGGAGTTCTGATCCGATGGCCGCACGCATGCATGAGGACGATTCGTGCGGCGCTGTGGCGATCGCGAGCGGATGGTCGTTGGGCGACAAAGACTTCGCGTTCCTGAGCGACTTTGTCTACAAGCACTGCGGCATCGTGCTTGGTGAGCATAAGCGTCAGTTGGTGCAAGGTCGTTTGGTGCGTCGCTTGCGGGCGCTGCGACTGGATGGATTCGATGCGTACGTGAATCTGTTGCGCAGCGACCCGGATGCCGAGCTGGGCGAGCTGGCGAGTGCGATCAGCACCAATGTCACCTCGTTCTTCCGCGAGATGCATCACTACGACTTGCTGGCCAACGAACTGCTGCCGAGTTGGATTGAGCAAAAAAAGCGTAGCAGCGACCGTCTGCGTATCTGGTCGGCAGGATGTTCCACTGGCGAAGAGCCTTATGCGCTGGCGATGGTGCTGGCCGAAGCGCTGGAACGAACAGGCAGCAAGGTCGATGCGCGCATCCTGGCGACCGATCTATCTCCGCAAGCACTGGGTACGGCGCGCGCGGGTATGTATTCGCTCGAGCGTATGAGCGGTATTAGCGATGAACGCCGCAACCGCTGGTTTCTGAAAGGCGAGGGTGCCTATGAAGGCCTCGCGTGTGTCCATCCGCGGTTGCGTGAGCTCGTCACCATTCAACCGTTGAATCTTTTGCATGAGTGGCCGATGCGCGGTCCGTTCGACGCGATCTTCTGCCGCAATGTGGTGATTTATTTCGACAAGCCGACCAAACAGCGCCTATTCGAGCGCTATGCCGGTTTGTTGGAGCAAGGAGGCTATTTATTCTTGGGGCACTCCGAATCGATGTACGGCCTGAGCGATTCGTTCGATTTAGTTGGCCGTACGGTTTATCGGAAGTGCAAATAATGACAGCACCTATGGCTGGCGTTGCGATTGCGCCAGATAAGAATTCAGTTGTTTTGCCGGGTTTTGAACACTTGCGCCGTTTTTGGGACGCCACGCAGCGCTGCATGACGGTGAAGGTTTTGCCGGGCGAGTTTTATGTAAGCACGCAGGAAGAAATGATTTCCACCGTGCTGGGTTCGTGCGTATCGGCATGCATTCACGACACGGAGCGCGGTATCGGCGGCATGAATCACTTCATGCTTCCCGAGCCGGTGGGCGAGCGTGACAGCTGGTCCTCGGCAGTGGGACGCGCGGCGCGTTACGGCAGCGATGCGATGGAGCAGTTGATCAACGCCATCCTCAAAGCCGGCGGGCGGCGCGAGAATTTCTCGGTGAAGATTTTCGGCGGTGGCCGTGTGCTGACGCAGATGACCGACGTGGGGCAGCGCAATGTCATCTTCGTCAAACGTTATCTGGAGGCGGAAGGTTTGAAGCTGATGGCGTCGGATGTGGGCGATATCTATCCGCGCCAACTGCAGTTTTTCCCGGTGAGTGGTCGCGTGCGCGTGCGTCAGTTGCGCACCACGCGCGACAACGATCTGGCCGCCAACGAACAGCAGTACCTCAAGCGTTTGGCGAACGATCCGATAAAGGGTGAAGTGGAGTTGTTTTGATGTACCAGGGGCGAGACATGAGTAGCGAGGGCGCAGCACGCATGTCAGCTACAGGGGGCTTGCCAGAGCGAACGGCGTGCCCTCGCTGCTCATCTCTCGTCCCTCTCCAACAGGCAAAGGCAGGAAAGCAGCAATGAGCAAAGTGCGCGTACTGGTGATCGACGATTCCGCCTTGGTGCGGAAGTTGTTGTCGGCCATGCTCGATTCCGACCCCGGTATCGAGGTTGTCGGCGTGGCTGCCGATCCGTTGATTGCGCGCGAAAAGATCAAGCAGCTCAATCCTGACGTGTTGACGCTCGATGTCGAAATGCCGCGCATGGATGGCCTGACGTTTCTGGAAAACCTGATGCGCCTGCGTCCGATGCCGGTTGTGATGGTGTCGTCGCTGACCGAACGTGGCGCGGAAGTCACCCTGCGCGCACTTGAAATCGGTGCGGTGGATTTCTTCACCAAGCCGGCCAACGATCTTGCAAACAGCTTTGCCGACGCCGCAGGCGAAATCTGCGCGAAGGTGAAACTCGCCGCGCTTACACGCCCGCGCGCTTATACGACCGTGCAAAAACTGGATGTGCCGCCACGGCATACCGCGGATGCGGTACTCCCGCGCTCGCAAGGTCCGGGTACGCGCGGTAGCAACCGTATCATTGCGGTCGGCGCATCGACCGGTGGCACGGAAGCCATTCGCGTGTTGCTTGAGGCGATGCCGCCGGATGCACCGGCGATGGTGATCACGCAGCATATTCCTGCCGCTTTCAGTGGTGCGTTCGCCGAGCGCATGAACAAGTGTTCGGCGATGCGCGTCTGTGAAGCGCGCGACAATCAACCGATTCAACCAGGCCACGCGTATATCGCGCCGGGTGGTCAACATCTTCTCGTGATGTGGGACGGCGCCAAGCATGTGTGCCGCCTGCATGACGGTCCGCAAGTCAACCGGCACAAGCCGAGTGTGGATGTGCTGTTCCGTTCGGTCGCCGCGAGCGTCGGCGCTGCAGCCATTGGCGCGTTGCTGACGGGCATGGGCGATGACGGCGCGCGCGGTCTGCTTGAATTGCGCGAATGCGGCGCGCCAACGCTCGTGCAGGATGAAGCGACCTCCGTGGTGTGGGGCATGCCGGGCGCGGCATGGAAACTCGGTGCCGCCGACGAAAAGCTGCCATTGGAAAGCGTTGCCGCGCGTCTGTTGCTTCTTGCACAACAACCTATCGTCGGCGCACGTCGCGCTGCGTCTTGATGCATTGGAACATTTTTATGTCCACGAACATGTTCAACAACTCCGCATCCCGCCCACTGGTAGGCATTGGCGCCAGTCTGGCGGCACTCGTCCTGTGCCTGGTATGGAATCCGGCATGGATGGCGCCGACTCTCGTCACGCTGCTCTGCGCGGTGTGGATCTACGAATGCCGCCGCATGGCGACGCCCTCGATCGTGGTGGAAACATCCAACGGTCCCGACAACACACCCGTGCGCGAAGCACTGGAAGATGTGCGCGGTGCCCTGGTCGACGAATTGGGCCACGCTTCGCGTGAGTTGCATCAGGCCCTGGATCTTCTGGGCGACGCCGTGAAGGAATTGGGTGGCGGCTTCGACGGCTTGTCGCACAAGACCGGCATGCAGCAGTCCTTGCTCAAGCAGATTATCGATGTGCAGAACGGCGGCGTGTCCGTGCAGGATTTCGCGGCACGTACCGGAGATTTGCTGGAACATTTTGTAAGTCTGATCGTGCAACTCTCGCGCGAGAGCCTGCGCATCGTTTACCGCATCGACGGTATGTCGAAGGAAATGGATGCGGTGTTCGCGCTGTTGAAGAACGTCAATACTATCGCCGAGGAAACCAACTTGCTGGCGCTCAATGCCGCCATCGAAGCGGCGCGCGCCGGTGAAGCCGGTCGCGGCTTCGCGGTCGTGGCGGGTGAAATCCGCAACCTGGCAAGCCACTCCAACCAGTTCAACGAACAGATCGGTAGTCACGTGGAGCGTGCACGCATTGCGATGGAGCAGGTGCGCGGTCTGATCGGCGAGTTGGCCTCGCAGGATTTGAACGTTGCCTTGTCGGCGAAGGGCGGCATCGACGCGATGATGGCTCACGTCACCGAAAGCGATGCGCGCACCAGCGCCGTTGCGGACCAAGTGGTCGAAATCAATCGCGGCCTGGGCAACGACGTGTCCACCACCATTCGCTCGCTGCAGTTCGAAGACATTCTCAGCCAGTTGCTCAATCAGACGCGCACGCGTCTGGTCGAACTGCAAGGCGTCGCGGCGGAAACCACGCGCGACATCGAAGAGTTGGCCTGCGGTCCGGTCGATGCGCAGGTGCTTCGCCAGCATTCCGAGCGTGTGCGTGAGCGCCTGGCCCTGCAACGCGAAAAAGCCCGCATCCGTTCTCGTGGTCCTGCGCTGCAGAACACGATGGACGCCGGCGAAATCGAATTGTTCTAAGGGAGACTGTCATGAGCCTCAACGTCCAACACGACACCGAACAAGATTGCGTCACCCTGCAATTCGGCACGAACTTCGACTTCAGCGTGCACCGTCAATTTCACGAAGCGTGCCTGGGTGGGCATAAACCCTCGCGCAGCTACGTGATCGATCTTGGCGACGTCGACAGCATGGATAGCTCGGCATTGGGCATGCTGCTGTTGCTGCGCGAGCACGCCGGTGGCGATCGTTCGGAGATTCGCATCGTCAATGCCAACACTGCATTGCGCGGAACCTTGCGTGTCGCCGGTTTCGACAAGCTGTTTACCTTGCACTGAGCTCGGGGCGTCAATCAGACGTCTGAGCTCAGGCATTCCATGGCTGTGGACCCCTGAATTGCTCCATTGGGCGATTGATCGCGTCGACCAGCATGTACGTGAGCCGCAATCCGTTATTGGTGACTTTGCTGCGCAGTTCGCCGCTGAAGAGACGAGCGTGATTGTGCAAAGCGACCAACCCTAGTCCGTATGCGCCGAGCCTTGACCCGATCATGTCGCGTTCGGTCGTGTCATAGATGGCGTCATTGATATGGCTCTCATCGAGCTTGCCTTCTACGCGAAGTGCAACCCAATGGCCTTTCTCCGTCGTGCCGCTGCGAATACCCAATCGTATGCTTGAGCAAACGAGCTGCCCATTGATGTGCATGACTGATTCGCAGGCGAGCCGATAAATCGCGGCGTGTATGCCGGGCGTCAGATCATCCAGTGATCCCGTTATCCGGCAGCGATAGCTGATGGCTGCTTCGCGCAGCGCGTCTGCGATTGTCTCGTGCAGCGCCGCTGATAAACCGCGCTGACGCCATGCGGACGGATACATGCTGTCCACTAACCGATTGACGTGGTCTTGCATGGATGCAGCTTGGCGGTAATAACGCTGCACCTCGCTTTCAGGCAGTACATCGTGAATGCGATCCAGCAATTGATGTTGTGTCAATTGCAGCGAAGTGCCTGCAACTTGCAGCGCCTGAGCGGTTTTCCTGATGCGCGTCTCGCTTAGTTGGAAATTTTGGCGGGCCAACTGTAAGGCCTGCTCAACCTCTAGACGATCCTGTTCTTCTTTCAGACTTTGCGCGGTAATGCGCGCTCCCAATGTAAAAAGGCAAGTTACGACGAAGGCGACAAATGCCTCTGATTCTAAGTTCACTTCGTAGGTCTTCGCTTGCAGAAGTGAGACAACGCATAAAATGGCGGGCGTTCCGCCAAGGGCGGCTGCTCGCCAGCCTGGTTTAAGGGTTAGCCATGCGATTGGTAAAAAGACGGCTAGATAAGAGAGCTTTCTGGCGTCGTCTGCACTATGCAAATGTAACCAATAAACAAATAAGGCTGCCGATAACAAAAGAGCCAAAGTGTCCGCTGCTAACATTTCCTTCGCTGCATTACGCAGTCTTTGTTGCCAGGGCTCTTGTGAGAGGTATTCGGCACGAGCCATCAACATCCATGGCAGCATGACGACTATGGTGATGTACTTGCTAATGAACGCCAGCGGTAACATCACGGCGGTGATCTTGTAGGGGTGACCGTTCTCATACAAGACGGATAGCAGCAGCATGGCGTATCCGGCCCATGCGACAGACGTCAGGATGATGCACAACAGCAGCACCCTGAAGTTGATGAGCTGTTTGCCTGGGAACAAGTTCAATTTGCTGCGGCACCACCACGCAATGGGCATGCCGAAAATAATATTGGGTATCAGGGAAATGAGCGTCCAGCTGATACCAAATTGGGGGCCGCATACGATGGCGATATACGACTGACCAATGACGTCAGCGCCCGCAAGCACCGGCCAGTAGCGATAAGGCAGAAACAGCAGACATACGATGCGCAGCGGGGCCGGTGTCGACCATCCCGCGTGCGAAACACTACGCAGCGCCGCGTAGCACGCAACGTAGCCCACCAGCAGAGCGAGTTGTCTAACCCAATACTTCTTCCACAACTCTCGGCCCATACCCCTCTACCCCCGCAGCAGTCGCATCAAGGGACCTACGGCGCTCATACGTGTAGGCGCAACGCGCTGATCATGGGCTATGTCCCTGCCCGGCGCTAGAGCATCCGGCATAAAAAAGCCGGCGAGGTGAGGCTCGCCGGCAGGTTCACACACGCATTTGGGAAAATCGTTTACCAGGCGCGGACGTCGACCACCGTGAGCGAGTAGCTCTGCATGTCCGACTGGTAATGAAGCATGCGGCCGAGGTCGAAATCGACCGATTGGCCAGGGCTGATGTTGGTCGTACCGGCGGGCCAGCCTGCCTTGGAGGCGAGCACGTTGCCGGTGCCATCCTTCGCATCGACGCGAACTTGGGCGGCGGCAGCGGCCGAGCAGTTGTTGATCAACTTGCCCTTTACGCTCAGGCGGGTGGAGATGCCCGAGCCAACGGCGCTTACTTTCACGTCTTGAATGGTGAAATCGGTAGGCGCGCATGCTTGGGCGGCGATTGGTGCGACCATCAGCAAGGTCGCGACGAGTAGCTTTTTCATATGTCAGTCCTTAGGCCGAGGTGCCACGCGAAAGCGTGTTGATTGGGGTATCGGCGGGACCGGGACGAACTTTAGGCTCGATGTGTCATCGGATGCGCGCAAATAAAAAGTCCCCCGAGTTGCCTCGGGGGACCTTGTCGGAGCGTCGTTATAACCGACAGTTATAACGGCTTCGAGCTTGCTTAGAAGCGATATTCCACCGACGCGGAGTACGCAGCCACATTGGCGCGCTCATGCGGCACACCGATGTTGTCCAAGCTGGTGCTGTTGCCAGACTGCAGGCGGTAATTGTCGTAGTTCAGAGCCAGGCTGAAGTTGTTGGTCACGTCGTAACCGACACCCAGGCCGGCGTAGAGGCCGCTGTTCCAGGTCTTGTAGCGGTCGCTGCCGAACGCGCCGATCGCGTCGAACTTGGTCTGCGAGCGCATGTAACCGGCGTGCGCGGTAACGAACCAGTTCTGATAGAAGTTGTACTTGCCGTTCACGCCAACGGTGGCGGCGCGCGGCTTGACCGAGAGCTGGCTGTAACCGTCAGACCACTTGGGCTGACCCAGGTACACATAGCCGATTTCCGGACCGATCAGGCCATTCCAGCGCCAGCCGAAACGGACGTTCTGGAACACGCCGTGGTTGTGGTTCAGCGTATCGCTGTCCACGCGGTACTGGCTCTGGCCGAGCTGGCCGGCAACGAAGAAATTATCCTGCCAGTTGGTGCTGGGAGCGTTCGTGGTGCTGGTGTCGTCCGCATGGGCGGCCTGGCTGAGAACGGGGGACAGGGCAAGGGCGGCCAGAGCGGCCGAGAGGGCTAGCTTATTCATGGAGAACTCCATTTTTTTATTAGGCCGTCGCGGCGATGGGGAAGTCGCCGCGAGGGACCGCGCGGGGATACGCGGTGTAACGACATTGTAACATTCGTCTTGCATCAAACTTTCAGCCACCTTCAGGTGGAAGTCGCCATTCAGTTTTGTGAGGAAGACACCTGATTGGCTGTGCGACAGGTACGACAAGGCGTATCAAGGCATCGCGCGTGACCTCTGGCAGGGGGGCGCAGCCTGTTCAGGTGGCTAGCATCGTGGTCTCAAGCCGCCTTCACATTCACGTTGGCGGCACTTGCCGCACCCCAGGAGACCACCTTGAAACCCACCCCAATCGCTGCTGCCGTCCTAGTTTCTTTGCTGGGATGCGCCGCTTTTTCAGTTTGTGCGGATGACACTCCCGCCCCGCAGAACGTGCCTTACAGCGCAGGGACGCTGAAGATCGATGTCGATGCCACCGACCTCGCGCACCGCGTGTTCCGCGTGCACGAAGTAGTGCCGGCCGCGCCGGGTCCGCTGACGTTGCTCTATCCGCAATGGATTCCTGGCAACCATTCGCCGACCGGTCCGATCGACAAGTTCGCCGGCCTGACGGTGAAGGCCAACGGTCAGACGCTGCCGTGGGTGCGCGATCAATACAACGTCTACGCCTTCCAGGTTGATGTGCCGCAAGGCGCCACATCGGTGGAAGTGGACTTCCAGTATCTGTCGCCGCAGGACATGCGCCAGGGTCGCGTGGTGATGACGCCGGAAATGCTCAACCTGCAGTGGAATACCGTGTCGCTGTACCCGGCCGGTTACTACGCGCGTCAGATCCAGACCGATCCCAGCGTGAAGCTGCCGTCGGGCTGGCAGTTCGGCTCGGCGCTTGAAGTCGCTTCGAAGGACGGCGACACCGTGCACTTCAAGTCGATCAACTATGACGATCTCGTCGACTCGCCGATCTACGCCGGCAAATACTTCAAGAGCGTCGATCTCGATCCGGGCGCGAGCACGCCCGTGCACATGGACGTCATCGCGGACGATCCGAAGTATCTGGAAATCACGCCCGAGCAGGTGAAGATTCATCGTGCGCTTGTGCAGCAGATGTACAAGCTCTACGGCGCGCATCACTACAATCATTACGATTTCCTGTTCTCGCTCAGCGAAAAGATGAGCGGCAATGGTCTGGAACATCATCGTTCCAGCGAAGACGGCACGCCGACGGGTTACTTCACCGAGTGGGACAAGAGCTGGGTGATGCGCGATCTGCTCTCGCACGAATTCAATCACTCGTGGGACGGAAAGTATCGTCGCGGTGCGGATCTGGCCACGCCGAATTTCAACGTGCCGATGGGCGACAGCTTGCTCTGGGTCTATGAAGGCCAGACGCAGTTCTGGGGCCAGGTGATGGCCGCGCGCTCCGGTTTGTGGAGCGACAAGCAATATCAGGAAATGATCGCCGCCGTCGCCGCCACGTACGACAAGGGCCGTCCGGGTCTTGCCACGTGGCGTAACGTGCAGGACACGACGAACGATCCCACCATCGCACAGCGCCGCCCGCTGCCTTATCGCAACTATCAGGCGAGCGAAGATTATTATTCGGCCGGCGAAATGATCTGGCTCGATGTCGATGCCAAGCTGCGCGAACTTACGCACAACAAGAAAACCATCGACGATTTCGGCAAGGCGTTCTTCGGCGTGAATCCGGGTGCGTGGGATGTCGATCCGTATACCTTCGACGACGTGGTGAAAACGCTCAACGACATCACCCCGTTTGACTGGAAAACGTATCTGCGCACGCGACTGGACGGTCACGGTCCGCTGATTGGCGGCCTGGAAGCGCACGGCTGGAAACTCGTCTACAACGACAAGCCTTCCGACGCGATCAAGGCTGCAGAAGCTTTCCGTCACTCTGCAGACTTCACCTATTCGCTCGGCGTGATGATGGGTCCGGATGGCAATGTTGGCGATGTGCTGTGGGATGGCCCTGCGTTCAATGCCGGTCTGTCACCGGGCATGAAGGTGGTCGCTGTCAACGGCCAGGCTTACACGTCCGAAGTGATGACCGATGCAGTCAAGGCATCTGCCACCGACACCAATCAGCCGATCGAGTTGCTCGTGCAGAACTTCAACGAGTACAAGACGCTGCGCATCGACTATCACGGCGGCCTGAAATATCCGCATATCGAACGCGATACCAGCAAGCCCGATACGCTCAGCGAGCTGATCAAGGCGCGCTAAGCAGTGGCCTCATGAGCCCTCTCGCCGCAACGGGAGAGGGCTCTGCGGTGTCCGGCACGTCCAAGTCGTGGGCGGCCCCCGCCAACTTCGCTATACTTGCCGCCCGCCCTGGCGCGCATCAACCGATCGCTCATGCCAGTGCGTTCACCACGCGCCCGTAGCTCAGCCGGATAGAGTAGTGGCTTCCGAAGCCATTGGTCGGGGGTTCGAATCCCTCCGGGCGCGCCAATCTCTCCGTTGGATGTTTCTGTTGTGCGTTTAACCATAAATTGGCCGCGCTACATCTAGGCGATTGTTGTTTCGCGGGTTCTTCTGGCCATCCGTTTAACCATAAATTGCCCGCTTTCTTGCGAGCGAGTGGCCATGGGCAAAATTTCATGGTTCAGTGCGTGCTATGGAGCAATAGGTATCCCCAATCGCGTACAACGCATTGAACGGCTTCTCTGTCGTTACATTGAACAACCAAGCCAACTCCGTAACAGAATCGCTCACGGTCAGTGGGACAACGCTTTGAATAGCGACGGCACCGACAGAAATGCAGCGTTATCAGACAGACTTGGGGACCTTGACTTTCTCGAAG
>NZ_DATHMR010000149.1:0-18587 GCF_035486915.1 Dyella sp. | reverse complement strand
TGGCGGCAGCGGCGGCAGCGGCAGCGGGTGCGGCCGTGGATGCCGGGGCAGGAGCAGGTGCCGGCGCAGCGGCTTGTTCCTGTTTACCGCAGGCGGTCAGGGCCAGGGCAACGCTTAAAGCGAGCACTAGCGGCTTCATAGGCTTGTTGGTCATGGAAATCCCTCTGGAGGTGTCGATAAATCGCCCGCAAGCGATTGTGTTTACTCAGGCTGGCCCGTCGGTCTCTCCCCCTCTGGCCGCCATGACCGTTCACCCTAGGTCAAAGGTCATGGAGGACACAGTGTCAAAGGTCAGGGGTGGCTTGTCGGCGCTTGCACCGTTGGTTTGTGCGTTGCAGCCGAGTCGTTTTGTTCACCGTCGTAAGGTTGTTACGAGCTTGTCATCGCCACTGGGTATGGCCGTCGTCTATCCCGTTTAGGGGAGCGTGCCGTCGACTGTCACCGGAGGACTGCCATGCGCACTTGTCTAGCTGCTTGTCTTGCCGCTTGCTTGTTAACGCTGTCGGTAACTTCACCCGCCCAGGGTCCGGCTTCAACGGATTTCCGCCACGGCGATCATTCCTGCGATGTGCAGCCGCGGCGCTACCGTTTCCGCGTACTCAATGCCGCCAACGCACGTTTTTTCCATTTGACACTCGCGGGCGAGCGGTCATTCCAGCAGATCGGCAGTGACCAGGGCTTGTTCGCCGCTTCATTTACATCTGGTGCGATTCCAGATTCTGGGCCGCCGCCGTTTCGATCAGAGCGAATGGCTCGCATCACCGTCATTGCGGCCAAGTAAGAATGGGATAGGGCGCTACTTAGTCCCCAGAATCGCCAATTGCGCCGCATTGAGTCGCAGCACGGGATAAGCGCCCACTGCCTGCACGCTGTACCACGGCGAACGCTCAAAGAAGAACTCCAGGCGCGCGCGACTGCTCGCGGCAAACGCAGGATCATCGTGCAGCTTCTGCTCAAACTCCGCTTTGAGCTTCGGATCTTTCACCATCATGTCGCGTGCCAGTTTTTCCAACACGCGCGGTTCGCCATATTCCTTCGGTTCAAAAATCGCGTTGAGATAACCCCAGCGCAGCAAGGAGTCGGGTGCCTGCGGTTCAAGTAGCTCGATAGCGATGTTCGCTGCCCGCTGATTCATCGGCACAACAATCGATCCCGCCGGCAGCGTCACTTCCGTGGGTTTTGCCTGCAGCGAGAAGCTGCGAAGCATGAGGTGACCTTCAAAGGGCACATCCGCCCATTTCGGATCGCTGAGCTGATAAGCCTCCGCGTCCACCTGTTTCATCGGGTGACCGATGCGCAGGTACGCAATGCCATGCTCATCGAGCTTGTCGATGATGACTTTCCACTCCCCGGGGATCACGTAAGCCGCCGGCGGCGTGATCGACAGATCGGGCAGCAAGCCGTTCCAGTTGTCGATGCGATACGTCTGCGGTTTGGTCGGATCGTATTGAATCCAGGTGTCGTTCGAAATGTCGCTGTGCGTCTGGGTGAAGGCGTAGCCTTTCAGCTCGAACGGTGTTGATGCCGGATCGGGCTTGAACGTCAACGGCACCTGCACCTTGGCATCCTGCGAGCGCGCAACAGTGTTCGCGTCTGCCTTGCTCGTCGCAGCGATCAAAGCGGAAGGATCACGATTGATCTCGTCGAGCAACACATGAAGAAGGTCATAAACGGCATAGACTCGGACTGCGTACGACTTAAGCATGTGCGTTTCGATCAGCAACGCAGGACGGTTCTGAAGTGCCGCATAGCCCGTGGAAAAACGGGGCCCGGAGCCAAAGTTTTCGATACCTTTGCGCGGATCGCGGCCGTCCTTGAATTCAAGATAGATCGACGCGAGATGGCCGTGCTTTTCATAGGCGGGCATCGCCTCGTCAACGATGGTTTTCTTCTGCCATGCATCGATCGCCGGATCGAGCTTGTGCGGGTCTTCGGTGTACCACGTCAAGTCGTACTGGTAGTCCGCGCCGTCGGTGGTGTGCACATCGATCAGAAAGTCCGGCAGCCACGTCTGCCAAAGTTTCAGCCACGACTGCATCTCCGGTGCATCCGCTTTGATGTAATCGCGATTGAGATTGAGATATTGCGCCTGGCCGCGAAAACCCATGCTTTCCGGACCGTTCTGGTTGATGCGGTTGTAAGGCGAACTCTGTTCGTGACCATCCACGCTGAATACGGGGATGTAGACCAGCACGATGTGATCGAGCAGGTGCGGATACTTATTCTTGATTGCGATGTCGCGCAACAGCATCAAGCCGGCATCTTTGCCTTCAATCTCACCGGGATGGATGCCCGCTTGCAGCAGCACAATCGGTTTGTGCGCCGCGCGCGCCGCATCGGGCGTGAACGTGCCATCGCCACTGGCGATCACCACCGTCATCGGGCGACCTTGCGGTGTGATGCCAAACGTTTCCAGTTTGATTTTTCCAGGCGCGGCTTGTTGTAACCGCTGCAGATAGGCCAGCGTCTCTTTGTAGGAGGGGGTCGTGCGGAAATGCGATGTTTCCGCGGGCGTGATCCAATCGTTGTTGCTTGGGCCGGCAGCATGCGTGCTCATGGCAAAGGCTCCCAACAGAATGAATGGCAAGAGACGACGCATGATTAGGCCCGATCCTCGTTGATGTCTGCCCGCGACGCGCTGGGCGATGCCGGCAGGGTATCCGGTGCCACGGCGCCACCGGAAATGATGAAAGCCATTGCTTGATCCATGGTCCAGTCGGTGGGCGTCAACTCATCGAGCGGCACCACTTCGAGGTAACCACCCGTCGGATTGGGCGTGGTCGGAATGTACACGGCGGCCATTTCACGGCCCGTACCTTCTTCCATCATCGTGCGCGTGACGAACCCGACGACTTTCATGCCTCTGCGCGGAAAATCCACCAACACCACACGCTGCAGACCGCTTGGTTTGTTCTGCAGCACCGTCGTGAGCTTCTTCGTTCCGCCATAAATGGTTTGTACCAGCGGAATACGTTGCAGCAGTGTGTCAAACGCGTGCAGCAAACGCTGGCCGATCACCCAGTTCGCAAAAAAACCGATGATGTATAGCGCGATCAACGTAAGCACCAACGCCATGATGTTGATAGTCCAGCTTTGATCGAGCTCGGCCGCCGTCTGAGGCGCCCACAGATTGAGTACGGCAACGAATCCGGACACCAGCGGTGCGCCCAAGTTGGCGAGCAGGCCAAAGACGAATTTGAAGACCAGAAACGTGACCCATAAAGGCAGGAAGGTCAGCAGGCCGGTGATGAGATAGCGTTTGAGGCGCAACCGCGGCATTGGGGGATACCGATGGAGTGGGGAGGTCCATTGTAGGGGAGTGGAGGTGCCGCACGATGGGCCTATTCGTCACCCATCCCTTTTCGGTGATTCGGCAATTCCGGTACTGGTGAGCAAAAAGCGCAACTGCTGCTTGAGCGCGTCGCATACTTCCCACGAGAATGAATTGCTCACAGCGCGAACAGGGGAAGCGCATGCGTCGTCTCGAGGATAAGGTGACCTTGGTCACCGGTGCCGCGCGTGGTATCGGCGAAGCGATAGCGCGGGCTTTTGCAAAAGAAGGCGCACATGTGGTTCTGAGCGACATTCGCGACAAGGAAGGTCGGGCTGCCGCGCAGTCCATGGGTCCGAACGCGTCGTACAGTCACCTGGATGTACGCGTGGAACTGGATTGGAAACGCGTGATGGTGCAGATACTGCTCGATCACGGCCGGCTGGATGTGCTGGTCAACAATGCCGGTGTCACGGGCTTCGAAGACGGTATGCGTCTACACGATCCCGAGCACGTATCGCTTGAAGACTGGCATGCTGTTCATCGCACCAATTTGGATGGCGTGTTTCTCGGTTGTAGACAAGCCATACGTGCGATGCGCGACCAGGGCACAGGTTCGATCATCAATATTTCTTCGCGCTCGGGGCTTGTGGGTATTCCTGCAGCTGCGGCCTACGCGTCTTCCAAGGCGGCGGTGCGCAATCACTCCAAGACGGTAGCGCTGTATTGCGCGGAGCAGGGCCTTGCGATTCGCTGCAACTCGATTCACCCCGCCGCGATTCTTACCCCGATGTGGGAGCCGATGCTGGGCCGTGGCCCGGAGCGCGAAGCGAACATGCGCGCATGTGTACGCGATACACCCATGCAGCGTTTCGGTACGCCCGAAGAAGTTGCCGCACTGGCGGTGATGCTCGCTTCCGATGAAGCGGCGTATATGACGGGTACCGAACTCAACATCGATGGCGGCATTCTTGCCGGTTCCGCTGCCACGCTTTCGCAGGAAAACTAGCGATTTTTCGGTTTCAGCCGCACGTAGATTTGCTTGCGAACGATGGCGACGACTTCACCGTCGGCTGTCTTGATCGGCACTTCAAACCAGCGAAGTACTTTCTCGCCGTCGGCCGCCGCGGCACGTAGTTCATCCAGTACCGCGGGCTCGAGCTTGAAGTGCGCGTACACATCCGCGCGTCCTGGCGCGACGAAATCGATCGTGCCCGCTTTGTCCCAGACATAATGATCTTTCCCCAGATGCTGGATGATCAGCAGCATCCAGAATGGATCGGCCATCGCAAACAAGTTACCGCCGAACTGCGTACGCACGTAATTCCGATTCCAAGGACGCAATCGCAACACGACACGCGCTTCGGTGTAACCCTCGTCCAGACTCTCCACGCGAATACTGTTGAAGAAAAACGGTGGCCATAGGTTCAGCAACCGGCGGAAGGTGGAGGCGTGCATTCCATGCTCCTGGAAAAGAAAGCGCAAAGCCTACCATACTCATGCGTATGGTGGGCTTTGTTTTGAGGATTTTCCGCAGAAGCGCGTTTGAGCTGTTTAGAACAACAGCGACGCCATGCGGCGGCGATAGCGTCCAACGAGTTCGGCATCGTCCAGGGTGTTGAATGCGGCTAACAGGCGTTTTTTTGCCTGCCCGTCGTTCCAGTCACGGGCCTTTTCAAGCATCAGCAGCCAATGCTCCATGCCGGCGCCGGGATCGTCGCCAAGGACAAGGCGCACGCCAAGGAGATCGTGCGCTTCCCAATCCTGAGGGTTGGCTTGCAGGCGTTGTTGCAGCGCGTCCAGCGCAGGCGTGCCCTCGAGGGTGCGGACAAGATCGAGCTGACTGCGCAAGCGAACCGCGCGGGTGTCGGTCGCGAGATTGGCTGGCAGCGCATTGAGTTCGGCTTCGGCGGCCGAGGCGTGGCCGGCCTGTGCAAGCGCCACGGCAAGATCCAGCTTCAATTCCGGGCGATCGGCATCCGCAGCGATCGCTTGCTGCAGGCGATTGATGGCTTGTTCGGGCGATTCAGGTGCAGTGTCTTGGGGCTCATCGTCAAGATCGCCTTCTAGCGGTTGCACATGACGCGAAAGAAATTCGCGCAGTTGGCCTTCGGGCAAGGCACCCGCGAAACCGTCGGCAATCTGACCGTCTTTGACCAGCATCACCGTCGGAATGCTGCGGATGCCGAAAACGCCGGCCAGTTCCTGATTCTTGTCGACGTCCACCTTGCCGAGGCGAAACGCGCCGTTGTACTCGGCCGCCAGTTTTTCCAGCATGGGGCCCAGCGTCTTGCAGGGACCGCACCACGTTGCCCAGAAATCCACCAGCACCGGGGTCTTGAGCGAGGCCTGCAATACCTCCGTCTCGAAGTTTTCCTGGTCGACATCAAAGATAGGCGAAGTGACGGCAGCGTTCACAAATAGGTTCCCTGAGGATTATCCGCACATAAATCGGGGCAGAGGGGAGCTTATCAAGAGTGCGCACGGTTGCCGCGGATTTGCGAGAATCGTCTGCATGAGTTTGCCGCCTTCCAGCACCGAGCACGCGCAGAAAGTGGCAACGCCCGCGTTGCTGATTTGTGAATATTGCGACACGGTGCATCGCCGTCGCCCCCTGGCATATGGCGAAGTCGCTCGCTGCCTGCGCTGTCAGGCGGTGCTGGAACGTCACCAGCGGATTGGCGTCAACGGGATGTTCGCGCTGGTCGTCACGGTGATGGTGGTGTTCGTGCAGGCCAATGTGTGGCCCATCATTACGCTCGGCCTCAATGGCGAGCAGATCCGCACCACGTTGTGGGGCATCATCGTCATGATGTGGAAGGAGCATTCGCAGGTCGTGGCGGTTCTTGCGGCCGGGACACTATTCTTCTTCCCGCTGTGCAAGATGCTCACGCTGGGCTGGTTGCTTGCGTACGGTCGCATTGGGCGACGTGCGCCGGGTTTCGGGCGCTTGATGGTGATCATGCACTACATCAACCCGTGGACGATGAGCGAAGTGTTTGTGCTTGGCGTGTTGGTGTCGATCGTCAAGGCGCATCTTTATTTCGATGTGAAACCCGATATCGGTGTTTTCGCCTATGCCGCTCTGGCGGTACTGATCACCATCTTTTCGGGTATCGATGTGCGTCAGTTATGGGACAAGATTCCGGAGCAGGTGCCATGAGCGCGTTGCCCCGTGCGCATGAGCTGGGTGTGATCGGCTGTCACATATGTGGCCTTGTCTGCCGCGATGCCGGCGTAGAGGACGCCGCATGCCCGCGTTGCGGTGCTGAACTGCATCGGCGCAAACCCGATAGTTGCGCCAGGACGTGGGCGTTATTGGTTGCAGCCTTTCTCCTGTACATTCCGGCCAACGTACTGCCGATCATGCGCACGGTGAGTCTGGGCGATGTGGACGACAACACCATCCTCAGTGGCGTGATCGAGTTATGGGTGAAGGGGTCGCCCGATCTGGCGGTCATCGTCTTCACGGCCAGTATCGTGGTGCCGATGATGAAATTCCTGGTCATGACTACGCTATTGCTGAGTGTGCACCGCGGTACCAACTGGGCTCGCACACAGCGGTCCAAGTTGTTTCGGCTGGTAGAGTTCATCGGTTACTGGTCGATGCTCGACGTATTCGTGGTGTCGCTGTTGACCGCGTTGGTGCAGTTCGGATTTTTCAGTCAGGTGGAACCGTTGCCCGGCGTCGTTTACTTCGGGTTGACGGTGGTGCTGACCATGCTGGCTTCCATGAGTTTTGACCCGCGCTTGATCTGGGATTGCAAGGACGAAGATGACTGACGAAACCAAACCCGGTTTGCATGACAATCTGCCGGAGCCGGTAGTACGGCGTCGTCGCGCTACGCCTGCGCTCATCTGGTTGGTGCCGATCGTGGCGGCGCTCGTGGGCCTGTCGCTGGTCATTAACGCGTGGGTGCAGCAAGGGCCAACCATCACGATCAGCTTCCAGAACGCGCAAGGTCTGGACCCTGGCAAGACCGTGGTGAAGTACAAGGACGTGGTCATCGGCAAGGTGACCACCATCCGCTTGAGTCCGGATCATCACAACGTGTTTGTCAAAGTGGATCTGGAAAAGAGCGCACAGAGCATTGCGGTATCGGACTCGCGCTTCTGGGTGGTGCGTCCGCGCATCGGTCTGGGCGGCGTGTCGGGCATCGACACGTTGCTGTCGGGTTCGTTTATCGGTGTGGACGTCGGCAATTCCCAACAGCCGCAATCGGACTTCACAGGTCTGGAAACGCCGCCGTCCGTCACGCATGACGAGAAGGGCAGAAGCTTCATGCTGCATTCGGCGGATCTGGGTTCGCTGGATATCGGTTCACCCATTTACTTCCGTCGTATACAGGTTGGTCGCGTCGCGTCTTACAAACTCAACGACGATGGCAAAGCCGTCTCGCTGCAGATTTTCATTAAAGATCCCTACGACAAATTCGTTACGACCGATTCGCGCTTCTGGAATGCCAGCGGTATCGATGTTTCGATCGGCGCGGACGGTCTGAAACTCAATACGCAATCGCTGGCCACGGTGCTCGCCGGCGGCGTGGCGTTTCTTGATGCGCCGGGCCCGCATCCCAGCACGACGTCCGCGCCGGAAGGCACGAGTTTCACGCTGTTCGACACGCAAACCAATGCGATGGCTCCCCCGGATGGCGAGCCGCATTACATCCGCATGCGCTTCGATCAGTCGCTTCGTGGTTTGGCGGTGAATGCTCCGGTGGAATTCAAGGGCATCCCGCTGGGTAATGTCGTTTCCATTCGCATGGACTATGACGAGAAATCGCAAACCTTCCCGATCTATGTCGGCGCGGTGATCTATCCGGATCGTCTGGGCCGCGCGCACGAGAAGCTGGTGCAGGTCGCCAAGGCGCAGGGCGATAACGACGATCTATCGCACATGATCGGCACCCTCGTTGGGCGTGGTCTGCGCGCGCAGGCACGCTCCGGAAATCTGCTGACCGGTCAGTTGTACATTTCGCTCGATTTCATTCCGAAGGCGCCGAAGGTTGCCTACGACCCGAATGCGCGTCCGCTGGAAATTCCGACTGCACCGGGCGATTTCGACAAGCTGCAGGAGCAGATCGGGCAGATTGTCGACAAGATCCAGAAGATCCCGTTCGACAGCATTGGCAAGAATCTCAACGACTCGCTGGCGGAGCTCGACAGGACGCTCAAGCAGGTCAATGGTCAGGTGCTGCCTGAAGTGCGTAACACCCTGAAAGGTGCGAATCAGACCTTTGGCACGGCGAATACCGCGCTTGCAGCCGATTCCCCGCTGCAGCAAAACCTGACGAGCACCTTGCAGCAGCTGCAGCGCATGGCGCAATCGCTGCGCGTGCTGACGGATTATCTGGGTGCGCATCCGGATGCATTGATACGCGGCCGCCGCGCCGATCCGTCGCCGACCACCGATAGCAGCGCACCTGCAGCATCACCCAGCAACGCCAAGCCACAACAAGGGAGCAACCCATGATTCGCATGCGACACCTCATGGTCGTGCTCGGCACAGCGATGTTGGCGGCGTGTTCGTCGGCACCGATGCACTACTACACGCTCATTCCGGCGCCTGATACGGCCCAAGCTGATACAGCCGTTCCACCGGCCAGCTTCCAGTTCGAGCTGCTGCCGGTGGGCATTCCCGCCCAGGACGATGTGCCCCAGTTGGTGGTACGTCAGGGCGGTCAGGCGGTCGATTTGCTCAACGGCGAGCGTTGGGTCGCGCCGCTGGCCGATGAGGTGCGTGGCGCGCTGTCGGTGGATATCTCTCGCCGTCTTAACGCGCAGGACATCACCACGGGTCTGCCGGTGGATGGCAAGCCGGTGCTGCGCATCAAGGTGGAGCTGCAGCGGTTCGATTCGTCGCCCGGCAGCTATGCGCTGATCGATGCCACCTGGACCATCCGCCCCTTGAAGGGAGAGGGCGTCATCACCTGCCGTAGCCGGATCAACGAGGACGCCGGTCAGGGTTACGAAGGGCTCGTGGCCGGCCACCAGCGTGCGCTGTCGGAGCTGGCCGACCGCATCGCCAGCGTGGCACCGGCCATGGCGGCGGGCAGCACGCCGGGGTGCCCGGCGGGATGATGGAATAATTGCCGCCGATCCAAGAATTAGCCCATTTCTGCTAGTCTGGTCCGTTCAATGCAGCGCGCGGGGAAAGCCCTTTTTGCGCTTACGAATAAGCATAACGGCGCCGGATCATGCAGGACATTCAAGACCAGGGTTCCCAGAACGATTACAACCCGCAGGCGGTGGAATCCGCCGCGCAGCAGTATTGGAATGCGCAGCGCGCGTATGAGGTAACGGAGGATCCCGCAAGGCCCAAGTTCTATTGCCTCGCGATGCTGCCCTATCCATCCGGCGCGCTGCACATGGGGCACGTGCGCAACTACACCATTGCCGACGTCATCAGCCGCTATCAGCGCATGAACGGCAAGAACGTGCTGCAGCCGATGGGCTGGGATGCATTCGGTCTGCCTGCTGAAAACGCTGCGATCAAGAACAACACCGCGCCCGCCAAATGGACGTACAAAAACATCGACCACATGCGCGAGCAGCTCAAATCGCTCGGCTATGCGATCGATTGGTCCCGCGAATTTGCCACCTGCCGCCCGGACTATTACCGCTGGGAACAGCAGATGTTCACGCGGTTGATGAAGAAGGGCCTGGCCTATCGCAAAAACGCGGTAGTGAATTGGGATCCGATCGATCAAACCGTCCTCGCGAACGAGCAGGTGATCGATGGCCGCGGCTGGCGTTCCGGCGCATTGGTCGAGAAGCGCGAAATTCCACAGTGGTTCCTCAAAATCACCGACTACGCGCAGGAACTGCTAGATGGCCTGGACACGCTGCCCGGCTGGCCGGATGCGGTAAAGACCATGCAGCGCAACTGGATCGGTCGCAGCGAAGGTCTGGAGATTCACTTCGCCGTCGAAAACGAAGCCGAGCCGCTGACGGTTTTCACCACACGCCCCGACACGCTGATGGGCGTCACCTTCGTCTCGATCGCTGGCGAACATCCGCTCGCGTTGAAAGCCGCGAAAACCAATCCGAAACTCGCTGCGTTCCTGGATGAACTCAAGCACGGCGGCGTGTCCGAAGCCGAACTCGAAACGCAGGAAAAACGCGGCATGGCCACAGGCCTGTTTGCGATTCACCCGATCACCGGTGAGCAAGTACCGATCTGGGTCGCGAACTTCGTGCTGATGGGTTACGGCACCGGCGCGGTCATGGCGGTACCTGGTCACGACGAGCGCGATTTCGAGTTTGCGCACAAATACAATCTGCCGATCAAGCAAGTCATCGCCATCAGCGGCGACGATGCGAACTACGATCCGCAACACTGGAAAGAGTGGTATTCGGACAAGGCGCGCACCGACATGCGCGTGGTCAACTCCGGCGAACTCGACGGCAAGAATTATCGCGAAGCATTCGATTTTCTCGCTAAGAAACTGGAAGCCGAGGACAAGGGCCTGCGCCGCGTGAACTGGCGTCTGCGCGACTGGGGCGTCAGCCGCCAGCGTTACTGGGGCTGCCCGATTCCGGTGATCTATTGTGCAAAATGCGATGCCGTGCCGGTGCCGGAAGATCAGCTGCCCGTGGTGTTGCCGGAAGACGTCGCGTTCTCTGGCGTGCAATCGCCGATCAAGGCCGATCCCGAATGGCGCAAGACGACGTGCCCACAATGTGGCGGTCCGGCCGAGCGCGAAACCGATACGTTCGATACCTTCATGGAATCGAGCTGGTATTACGCGCGCTACACCAGCCCAGGTGCGCAAGGCCAGGTCGACGAACGCGCCAACTACTGGCTGCCTGTCGATCAGTACATCGGCGGCATCGAACACGCGATCCTGCATCTGCTGTATTTCCGTTTCTATCACAAGCTGATGCGCGACGCGGGCATGGTGAAGGCGGACGAGCCGGCCACCAATCTGCTGTGTCAGGGCATGGTGATTGCCGAAACGTTTTATCGCGAAAACGAGGACGGTTCGAAGGATTGGATCAATCCGGCCGATGTCGAAATCCATCGCGATGAAAAAGCGCGTGTCGTCGGCGCGGTGCTCAAAGCCGACGGCAAGCCGGTGCAGATCGGCGGCACCGAGAAGATGTCCAAATCCAAAAACAACGGCGTCGATCCGCAGACGATGGTGGAGAAGTTCGGCGCGGACACCGTGCGCCTGTTCTCCATGTTCGCCGCGCCGCCAGAGCAGTCGCTGGAGTGGAGCGAAGCGGGTGTGGAAGGTATGGCACGTTTCCTTCGCCGTTTCTGGCGCGAGGTGACAACGCACGTTGGCCAGCCCGACCATCCGGAAGTTGATTCGTCCGCACTCGATGCGGGGCAGAAGGCATTGCGCCGCCAGCTGCACGAGACCATCCAGAAAGTCAGTGACGACTTCGGCCGCCGGCATGCATTCAACACAGCCATCGCATCGTTGATGGAGTTGCTCAACGCCGTAAACAAATTCAGCGACCAGAGCGATCAGGGTCGTGCCGTGCGCCATGAAGTGCTGCAAACCATGGTGCTGCTGCTGAACCCGGTGGTCCCGCATGTCAGCCATACCTTGTGGCAGGCATTGGGTCACCAGCAGTCCGTGGTGGATGATCAGCCGTGGCCGGCGGTAGATACTGCGGCCCTTGTACGCGATTCGTTGACCCTGGCCGTTCAGGTCAATGGCAAATTGCGCGGTACCATCGAGGTGGCGGCGAACGCGTCCAAGGACGATGCCGAAGCTGCAGCCCGCGCACATCCGCAGGTTGCTGCGTTCCTCGAAGGTCAAACCGTTCGCAAAGTGATTGTCGTTCCGGGCAAGATCGTCAACATCGTCGCAGGATAAAAATTCATGAATCGCTTGCTCAAACCGTTATTGCTGTTGCCCGTTCTTGCGCTCGTGGCATGCGGTTTTCACTTGCGTGGAAGCACTGCGTTGCCAAAGGGTATGGAACGCGTGCATCTCACTGTCGGCGGTGGCGGCGATCTGCAGCGCAAAATCGCGCGTGCGTTGCTCGCCTCCAACGTGAAGGTTGAAAAGGAAAGCGGCACCGGCATCGCCGAGCTGCATGTTCCCATCCAGACCTTCTCGATCCAGACGCTAACGGTCAATGGCGTTGCGCAGGTGACGGAGTATGCCGTCCACTACCACGTCTTGTTCAACGCACAGGATGGAACCGGCAAGACAATCATTCCAGGCGAAAGCATCGATATGCAGCGCTCCTACAGTTACGACGCCAGCCAGGTCATCGGCACGCAAGCACAGGTTGAGGCCATTCAGGGCAGCCTGGTCGATGATATGGTTCAGGCCATTCTGTTCCGTCTGCAGGCGGTCAGAAAGAACGGTGAGGAAGCAGCCGTGAAGGCTGCGGGTACGGCGGCACCGGCGTCGGCGGCGTCGACGATGAATTCGTCGCCGCAGGCTATCCCATCAACAACCATTCCCTGATCGCATGCCGCTCAACAGCTCGCAGTGGCAAAAGGCGCTAGCTGCAGACAGCTTGAGCCCGGTGTACCTGCTGGCGGGTGAGGAATTGCTGGTGCTGGAAGCAGCCGATGCCTTGCGCGCGCAGGCGCGCAAGCTCGGCTACACCGAGCGCGACGTGTTGGATGTCGGTGCTCATTTCGACTGGGATGAACTGGCTCGTGCCGGCGCAGGCATGTCCTTGTTTGCAACGCGCCGGTTGATCGATCTGCGTTTGCCGACAGGGCGCCCCGGTACGGAAGGCGCCAAAGCCATCAACGAGTTTTGCGCAAATCCACCACCCGATGTGTCTCTGGTGATCACTGCGGTGGAGTGGAGCAACAAGCACGAAGGCGCCTGGACAAAACAGGTCGATAGCGCCGGCACCGTCGTCGTGTTCAACGCGCCGCGACCGCACGAATGGGAGGCGTGGATCGGTGCACGGCTGGCGACGCGCGGTCTCACCGCTACTCCGGAAGCCGCGGCGTTGCTGGCCGAACGCGTCGAAGGCAACCTGCTCGCCGCCGCGCAAGAGGTGGACAAGCTTGCAGTGCTGCATGGGCAAGGCAAGATCGATGCTGCCGAGATGGAACATCTCGTTGCGGACAGCGCCCGTTATGACGCTTTCAAACTCACCGATGCAGCGCTGAGTGGCGATGGTGGCCGTGCACTACGCATTCTCGATGGCTTGCATGCAGAAGGCGAAGAACTGATCGCATTGATGGGCTGGGTCGTCAATCAGCTGCAGCTGGCCTTGCGTCTGGCCAATGCCCACGACTTCAGCGCCCAGGCGCGGGCGGAACGCCTGTGGCCCGCGCGCGAACAACTGTTCCGAAAAGCCTTGCGCCGCGCGCCGCGCGAACACTGGATGCAGTGTCTTGCTCGCGCCGCGCGTATCGATCGCATTGCCAAAGGGCGCGAAGCAGGCAATGCGTGGCTGGAGGCGCAGCGGCTGATTGCAGCGATGGCCGAGCCAAGGGCCGCACAGGCACTGGCATGATCGCACCGCGTCATACCCGCGAAGTAAAATCGTCCTCGTTGCAAAAGAGAGCAGGGCAGGACGCTTTGGTATGAAACCGCTCGCACTATTCGGTGGTACGTTTGATCCGATTCACATCGGTCATCTCAGCGTCGCCTGGGAAGCATCCGAGTTGCTCGATGCGGAAGTGCGGCTCATGCCTGCCAGCGTGCCACCGCATCGCTCAGCGCCCACTGCCACCGCCGAGCAGCGCGTTGAGATGTTGCGCGCTGCATTGCGTGGCCAATCCCGCTTGACACTGGATACGCGTGAACTCGATCGCAGCGGCCCTTCTTATACGATCGACACGCTGGAAGAGTTTCGCGAGGAATTCGGCGATCGTCCGCTGGTGTTGCTGCTGGGTGCCGATGCCTTTGCGGGTTTGCGCAGCTGGCAGCGCTGGCGGGATCTGTTCGACGTCACCCACATTGGCGTGATCAATCGTCCCGGTGTCGACACCTTCATCTCCGTTGAGCTTGAACGCGCCGTAGCGCCACTGCGCACGGACGATCCCGCCGTGGTGCGTTCACAGCCAGCGGGCCGTGTGATTGAACTGACGGTCACGCCGCTGGAAATTTCAGCCACACGCATTCGCGAGTTGTTGGCGGCGGGGCGCGATCCGCGTTATCTGCTGCCGGCCGGATTGTTCGATGATCCGTCGCTGCTCGCACCGTATCGCGAACCAACCACACCATAAATTAGCTGTACGCGACAAACCGCATAGCTACCGAGTTCATGCAATAACGCAGGCCCGTCGGTTGCGGACCGTCGTCGAATACATGACCCAGATGGCTGTCGCAACCCGCGCAACTGACGGCCGTGCGAGCCATGCCGTAACTGTTATCGGTCGTTTCGATGACATTTTCCTTGGCAATGGGCTGCCAGAAACTGGGCCAGCCCGTACCGGAATCGAATTGCGTCGATGCGTCGAACAATGCGGTATCGCAACCCTGACATCGATAAAGTCCCTTGTGATTGGGCTTCTCATGCTGCCCGCTGAACGCCATTTCCGTTCCCTGGCGCCGCATCACATTGAATGCTTCATCTGAAAGACGCTGATGCCACTGCGCGTCGGTCAATATCAACTTGCGCACATGACACAGCCCCATGCGGTGACCGTCCTCGTCAGCAAAGCAGGCGAGCAACAGATCCGGCGTGTTAGCGGCCGATGCGGCTGCGAGCGCCGCCATGGGATGAGGATCTTTGCCGCCAAGCAGACGCACGACAGATAAACCACCCAAAGCGAGAGCCGTTCCGCCGCCCAACGCTGCAAGAAGAAAGCGGCGCCGGTCCAGCTGATGGTTATGCGATGTGGATGTCACGCTGACCTCCTGGTGATTCAAAAGTGTCTCAACCGAACGTGAAGGCATAAGCATGCACACCCGGATCAAGAAAAGTGATTTCAAAAACGCGATCGCCCGTGCCCTGTGACTGGCGCACAAGCTGATAAAGACGTTGACTCGTGATGGTGCCGTTGCCGTCGGCATCGACATCCGCGCCGTGATCGGTGCCGGGTGCTTTGCCATCAAGCGTGATGCGGAAACGTATCGGCTTGCCGTCTTCGCCTGGACCGAGCACAAGATGCAGATCGCGACCGCGGAAGCGATAGACGATGCTGCCATCGGGTTTGTCGAGCGCCGCGCTTTGCTCGCGCACGGTCCAGCTTCCGCCGAACGCCCATTGGTTGATCGACAACGAAGTCGGTGCGCGGTAAGTCCAGCTATCGTCATGCGCGATCTGCCCGCCCGCGAAATTCTCGCCGCGTGCATAACCCACGTACGTTTCGGGCGAGCGACTCATGTCATCCGAACTGGCAGCTTCCGCACCGGTCGCACCCGGTTGCACGTAACCGCCCGGCAGATCCTTGTAGCCGGCATCCGTCAGCAGTCGGCGAATCACATCTTCGCTTTGCGCATAACCGCCTTCACCGAAATGATGATCGCGAATCTGTCCCTTCGCGTCGATGAAGTAATGCGCCGGCCAGTACTCGTTGTTGAAGCCTTGCCAGATGGCGTAGTTGCTATCCATCGCCACAGGGTAGGTGATGCCAAAATCCTTGATTGCTTTGGCGACATTCGCGGGATCTTTTTCAAACGCGAATTCCGGAGAATGCACGCCGATTACCACCAGCCCATGATCATGATATTTCTGCGCCCACGCATTTACGTAAGGAAGCGTGCGAATGCAGTTGATGCAGGAATACGTCCAGAAATCGACCAGCACCACTTTGCCGTGCAGCGACTCGGGCGTCAGCGGTGCGCTGTTGAACCACTGAGTCGCGCCACTGAGCGAAGGGAGTTCACCTTCCACGGGTAACGCTGCATCCGCTCTAGGTGCGGGTGCGGCGAGAGCCGGTGCAGGGCGAACGGCATCGATCAACTTCTGCTCGACGCCGCTCGTGCTTGCCAGCGATACCCGCGTCAGCAAGCCTGTATCCACGCCAAGCGCGATCACTGCCACGCCACACAACACCAGCACACCCAACGCACGACGTACCCATTCGCCAGTGCCCAATGAGCGTTTCATCATCGAAAACACCTGGCCGCCCACCAACAAAGCGAGCGCCAGTGAAACGGCTGCACCACCTGCATAAGTGAGCAACAGAAGCGTGGTTTGCACGCTCGCACCCTTCAGCGCAGCACCTGTCAGCAGCAGTCCTAGAATGGGCCCCGCGCAGGGTGCCCAAAGCAAACCAGTCGCAACGCCCAATCCCGCGGCCGACCACGGCGAATCATCGTGCTCATTGGAGCGTGCCGTAAGTCGATTGCCGAGTTTTACAAACGGACGGCTAATCCATTCGGCGATGTGCGGCGAAAGCAGGGTGGCGCCAAGAACCGCGAGCACCGCCAGCGCGATGTAACGGCCATATTGATTGGCACGCACCGCCCAGCCACCGCCCACCGCGGCAAGCGTGGCCACCAGGGCGAAGGTGAGCGCCATGCCGATCAGCATGGGCAGGCCGTTGCGCGCGAACGGACGATCCGCACGCGCAAACACAAACGGCAACACGGGCAGGATGCACGGGCTGAGAATCGTCAGCACGCCACCCAGGAAAGCAAGAATCAGCAGGATCATGAATCGGCTCGTTGATTCCGGTGTGAGGGATGGTCCTGATGACTATTCGTCGTCAGAGTTGGTGCGGTTACGCCCAGTGTGCGTTGTCGTGCTGCGCAAGGTAACCGTGGCCCCTTGCGAAACGAAATAAATCCTGAAGAACCACGACGGATCGACCATGCCGCAAACCCTGGCCATCAATACCTTGACCTTTCGGGGCCCGTGGGTACTACTACGCGGACTCCCGGACCGGGTTCGGGGTATTGATCAGGCTGTGTCCACCGAAAGCATCAGTGCCAACGAGCAGGCTGACCGGCAGCGGGCAGCATGGATGGCCGCCGCGCAAGCGGGCGACCAGCGTGCCTATTCGCGTTTGCTGAGCGATTCGGTGGCGTTGATTCGCGCGGTCGCCAGACGCCAGGGTGTGCCGGTCGACACGGTGGATGACGTGGTGCAGGAAACGCTGCTCACGATCCATCGCGTGCGTCACACGTTCGATCCTTCGCGCTCTTACGATGCGTGGTTGTCGGCGATCGCCAGCCGGCGCGCAATCGATGCGCTGCGTAGCGGTGGTCGTCGCGACCGGCGCGAAGTCCATGATGATTTCGCATTCGAGAGCCACCCCGATCGCGACGACGCCAGTAAGCACACCGAGCGCGATCAGGACGCACAGCGATTGCGTGACGCCATCAAAACGCTGCCGCCGGGGCAGCGCGAAGCGGTCGAACAGCTTGGTTTGAAAGAGCGCTCGCTGGCCGAAGCGGCCGAGCGTACCGGTCGCAATACCGGCGCATTGAAAGTGAATCTGCATCGCGCGCTGAAAACGCTGCGCGATCGACTGCACGGAGAACCTTAGTACCGATGTCTGACGTATCACGCCATGATGCCTTGATCGACGCGCTCGGCGCGGAGCTGACGCCCGTGCGGCGTCTGCTGCCGCCGTGGGTGCGTACGGTCGGCTGGCTGGCGGTGGTGGCGATCGTCGCCGCGATGATGCTCAGCCATTACGGTGCGGAGACCATGCTGCGTCGCTGGCACGCTGCACCGGATCTTGGCGTGGCGGCGCTAGGTGCCGTGCTGACTGCGATCACCGCGTCGCTGGCGGCGTTTGCGCTCGCGGTGCCCGGTCGTTCCTCTAAGTGGGTATGGCTGCCCGTGCCCAGCGCGCTGCTATGGATCGGCGCCAGCGGTATGGGTTGCCTTAGGGCTCACATTCCCGGGATGCATGTCTTAGATATGCATGGCGCCAATGACTGCCTGATCTTCATCATCAGCTTGTCGGTCCCACTGTCGGGTCTGCTGATCTGGCTACTGCGGCGGGCCTGCCCGCTGCGTCCTGTGCTCACGGCGGTCGTTGTAGGCCTTGCCAGCGCTTCGGCCTCGGCGTGCCTGCTGGAAATCATCCACAACGTCGACGCGGCCGCGTCGGATTTGCTGATGCATGCGCTTGCCGTCGCCATCGTTATCGGGGTGAATGCCCTGATGGGCGGGCGTCTGCTTTCACGTGCCTGAGCCCCGGCTCCAACCTCGCAGAGGTGGCAGCGCCATGACCGCGGACTCGTCCGCTGGCTAGGGTGTAAAGCACCTGAAACAAGGCGTTCAGCGAGCTGGATTCGCACCCCTGAAAAGACGACGGAATGAATCTCCAATAGCCGATTTTCAAGCGCCCACTTGACGTCCCATTACGGTCGGGCGGATATACTGGAGCTGCGCCATCCCGCGCAGCCGATACGCCGCGAGGCCCTAACTCTTGATCACATCCCGTAATGCCAAGGCCGTCACCACGGCCACCCTG
>NZ_DATHMR010000148.1:0-5238 GCF_035486915.1 Dyella sp. | reverse complement strand
TCTCATAGAGAACGCCCAGCACGATATAGACCGCAGCCAGCGCCGCGAGAATCAGCAGTGGCATCGTCGACATCGATTGCGAATAGACCTGCGCCGCACCCGCCGTGCCGCCGTGAATCGAGGCAGGCATGCCCAATTCCTGCGACGCCTGGCCGATCGCATTCAACGCATTGCTCAACGAACCGCCGGGTGGCAGGTTGAATGAGATCGTTGCAGCCACCAAGCCATCTTGATGGCTGACCTGAGTGGCCGTGTGATTGCTGGTGTACATGGCCAGCGCGGGGAACGGCACCATGGTTTCGGACGACGTACTGTCCGCGCTACCGCTGGAACTGCCACCCTTCGAGTTGGAGATGGAGTTGGTGAGCTGGTTCGCTTCAGCGTTGGAGTTCAGCGAATTGGTGCCGGATGAAGACGTGGACGTACTCGTCACCGCAGCGTGCGCCGTCACGCCGGTGACCGTTCCACCCGGCATCTGTGTCTGCTGTGTACCGCTCGCATTGCCAGCGGCCGTGCTGAAGCGTATGCGTTCGAGCATCTGCGGGTACTGCCAATACTTCGGCGCCACTTCCATCACGACAAAGTACTGGTTGAGCTGGTTGTACACGGTCGATACCGTGCGCTGGCCGAAGGCGTCGTACAACACGCTGTCGAGCTGATTGGGGGCGAAACCGTAGCGCGCAGACGTTGCGCGATCCATGGTTACGTAAGTCTGCAAGCCGTTCTGCTGCAAGTCCGAGTTCACGTCCTGCAATTGAGCGCGGTACTTGTTTAGTGCTGTCACCAGTTTAGGCACCCATGTATACAACGCCTGGGGATCGTCGCTGGTCAGGGTGTACTGGTATTCGGCGGCCGAACTTCGACCGCCAATATGCAGATCCTGCGCTGCCTGCAGAAAGAGTTTCGCGCCCGATACCGCATTCAATTTAGGCCGCAGGCGATCCACCACTTGGGAGGCAGAAAGCTTGCGTTGTGCCAGCGGTTTCAGCTCGATAAACACGTTGGCGGTATTGAGGGCGCGACCGCCCGTGAAGCCTGCTACGGATTCGACGGCAGGATCTTTCTGTACGATCGATTGCAGTTGCGCGAGTTTCTTTTCCATCGCCTGGAACGAGATGCTCTGGTCCGCAATGATCTGACCGATCAGGATGCCGTTGTCCTGTTCCGGGAAGAAGGTGGATGGCACCAGTTTGATCAGGAACACGTTCAGCACGATCAATCCAATCAGCATCAGACCGACCAGCAGCGCGTGATCGAGCACCTTCGTCAGCGAGCGCGAATACGCATTCTTGAAGCGCTCGAACTGCTTCTCATACCAGACCGCCCAGCGTGCCTTCGAATGCATGCCTGCGCCGGGACGCAGTACATACGCCGCCATCGTCGGCGTGACAGTGAGCGAGATGATCAGCGAGAACAGAATCGCGATGGAAAGCGTAACGGCAAATTCGTGGAAGAGCAGGCCGATGATGCCGGGCATCAGAAGAATCGGCAGGAATACGGCAATTAACGACAGGCTCATCGAGATCACGGTGAAGCAAACTTCGCCGCTGCCGCGCAGCGCTGCTTCGCGCACATCCATACCGGCTTCGACATGGCGCACGATGTTTTCCAGCACGACCACTGCATCGTCTACGACGAAACCGGTGCCAATGGTTAGCGCCATCAACGAAAGGTTGTCGATGCTGTAGCCCATCAAATACATCGGGCCAAAGGTGCCGACGATCGATAGCGGCAATGCGACGGCAGGAATCAGAATCGCTCGTCCCGATTGCAGGAAGACGAACACCACACCGATCACCAGCAGCACGGCGATGAATAAGGTGCGTTCCGTATCGCCTACGGCCGCGTTGACCGATTGCGAACGATCGACGGCAATGCCGATGTGAATATTGCTGGGCAGCGTTGCCTCGATAGACGGCAACACCTTGCGGATCTGCGCGACCGTCTTGACGATGTTGCCGCCCGGCAACGGATAGACGATCACCAGCACCGCAGGCTTGCCGTTGTACAGGCCCATGTTGCGAATGTTTTCCGCGGAGTCCTCCACATCGGCGACATCGCGCAACAGCACAGGAGCATTATTGCGATAGGCCACAACCAGGTCGCGATAGGGCGCGGCCTTGTTGATCTGGTCATTGGACGTCACTTCGTAACGCTGACCATCCTGGTCGATATGGCCCTTGGCGCTGTCCGCATTAGCCGCGCTGATGGCGGCGCGCACATCTTCCAGGCCAATGCCGTAACTGTTGAGCCGATCGGGTTCCAGCTCCGCGCGCACGGAGGGCAACGCGCTACCGCCAAGCGTGATTTCACCCACGCCATCGACCTGCGACAACTGCTGCTGGATGACCGAATCCGCCGAGTCGTAAAGCTGCGCTCGCGTGAGCGTGTCCGACGTCAGCGCGAGCACCATGATCGGTGAATCGGCCGGGTTGTATTCGCGATAGCTGGGGTTGTTGCGCAGTGTGGTCGGCAAGTCGGCGCGTGCGGCCTGGATGGCTGCCTGCACGTCGCGTGCAGCGCCATTGATGTCGCGGTTTAGTCCGAACTGAATCACGATCTGCGCTGAACCGACATAGCTCGTCGATGTCATTTCGGAGACATCGGCGATGGCGCCGAGACGTTTTTCCAACGGCTCCGCCACGGTCGACGCCATGATGTCAGGGCTGGCGCCCGCCATGTTCGCCTGCACTACGATGACGGGGTAGGTCACGTTTGGCAGCGGCGCCACAGGCAAATGAAAATACGCCAGAAAGCCCGACAGCAGGATGGCGATCGCCAATAAGGTAGTCGCCACCGGCCGATTGATGAAGAGCGCGGAAATGTTCACGGCGCGCTCTCACCTGCTGCCTGCGACGGCTTGCGATTGAAGCGCTGTGCCAGGCGATCGAAGTAGAGATAGATCACCGGCGTGGTGAACAGCGTCAACAACTGGCTCAGCATCAGACCGCCAATGATGGCAAGACCCAGCGGGCGGCGGAGTTCCGAACCCGTGCCGGTACCCAGCAGCATCGGCAATGCGCCAAGCATGGCGGCCAGCGTGGTCATCAGAATCGGGCGGAAACGCAGCAACGACGCTTCGAAGATCGCCTCTTCCGGCGGCTTGCCGTGGTCGCGTTCGGCTTCGAGCGCGAAGTCCACGATCATGATGGCGTTCTTCTTCACGATACCGATCAGCAAGACGATGCCGATGATGCCGATCACGTCCAGATCCGCACCCGCGACCATCAGCGCCAGCAGCGCGCCGATACCCGCAGAGGGCAGCGTCGAAAGAATCGTCACAGGATGGATGAAGCTCTCGTATAGCACGCCGAGCACGATGTACACGGCCACTAGAGCAGCAATCAGCAGGTACACCTCGCTCGAAAGCGAATCCTGAAACGCCTGCGCGGCACCCTGGAACGAGGACGTGATCGACGACGGCAACTGCACTTGTTTCTCAGCCTGATTGACTTCCTCAACGGCCTTGCTCAATGACGCATCCTGAGCGAGGTTGAATGAGATAGTGACCGACGGGAACTGAGCCAGATGGCTGATCACTAATGGCGACTTGGTGACTTGGATCTTCGCAATCGCACTCAGCGGTACCTGTCCGGAGCTGCTCGTCTGGCTAGGCAGGTACAGCTCACCCAGCGACTGCAGAGTCGGCAGCTTTTCCGGCTTCGCCACCAGAATCACGCGATACTGGCTCGACTGATCGAAAATCGTCGAGACAATGCGTTGCCCCAACGCATCGTAGAGCGCGTTGTCGATCGTCGCTGCCGTAATGCCGTAGCGTGCAGCGAGCTGGCGGTTTACTTCGACATTGACGCTCAGACCGTCGTTGTTCAAGTCGCTCGTCACGTCGCGAATCGACTTGATCTGCTTCATCTTGTCGATCAGCGCGGGGACATACTGTTGGAATGCCTGCTGACTGGGGCCGCGCAATACGAACTGATACTGGTTGGGCGAGATAGTGGTATCGAGTGTCAGATCCTGTTCGGGCTGCAGATACAACTTGATGCCCGGCACGTTGGCGACTTCGTCCTGGATGCGGCGTGCGATTTGTTCGGCCGTTTCCGAGCGGTCGTCGCGTGCTTTCAGATTGATCAAGAAGCGACCGTTGTTCAACGTGGTATTCGTGCCATCGATGCCGACGTAGGACGTCAGATTGGTAACGTCTTTATCTTTGAGGATGGCCTCGGCAATCTGTGCCTGGCGATCCACCATCGTGGTGTACGACACGGAGTTGTCGGCAATGCTGATGCCCTGAATGACACCCACATCCTGGACGGGGAACAACCCCTTGGGTATCACGATGTACAGGATCACCGTGATGATCAACGTCACGAAGAAAGTGATCAGCGTGGCAAGCTGATGGCTCATCACAAAGCGCAGTCCGCGCTCATAAGCCGCCAAGGTTTTATTGAACAGACCTTCGCTGATTCGCTCGAAACGACTGGGATGTCGCTCTGCCTGGGCGCGCAAGATGCGTGCGCAAAGCATCGGCACCAATGTCAGCGACACCACGCCGGATAGCACAATCGTGACGGCAAGGGTGACCGCGAACTCACTGAAGAGTCGCCCGATTACACCGCCCATGAAGAGCAGTGGGATCAACACGGCAATCAGCGACACCGTCAAGGACACAATGGTGAAGCCGATCTGTCCCGCACCGATCAACGCGGCATTGAGCGGCGTTTCGCCTTCTTCCAGGTAGCGCACGATGTTCTCGATCATCACGATCGAGTCGTCGACCACGAAACCGGTGGCGATGATCAATGCCATCAACGACAAATTGTCGATCGAATAATTGAGCTCGTACATCATCGCCAGCGTGCCGATCAACGACACCGGCACGGAGATGCTGGGGATGATGGTGGCGGGCAGGTTGCGCAGGAACACGAAGATCACCAGCACCACCAGCAGCACCGCGAGTACCAGCTCGAACGCGGCATCGCTGACCGATGAACGGATCACGCCGGTACTGTCGGAAACGACCTTGACCTGCATGCCCGCCGGCAGCGTGGATTCGAGCTGCGGCAGTTCTTTCGTGATCTGGTCGACCGTGGCGATCACGTTCGCACCAGGCTGGCGCTGCACATTCAGCACGATCGCCGGCGTCTTGTTGTACCAGGCGCCTTGCTCGGTATCCTGCGCCGCCTGCGTGACGCGCGCGACATCCTTGAGGAAGACGGGCGCGCCGTTCTGGTAGGAGACCACTGTATTCAGGTAATCCTTGGGATCCTGGATCTGGTC
>NZ_DATHMR010000147.1:0-13720 GCF_035486915.1 Dyella sp. | reverse complement strand
CGGGGACGATCAACTCCCAATTCAGCATGCGATCCATCCACAGTGCAAGCAGACTGCCGAGTGTCACGATGGCCACCATCACCAGCCAAACGCCGGCATACGGCAACAAGCCAGGCAGGCGAAGCAACCATGGGCGTAGCTTGCACAACGCCACACCCATCACCATGCCAAGCCATTCCACGAACACCATGCCGACGCTGTAACCGCGCCAGCCGCGCGTGCTTTCCGGTGCGAGCCACGCCAGCGTCACGCACAGTGCGCCGACGACCAGCAACGCCGATATCACCGGCAGGCTGCAGAAGTCCGGCAACGGGCTGTGCGATGGCGCGGACGGCTTGGCAGTGGCTGGCGGCATAAGCGCAGTATGCCCGCTGCCGAATCAGGTTTCAGCGCAACCGCTCGCCAATCCACTGCCGGAGATCGGCAATTTCCTGTGGGCACACCGCGTGCGGCATCAGATACGTATGCCATGCCACGTGATAACCCAGCGCTTCCAGCGCGGCGCGCGAATCGGTACCGCGTTGCAGAATCACCACCGGATCGACCGTGCCGTGCCCCCAGAAAATGGGAATGTCGGCGTTGGCTGCACTGCGCTCGGCCGCCAGCAATGGGGCGAGTGGCAGATAGGTGGAAAGCGCGATGATGCCGGCCAACTTCTCCGGATATCGAAGGCCGCCGGCCAGCGCAATCGCGCCGCCTTGCGAAAAGCCGGCCAGCAAAATGCGCTCGGAAGGAATGCCACGCTCGTGCTCGCGCGCAATCAACGCATCCAGATGCTTGATCGATGCGCGAATACCCGCTTCGTCCTGCTGTGCCATCAAATCGAAACCGTAGATGTCGTACCAGGCACGCATCGCCATGCCGCCGTTGATCGTCACCGGCTGCACAGGCGCGTGCGGAAACACGAAACGCACCGCGGGCCATGGCGGCGACGCCAGCTCCGGCACGATCGGCGCGAAGTCGTTGCCATCGGCACCCAGGCCATGCAGCCAGATAATGCTCCACGCAGGATGGGCGCCCGTTTCTTTCTCGACAGTGGGGAGTACGCTCATAGGGCATCAACAGAGGGAACCGAAACGACATCGTAGCAGCCGTTTCGGTTCGCATGTTTCATGCCGCGGGGCGATGGCCCAATTGCGCTAGTGCGCGCTGGTGCGAGGCGTAAATCGTGTCACGCTCGGCGGCCTTGCCCTGCGCAACGCAATCGAGCCATTCATCCGTGCTCAGCACAGCCGCAAAGCGCGATTGCTGTACGACGCTGAGCACGCGATGGATTTCCTCCGCGCTCGCAAAACCCGCACGGTTGGCGTACGGCACGCTACCGGAGGCATCGCTCAGAAATTCCACTTGAAAACCGCGATCAAATGCATGCTTTACGGTGGTGTCGTCGCAGTTGTGCGTCATGTAACCAACCACGGTTAAAGTGTCGATCTCACGCTCCGCCAGCCATTCGGCGAGATCGGTACCGGTAAAAGCGCTTGGCAACAACTTGCGCTGATAATGATCGTATGGGCGCTTGGCTACCACTTCATGCAGCTCCCAACCCGCCGAGCCCTCGGCAAATAGCAGCGAATCAGCGGGCGATGTCTCATGAATCACGATCACTGCAATGCCTGCCATGCGCGCAGCGTCCATCGCACGGCCAATGTTCCGTAGGGACTCCTCCACAGGCGGGTATTCGATCTGCAGGCCGCCGGTGACGTATTCGTTCTGGACGTCGATAACGATCAGTGCGCGGCGCGGTTTCTGGCTCATGTCGGCGATCCTGCTTTAGGAAGGGAGCGGCGCTCCCGGTAAGTGCATCTTCCGCGCCTGGTCGTTGTTCCGGCAGTGGCCCAATTGTCATAATTAGGTAGAATCGGGCCAATCCCTCATCCCGGAAGTCCGGCCATGAAATGCGTCAAAGTGGCCATCGCCGCGTTCGATCAGATTCGCCCCTTCCACCTATCGGTGCCCTGCGCAGTATTTGGAGAGTCGGCGGGAGCTCCCGCCTTGTTCGACGTGCGCGTCTGCGCAGCCGAACCTGGCGAACTTCGCACGCAGATCGGCTTTGGCATTTCCACACAATACGGTCTACGCGAATTGACGCAGGCAGACATCGTCATCGTGCCATCGTGGCGCGATCCGAATGAAAACGCACCGAAACCGCTGCTATCGGCACTGCGTCGTGTGCACGACAAGGGCGCGACCATCGTCGGACTGTGTCTGGGCTCCTACATCGTGGCCGAAGCAGGGTTGCTCGATGGCAAGGCCGCCACCACCCACTGGCGCTGGACGGATCTCTTCAAGCAACGCTTTCCAAACGTGCAGCTCGATCCGAACGTGCTTTATGTCGATGCAGGCGACATCGTTACATCGGCAGGCACTGCCGCCGGCATCGATTGTTGCCTGCATGTCGTGCGGCGCCAGTTCGGTGCGGAAGCCACCAATCGTATCGCGCGCACGCTGGTAGTGCCGCCGCACCGTCAGGGCAGCCAGGCGCAATATATCGAGCAACCGGTGTTCGCCAACAGCAAGGACACTCCACTGACAAAAACGTTGTCATGGGCTGCGCGACATCTCGATGAAGCGCACAGCCTCGATTCACTGGCCACACGTGCACTCATGAGCCGCCGCACTTTCACCCGGCACTTTCGTCAGCACACCGGTATCACCGTGGGCCAGTGGCTGCTCGCGCAACGGTTAAGCCTTGCACAGCGCATGCTGGAAACTACGGATCAATCGATCGAGCGCATCGCCGAACGCGCGGGGTTCGGCACGGCACTGTCCCTGCGCCAACACTTCGGCGTGGCGTTCAATACCACCCCCTCCACCTATCGGCGCGAATTTCGCGGCGCGTAAGACCGTCGTATCAACCTGCGCCACCCAGCCACCACGACTGATGGCGCTTGCGAGCCGGGCGCGCTTGGCTATGCTGCGTCATTTCGACTCTGGAGCACCCCATGCGCCGACTGCTGCTCGCCGGCCTCGCAGCCCTTACCGTCTTGCCCGCCGCGGCGGTCACGGCGCCCGCTGCGGGATCGCTCGATCTGGAAACCATCATGGCCAATCCCGACTGGGTGGGTCACGCGGTGGAAGACCCGTACTGGAGCGTGGACGGGCGCAGCATCTACTACAGCCTAAAGCGCGACGGCAGCCCGGTGCACGATCTGTATCGCGTGGACCCGGCGAGCGGGCAGAGCACCAAGCTCGATGCGGCCGCGATGGCGTCCGCGCAAGGTCCGTCGGTGTATGACCGAGCGCATCAGCATGCCGCTTACATTCTGCATGGCGATGTGTTTCTGGTGGATCTCGCCACCGGTCGCCGCGTGCAAGTGACGCGCAGTCTGCAACCGGAGTCGTCACCGCAGTTTTCGGCGGACGGACACGCGCTGCAATATCGCGAAGGCAACAACTGGTTCGTCTACGACATGGCCAGCGGTGTGACATCGCCCGCCGCCGTGCTGAAGTTCACCGATGACCCTGATGCGAAGAAGCCGGATGAACTGGGCCAGCAGCAGCTCGATCTCTTCAAGGAGCTGCGCGAGAACAAGGCCGACAAAGATGCCGTGAGCGCCAACAAGCAAGCGCTCGATGCCGCAGACGCTACGCGTGCGCCGCGTCCGTTCTGGCTTGGCGACAAGAATCAGGCGCTGGACACGGAGCTTTCTCCCGACGGTCGCTGGTTGTTGATCGTCACGCAAGCTGCGCATCACGACGATGGCAAAGCGCCGGAAGTCGTTCACTACGTCACCGAATCGGGTTACACCGAAAACGAAGACGCGCGCACCTATGTCGGTCGTAACGATCCGGCAGCACAGTCGTTGTTGTTGCTCGACCTCGTCGCGCACAAGCAATACACCGTTGCCACCGACAATCTTCCCGGCATCAAGGACGACCCGCTGAAAGCCATTCGCGCGGAAACGGTCGCCGCACTGGAAAAAGCAGGCAAGGATGACGACGCCAAGGCGCTGAAAGCACCGGATGTGCGCCCCGTAACGATGTACCTGGACGATGGCACCGGCGGCGGCATCGTGTGGAGCGAAGACGGCCGCAATGTTGCGGTGGAACTTCGCTCCATCGACAACAAGGATCGCTGGATCGCCAGCATCGATTTCAATCGCCATGCTTTCGTGCCGCAAAACCGCCTGCATGACGATGGGTGGATCAACTGGAACTTCAACGATTTCGGTTGGCTCAAGGACGGCCGCACGCTGTGGTATCTAAGCGAACAGAGCGGTTACTCGCAGTTGTACGTGAAACCGGTGGAGGGTTCCGCCAAAGCGCTCACCAGCGGCAAGTTCGAAGTGAGCCATCCGCAGCTTTCCACCGATGGCAAGTGGTTCTACGTGCGCACCAATCAGACGGCGCCGTATAGCTACGATGTTTATCGCGTGCCGTCGAACGGCGGTGCATCGACACGCGTCACGCAATACGGCGGCATGGAGCAGTTCGTATTGTCGCCCGACGACAGTCAACTTGCCGTGTTGCACTCGTCCGCCTACGTGTTGCCGCAGCTGTCGGTGCAGAGTGCACAGGGCGGCACGCCGCATGAACTCACCAACACCATGAAGCCCGAGTTCACTGCGCATGCGTGGATTGCGCCGAAGATCGTCGAAGTGCCGTCGTCGCACGGCGCCGGTGTCATCTACGGCAAGTACTACGGCCCGGCGAACGAAACCGATGCAACCTCATCGCGCCCCGCGGTGGTCTTTGTGCACGGTGCCGGCTATCTGCAGGATGTGAGCGAAGCCACCACGTACTACCAGCACGAACAGTTGTTCAATAACCTGCTCGTGCAAGAAGGCTATGTCGTCATCGATGTCGACTACCGAGCGTCTGAAGGTTATGGCCGCGATTGGCGCACTGCGATCTATCGCAAGATGGGCCATCCGGAACTGGAAGACCTGCTCGATGCCAAAGCGTGGCTGGTGAAGAACCACGGTGTGGATCCCAAGCGTGTCGGTATCTATGGAGGCAGCTACGGTGGTTTCATGACCGAGATGGCGCTGCTGCGTGCACCGGGCGAATTCGCCGCGGGCGCGGCGCAACGCCCACCGGCCGACTGGGTGACGTACAACCACGGCTATACCGCCGACATTCTCAACGATCCACAGCTCGATCCCGAAGCATATAAAACCAGTTCGCCGATCCAATACGCGGACAGTTTGCGCGATCCGCTATTGATCAATCACGGTTTGATCGACGACAACGTGATGGCGAGCGATTCGATCCGTCTGTATCAGCGCTTCGTCGAACTGCACAAGAAGAACTTCTGGATCTCGCTGTATCCGCTCGAACGCCATGAATTCGAACATCCGGATTCCTGGTACGACGAATATCGCCGTATCGACGAATTGTTCCAAACCTGGGTGAAACCCAATCCCGCGCCTTAACGACAACAAACGCCCTCTCCACGATCAAGCGAGGGCGTTTGTTCTTCACTTCGCAGTGACGTGCGACGCACGTCACTGCGACATCGGTACCACGACGCTACATGAAAGACATTGGAGGCACCTTTATGCTGCCCATGATGTTTCTCACCAAGCTCGTGGCTGTGGTGCCGGAAGCTAGCATTACGCTGCCCAATCGCCCCGTACCCGCATTCGATCTGAATCGTTATGTGGGCAAGTGGCATGAGATCGCGCATCTGCCGACGTTCTTTCAGCGTCAGTGCGTCGATACGATTTCGGCAACGTATTCAAAGAACCCCGACGGCACGATTTACGTGCACAACGCCTGCCGCACTGACAGCGGCACAATGGACGATGCCGAAGGCGTTGCGCGCCGCGTCGAGGGCGAGCCCGGTGCACTGAAAGTGCGTTTCGTGCCGGAATGGTTGGCGTGGATGCCGTGGGTATGGGCTGACTATTGGGTGGTCGATCTGGATCGGGATTACCAATGGGCGGTCATCGGCGGTCCTAGCCGCCGGTATCTCTGGATACTTTCACGCACCGCCACCATGAGCCGTTTGCGTTTCAACGAGTTAGTGGAGCGTGCGCGTCAGCGTGGTTATCCGGTCGATAAGCTGATCGTGGCGGCGCCATTGCTTTAATGCGTGGGTGACGTCTCATTCGTCCTCATCATCGTCGCCATTGGCCTGCCAGTAACCGGTTGCGCGAATCCAATCCTTTGGTACGCCGCGCTTGTCCGCCAGGTACTGACGCATGCTGCGCGCGCGACGTGACTCGGCGGCAATCCAATAAAAGGTATCGCCTGCCGGAAGAGACAGTTTCTCAAGTGCCTGCTCCAGCAAGCGGCTTTCCGTGGCGGCAAGGCCATCGCGCTCCAGCCACGTCACATGAAAATCGGCCTGCGATCCCAGCGGTTGGCGGTCCGCTTTCTTCGGAATTTCCGCCAGCACCGTCATGCGAGTGCCCGCGTGCGCTTCGTCCAATCGACGACCGATGGCAGGCAGCGCGGTTTCATCGCCGATCAGCACGTAGTGATCGAAATCATCCGCTGTGACGAAAGAACCGCGCGGCCCACCAATTGCTATGTGTTCGCCGGGTTTTGCACGTTCCGCCCATGTCGATGCAGGACCATCGCCATGAATGACAAAGTCGATCGTCAATTCGTTGCTTTGAGGATCGTAATTCCGTGGCGTGTAATCGCGTGCAGGTGAGGGTGCTACGCCAACGGGAAACTCCGGACCGTTCGGGCCCATCTTCGGCAGCACCATTTCACCTTGCGTATTGGGAAGAAACAGTTTGACGTGATCGTCCGGCGCAGCGCTGAGGAAGCCGTGAAGTTCCGCGCCGCCGAAGACGATGCGTTGCATGTGCGGGGTGATACGCGTCGTACGCAGTACTTCGATCATGCGAAGCACTACCGAATGGCGAATCTTGTGATGTTCGTGTCGGGTCATGGATGAGCTTTCAGTCATAGCGGTGGGGTTAGAGCAGATGACGTCGACTTGGCAACAAGCGGTAGCCGAGGTGTCCGGCAATTTCGTGCAACACGGCTAGCGTGCGATGGGGATTGTTGCCGAATGGTTCTGACGCCATGTTCGAGGTGTTGTCGTCTTGGGTCAGACCGAGCTGTTCCAGCGTTTTGAGAAAGGCCTGTACCTGAGCCACCATGCTGCGGATGTCGCTGGCGGCGTGCGCGGCGTCGGCCAACGCAACCTCGCGCAAATGCCAGCGCGTGCGTCCATGCGGTTGTAGGTGGGCTTCGACAACGCCACGTTGTTCCAGTTCGCGCAAAAACCGATACACCGTGCCGATGCTGGTTTGCGAATGATGCGCTTGTGCCGCTTGCAATAGAGGTACGGCATCGCGTGCTTCCTGTTGTTCGAGCAATGCGCTCAGAATGGCGTGGCGCGATGGTGTCAGAACGAGCCCTTGTGCCTTGCAGCGGCGCTGCAAGGCGATCAGGGCACCATCCGTCGTTTCAGTTTTCATCCGTGCGGCCCGTCGCGATATCCGCGGCGGCACGTTCAAGAATCGCCGCGATACGCTGCGCTTCAGCCTTGTTCCAATCCGCGCCGCGCATCAACACGGCGTGCTTGAGCGCGTGCATCGCCTTGCGTACCGACAAGGGCAGCGACAGCTTTGCAATCAGACGCGCACTGTGGCGATTGCGCTCGGTCATCGCGTCCACTGCGCCGCGGTTTTCTTGCAGATACGCACGGCCTTCGTCGGTGATCGCATACAGCTTGCGATTGCCTTGCTCGTTCTCCACCGCCGCGTAACCCATTTCTTCCAGCATTGTCAGCGTGGGATAAATGGCGCCAGGACTTGGCGAGTAATGACCGTGGAACATCTCTTCGATGGTGCGGATCAATTCGTAACCGTGGCGCGGCTGCTGTTCGATCAGCGCGAGCAGCAACAATTTCAGATCGCCGTGACCCAGCATGCGTCCGCCGCCACGGCGTCCGCCGCCTTGCAGACCGTCCCAGTCGCCAAACCCATCACCGCCCTCTTGGTGATGCCCATGGCGGCCGCGCCGGCCATGGAATTCGTAAGCCTCGCGGCCGTAGCTGCCTTCATCTTCCCGGCCCATGCCGCGGCCGCCATGGTGGCCGTGCATAAACCGGTGAAACAGGAAATGCCTGTGCATTGATATAACTCCGATATATCGAAACGTTAGATAAAACGATATATCGAAATTGTATCGATAGCAACAGGGGTGGGTTAGACGCAGGGCCCGAGAGGCCGCGCCCGATGACGAAATGGCTTATTGGTCAAGGCTATAGCGCGCAAGACGCTCGTCCAGCGTGCCCGTGTGTAATTCGTATAAGTGGTTATCGAAATCGTAGAAATAAAGCGAGGCGCCTTCCCCCGGCACGCGTGGCCGCGGTGGCTGGATGTCCACGCCCAACTTGCGGAGCCTTTGCTCGAACAGGGATAACTCCGTTTCCGTCACCTTGAACGCCAGGTGCCTATAGGTGCGTTCTACCGGCGGGGTTCCTTCCATCGCGGCTATCCAGACACCGCCCAGCAGAAAGAATTTTTCCCGCGACAGAGAAAAGTTCTTGTGCTTGCTGTCGTAGACCTCTTCCGCGCCAAGGCCCTCACATAAAAACATCGCCATCTTGTCCAGATCGCGAACAAGAAAAGTGACGTGACTGATGCCTTCGATGCCCATGAATCCTTCCTCGATGCGTTGATGTCATTTAGTTGGCGTGAACGTTCGCCCGGGAAAAGCCTGCTCGATCACATCGAGGAACGCTCTGACTTTTGCACCGACCAGACGACGCGAATTTCGCAGCGCCCAAATTTCCACCGGTGGATGTGTATCGGTTCCCCAATGCGCTAAACGTCCACGCGTGATGTCTTCTTCGACCAGCAGTTTCGGCAATAGCGCGGCGCCTGCACCAGCCAGCACGGCATCGCGAACCATCATCAACGATGAAAGCCGTAATACAGGCTCAGGCTTGATATGCCTTTCATCGCCCGTGCTGGTATGAAATTGCCAAACAAGGTCGGGCGGCGTTCTCGATATAAGCACGGCTTTGACCGAAGGCGTTTCTTCGTTGCTGTCGGAAAGTAGCGGCATAGCCATATCCGGATGCGCGACAAGCAGGCGTTGATCATCGAGGATGCGTCGGCCGACAAGTCGTTCGTCACGCGATGGATCGACGCGTATGACGAGATCGAAACCATCCTCCACCGGATCTACCTTGCGATCTTCGGCGACAACTTCAAGTTGCACGTCCGGATACGCCAAGGCAAAACGCGCGCTCACTCGACCCAGTGCAACATGCGCGAGCACGAGTGGCGCACTCACGCGTAGCCGTCCCCGCGGCGTCGATGCACCGAGCGTCACCGCTTCTTCCGCTTCGGCAATCTCCGACAGCGGTCCATGCGTTCGTTCGTGCAGTGCTCGGCCTTCATCGGTCAGGCGAAGGCTCTGCGAGCCGCGTTCAATCAAACGCACGCCGAGGTTTTGCTCCAGCTCCGACACGCGCCGCGACAGCGTGGCTTTGGATCGGCCGGAAATGCGGCTGGCGCGCCCAAAGCCACCGTGAGTGGCCACCAGTGCGAAATCGGTGAGGGCCTGCAAGTCCATGGTGGTGTTCCGAATATGAGACGAGGTGTCCAATTATTGGCGTCTTCTCGCCAAAAATGAAACCACCTACTGTGTGTCCACGTCGTCCTTCAACGGTCACACAACGAGGATTTTCATCATGAGCATCTTGGTCACCGGTAGCACCGGAACGATAGGTTCCCAGGTTTTGAATCAACTGATTGGTTCGGGCGTCGAGGTGCGCGGCCTGACCCGTTCGCCGAACAAGGCGCAGTTTCCCGCGGGCGTCATCGCCGTGGCGGGCGATCTCGCCGACGTCGATTCCTTTCGCGCGGCACTCGAAGGCGTCAGCACGCTTTTCCTGCTCGTGCCCAATGTCGCCGACGAGTTGACCCAGGCCATGCAGGCGCTGACGGTCGCCAGCGAGGTCGGTGTGAAAGGCATCGTCTACCTTTCCGTCTACAACGGCGACACTTACGCTGACGTGCCGCACTTTGCGAGTAAGAACACCGTGGAACGCATGATCGAAGCGCTGGACTTGCCCGCCACCGTGCTGCGTCCGGCCTACTTCATCCAGAACGATCTGCGCCAGAAAGATCCGCTGTTGAACGCCGGCATATATGGCATGCCGGTTGGCGACAAAGGCATTTCCATGGTCGACATCCGCGACATCGGTGAAGCCGCCGCATTGGAACTGTTGCGCCGCGAACGCGCACCGGCACCGCTTCCTCGCGAAACGTACGCGTTGGTCGGACCGGACGTTTTGTCAGGCGCCGATGTCGCCAACATCTGGAGCGATGCACTCGCGCGACAGATTCGTTATGCAGGCAATGACACAGCTGCTCTCGAAAAGCGCATGAAGACCATGATGCCTGCGTGGCATGCACTTGATCTTCGCTTGATGCTCGACCGCTATCAAAACGACGGTGCTGCTGCGACATCCGAAGACATCGCACGACTCACACATCTGCTTGGCCATGCGCCTCGTTCGTATCGCAACTTCGCAAAAGACGCTGCCGCACAATGGCTAAGCCGTTGATCATTCGGCATGCATGCACTTGTTATGCATGCTGTTTGTAAAGCTGGCGAAAACCGGGTCTAGAGTGTGTTTCTAGATGGAACACACTCTGAGACATTTCCAGTACGACACATAAAAAATGTTCGCTCTAAGTCGCAAGCGGATGTTTTCATTCTCGGCAGAGCAGGAATTTGCTGATTCGCCGCCTAAGCTCCAGGTCGTCAATGCCCTTAGCTTCTTCGTCCGCTGCAATGGCGTATTCACGAGCCAACTCGCTATCGCCTATGTTCCTGTGACGCTCAGCCAGCGCGAATCGGATTGATACCCGAAAAGCTCGGGCCTCATCTCCCGCCGCCTTACTTAGCGCTCGAAGATACAAGGGTATGGCGGCGCTATCATCAATCGTGAAGTCGGCGAGACTTTCCCAAAGAAAAGGATGGTCATAGCCGTCAAAACTCTGGGCTTCGCAATATTCTTTAAGGGCGTTGTAGTTTGCCCAGTACCTTTCCGGCTTGTCTTCGCTCGCGAGTAAGGATGCGAATTCCATAACGCGATCCCAAACCGCTGACCTGAGTTCCATGCCGTCTCCTCGACGTGCCTTCACATATTCGGTAAAGGTCTGCTTTGGGTCGAAAGCGAACAATGCCACACCCAAACGAAATGTCTTCGATGGTTGAGTAGTTAGCTTAGACAGCGTAGTAAGCCAAAAACATATCCACCGCCGACTCAGCCACTTGCTTTTGCGTAGCGATGTCCAACGGCGGTTGCGCCAGCGTGATCTGCGGCCAGAACGCAAAACTCTTGATCAGTCCCTGCAATTGATGTGAGGCAAAGACCGGATCGTTCGTTTTCAAGCGGCCAGCTGCGGCAGCGGCGCGTATCCACACGGTCAGGCCTTCTTCGCGTTCGCTCATCCGCGCCACCATGTCGAGCGCGCGTTCGGGCGAATGAATGCCCGCGGCGATGGCGACACGAGCCAGCGATACGAATGCCTCGTCATTGAGCAGGCGAAATTTCTGCGCGATCAGCTCCAGCAATTGATCGCGCAGTGGGCGATCGGTGCGATAGGCCAGTTCTTCGCCTCCGGCAATCGCCTCCCACAAGTAGTGCAGGATCTCTGCGAACAAGACTTCCTTGCTGGGGAAGTGGTTGTAGACCGTGCGCTTGGATACCTCGGCACGCGCGGCGATGCGATCCATGCTGGTGGTTTCGTAACCCGCGACGCGGAATTCGTCTATGGCGGCCTCGATGATTGCCTGACGTTTGCGGTCGGTAAGGCGCTGGGAGGGGGTGGAAGGGCTAGGCATAGTCCCATTTTACACTGCCTAGTTTACTTTTTTCAGCTCCTAAACTACACTGTACAGTGTACCTATTCGGCGCCCCGGCCTGACTTCAGGAATCCACCATGTTTTCGCGCATCGCCAAACCACGTCGCCCCCAGACCGACAAGTACGAAGCGTCTCCGCAGCGTCGTGACAACCATTTCCATAACCCGGCGCCGCGGCCATCGCAGCCGGCAGGTAAAACGCTGGGCATCCTCTGGAACGTGCTCTTCAACAAGCCGGCCGGTACGCAACCGAACAGTCCGCTGCCGGTCCAGGCGCTCACACGTGCGCAGCTGGAGGCGGCTCCGGATCGCAGTCTGTATCGGCTTGGCCACTCCACCATGCTGATCAAATTGCGCGGTGCGTATTGGCTGACCGATCCGGTCTTTGCCGAGCGCGCGTCGCCGTTCCAATGGATGGGACCCAAACGCTTTCATCAGCCACCGATCGCTTTGCATGAATTGCCGCCGATCCGCGGCGTCATTCTTTCGCACGATCACTACGATCATCTCGACCGCAGCAGCATTCAGCAGCTAGCCGCCACCACCGGCGTCTTTCTGACGCCGCTCGGCGTCGGTGACCGCCTGATCGAATGGGGCGTGGATGCGACGAAAGTGCACCAGCTCGACTGGTGGGAAAGCATCGAGATCGACGGTTTGCGCATGACTGCCGCACCGGCGCAGCATTTTTCCGGGCGCACGCCGTTCGACGGTAACAGCACGCTATGGGCGTCGTGGGCGATCTTCGACGACGAACTGCGCGTGTTCTTCAGTGGCGACACCGGCTACTTCGACGGTTTCAAAACCATCGGCGAACGCCTTGGGCCGTTCGATGTCACGCTGATGGAAACCGGCGCGTACGACGCGCACTGGCCTTACGTGCATATGCAGCCGGAACAGACCGTGCAGGCGCATATCGATCTGCGCGGCCGCTGGCTGATGCCGGTGCACAACGGCACCTTCGATCTGGCCATGCATCGCTGGCAGGAGCCGTTCGAACGTGTCGCCTCGTTAGCCGTTGAACGCAATATTCCTCTCGCGACGCCGCGTATGGGCGAGCGTTTGGATCTGTCGGCACCGCACGCGGGTGAGCGCTGGTGGCGCAACGTCGACGAGCACATTGGCGATGGCGTCGATCAACGTGTCCAACGTCTGTTGTCGCGCGAGAGTTAGTCGCCGCAAAAAGCACCTTCCTGGCCGCTGGAACGATCCTGCGGGTTTTGCTTATAAGCATTTGCACGCGTCAAAAGCGCGATGGCTTCCTGGAAGATCATTGGAACGGGATGAGGCAAATCGCCTTGCGATTGCGATGCCTCAAAATCTCCGGTCGCGCCGGCAAGAAGATCGTCGATGAGACCGGGCTCTTGCCGATCCATTCGCTGCAGCAGACTGAGCAGGATGTAAGAACACGCCTGAGCCTTGGCGTCCGTCCGAGTGAAGTCGCGTTGCATGAGTCACTCCTTCATGGAATCAGGCGAGTCCTAAAAATTTTAGACCCACTTTGATATCGATGGTGGACATCGTTCTGCAACAAACGTGCAGGAGATGTACGTCGCTGCTCCCTTGCGCGCCATTTTGCGCCTGACTCGCATGGCGTTTTTTAAGCACGTCATCACGATGTTCGTCGGCGATGCAAGCCGTTTTGCGTTAGACGAAGCATCAAGCCGTCCGACGTCCGCACCTTTATTGCGTTGCGCAATAAGAAAGGAATGTAGACTCGTTGGATAGCTATCGACGCTGACTATCAACTCCATTGAAAAAAAAGATTTGAACTCTCTTCGCGCGAGGCAGAGTCTCTCAATGCTACGCGTCATGAATGCACATCGGCGTCTTCGGCTGCCGATGCGTCACGGATTGATCACATCTTTTTCACGGATGTCCCAAAGCACGCTGTTTGGACATCCTGAGCCATTTTTCCAGCCTGCAGG
>NZ_DATHMR010000146.1:0-15335 GCF_035486915.1 Dyella sp. | reverse complement strand
CCTTGGGATACGGATGTAGTGCTTCGCGGATCACCTGGTTGGTGACGTGCGGGCCATAGAAATCGCTGGTGTCAATATGGTTCACGCCGGCTGCGATGGCCGCGCGTAGAACCGTCAACGCGGTGGTGTGATCCTTGGGTGGTCCGAACACACCCGGTCCCGCGAGCTGCATGGCGCCGTAGCCGAGCTGCTTTACTGTGCGGCTGCCGAGAGTAAATGCGTTGGAATGATGGGGAAGGGGCATCGTCGTTCTCCTCAATGGATAGCGTAGAGCGTAAGCGTTGTGGGGCCGCACGATAAGAGCGCACAATCCGCACGGGCCGTGCGGAATAGCGAACAATGAACGTCGATCTCAGCGACCTTAATGCCTTTATCGCAGTGGCCCGCGCCGGCGGCTTTCGGGATGCGGCACGGGCAGGCGAGATGAGCCCATCCGGTTTGAGCGAGGCGGTTCGCCGGCTGGAGACACAACTGGGCGTGAGGTTGCTCAATCGCACCACGCGAAGCGTGGCGCCGACCGAGGCAGGCAAGCGACTGCTCGATCGCCTCGGTCCTGCGTTGGAAGAAATGCAATCGGCGCTCGACGTCGTCAACAGCGCACGCGATACACCGATTGGCACCTTGCGGCTCAATGTACCGGTAAGCGCCGCGCGGTTGGTGTTGCCGGCGATCCTTCCCGATTTCCTCGCAGCGTATCCCGATGTGCAGGTGGAAATCATTGCCGAAGACAGCTTCGTCGATGTCTTCGCATCGGGCTGCGACGCGGGCATTCGTTATGACGAGCGGTTGGAGCAAGACATGATCGCGGTTCCGATTGGTCCGCGTGAGCAACGCTTCGCGGCAGCTGCTTCGTCTGTGTATCTCGACCGCCACGGCCGACCCGAGCATCCGCGCGAATTGCTATCGCACGCATGCATACGGGGCCGCTTCAGCAGTGGGATGATCAACGCGTGGGAGTTCGAGCATAACGGTGAACTCGTGAAGCTGGAGCCATCGGGACCGTTGGTCGTGCAGATCGGCGCGGCAACGGATCTTGGTGTCGAGGCAGCAGTCGCCGGCACGGGCGTCATCTGTTTGTTTGAGGACTGGCTGCGCCCGTATTTCGATAGCGGCAAACTGGAGCCTGTTCTGGAGTCATGGTGGCGGCGCTTCAGCGGTCCCTTTCTCTATTTCCCAAGTCGACGCCTCATGCCCGCACCGCTGCGTGCATTTGTCGATTTCATCAAGGCATCGAACGACGCTTCAAGCGTCTCGCAATGATTGCTGGGAATAGAGAACCTGCTGTCACATGACGTCAGCAGTGTCGCGAGGCCGATGCGCTTTTGCAGTGGCACAAGGGCATGATAGGACATCTCTTCTTAGCGCCTGGTTTCGCCATGCCTTCGCGGTCCTCATTGACTCCCGTGCTTCTCGCTATCGGCGCGCTGGCGATCGCGATGGCGTCGTATCAATGCGGCGCGGCGGTGGCCAAACATCTGTTCTCGCAAGTCGGAGCGCAGGGAGCAACCGCGTTTCGATTGGGACTGGGCGCGCTGATGATGCTGGCGGTGCGGCGGCCTTGGCGCACCGCGCGTCGTAGCGCGAACTGGCGTGCGCTGTGGGGCTACGGCTTGTCCATGGGCGCGATGAATATGGTGTTTTATATGGCGCTGCGCACGATACCGCTGGGCATTGCGGTGGCGCTTGAATTCACGGGGCCGCTCGCCATCGCGCTGTTTGCCTCGCGTCAGTTGTTGGATTTCGCGTGGATTGCGTTGGCGGTGATTGGGCTGTTCCTGTTGTTACCGTTGCACGGGCATGCGCACGCACTCGATCCCATCGGCGTGCTTTACGCCCTCGCCGCCGGCGTGGGCTGGGCGTTGTATATCCTGTTCGGGCAGAAAGCAGGCTTGGCGTTTGGAGCGGACGCCGTCACGTTGGGCATTGCCATCGGTGCGCTGTTGGCGGTACCGGTGGGATTTGCGCATGCGGGCACCGCGCTGTTCTCGATGGCGTTGCTGCCTCTAGGGTTGGGCGTAGCGGTGTTGAGTTCGGTGCTGCCGTATTCGCTGGAGATGATCGCGCTCACTCGTCTGGATGCGCGCACTTTCAGTGTGCTGTTGAGTTTGGAGCCAGCGATCGCTGCCTTGGCCGGCATGGTGTTTCTGGGCGAGCGGTTGGGCACGCTGCAATGGCTGGCCATCGCATCCATCGTTGCGGCATCGGCCGGTGCGGCGTTTGGCGCGCGCCAGCCGGTGGCCGAGCCTTTGGCGAACTGACATAAGCCCCCAAGATCGCGGCAAAAGCCGCTCGGGTGCTTTTCGCAGCGCCTGATCGACGCCAATCGTTCGATCTGGAAATAAGGTCGGCGTATGTGAAAAAGCCGCTTGGCGCGAGTGCCGATAATGGCGCTATGGACGACGACATGAAGACCTGCATGGGTGTGGCAACAGCGCCCGCAGGCCTTGGCCGGAGATGCCATGCCGACGTCGGTCGGATCGGATGACGGATGTATCCGGCAACCCGTTGCTCATGGAAAGCAAGGTGCCAAGGAGGGCTTTGTCCTCGCGCCGATCTGGGTGAGTAATCCGGATCGGCGCATTCCCTGCAACGCGTCGCTTTCGCATCGGGCTGCCGAATGCGGAACAGGCACGCACGCCCTGAAGCCAGAACTATGCGAGCCACAGCCATGAATCGCTGGAACACATCGCAACCTGTTTCGCGCCAGCACTTCGACGCAGGTGTGCCCATCTTTGTATCGCCCGCGGCAACGCTCACGATCTGCCTGACGGTGTTCGGTGTGCTGCATGCCGTGGCAACGGCCAGCGCGGAGCGTGTCGCGATCGACGGGCTGCTCGTCGTCAATGCGCTTGTCTATGTGGCGGCCGCGTTGCTCGCGACGTTCGCGTGGCGTGCGCGTTCGTCGGTGCGTTGCCTTCGCTTCGCGCGCTATGCCAACAACCTTTCGATCGCGGGGCTGATCATGACGATCGTCGGCACGTGCTGTCTGGTGCTGGTGATCGCGATCAGGGCCTGAACATCGCGCACCATAGGGGAAATATCATGTTGCACGACTTCACCAAAACAACCTTGCTCATCGTTGCCAGCCTTTTGCCGCTGATCAATCCGCCCGCGTCCGCCTTGATAGCGACGGGCCTTGTGCCGCATTTGACGCCGCCGCAGCGTACGGAAATGGCGGTACGTGTCACCGTCAACTGCCTCGTCATTTTGCTGGTGTCGTTATTGATCGGCGCGTACGTGCTGTCGTTCTTTGGCATTTCGATGCCGGTGCTGCGCGTAGGCGGGGGCGCGATTGTGGCAATGGCTGGCTGGAAGCTGCTGCATGCGTCCGACGACGAACAAAATAACGCAAACGCAGCGCCACTCCAGCACAGTGCACTGACGCTGCGAACCAAAGCGTTTTATCCCATCACACTGCCCATTACGGTAGGGCCCGGTTCGATCGCCGTCGCCATCGCATTAGGTACGCAATCGCCGTGCGAAGGCTTGTCGGTGGCACATGTCGCTGGCGTTTCGCTTGCATTGGCGATCCTTGGCTTGTGCATTTATCTGTGCATGCGCTTCGCTGGTCATATCGAACGCCTGCTCGGCGCCGTGGGCACGCGTGTCGCGATGCGTCTATTCGCATTCGTGCTTTTCTGCATTGGCCTGCAAATTTTGTGGAAGGGTCTGGCGCAGCTGCTCGATACAGTGCGCTTCACCTGATCCGTGGACGATTCGATCATGTCGCGATTCAAGAGCAAGCTATTGTGCGGTGCGCTGAGTGCCACGCTGGTTGCGCTCGGTGCTGCCGCATTCGCACCGGCGACGTCTGCGCGTGTGGATCCCGCGTTTTATCAGGCGCCACCGGAAAGCACGGCAGGCACGCCCGGTTCCATCGTACGCATCGAACCGATGCGTGGCGCGCCGTTGGGCGCGTCGGCATATCGCGTGCTTTATCGTTCCACCGATCCGTCGAATCAATCGATCCTGGTATCGGGTGTCGTGGTGATTCCAGCGGGAGCGTCGCCGGAAGACGGAAGGCCAATCGTCGCCTGGGCACATCCGACCACCGGTGTCGTCTCGGACTGCGCACCATCGCAAGCGCGTTTTGTGTTCCAGACGATGATGGGATTGCGCGACATGGTGCGACGTGGATACATCGTCGTCGCCACCGATTACCCCGGCCTGGGCACGCCCGGACCGCATCCGTATCTGGTGGGAAACAGCGAAGCGCGTGCAATACTCGACTCCGTGCGTGCGGTGCGCAACCTGCCGCAGGCGTCGGCGGGAGATCGTTACGCCGTGTGGGGCCACTCGCAGGGCGGTCAGGCAGCGCTGTTCGCCGGTGAGTTAGCGAAGACCTATGCGCCGGAATTGCAGCTTGTCGGCGTAGCCGTGGCTTCGCCTGCGACCGACCTGCAAACCCTGTTGCGCGACGATGCCGATACAGACGGCGGGCGCAACATCACCGCGATGACGTTATGGTCGTGGTCGCAAGTGTTTCATCTTCCGCTGGACAACGTGATTAAGCCGGGCGCGATGCCCGCGGTCGATGCGTTGTCGAACGAATGTATCGAATCGCCCATCGACATGCTGGAGCGCAATCGATCGCAACGTCCCTTGCGCGAACAGTTCCTGCGTGTGGATGACATCACGCGCGTCGAGCCCTGGCGTTCGCTATTGCTGGAAAATATTCCCGGTACGCTGCCGCCGGATATTCCGGTGTTTGTCGCGCAGGGCGATGCAGATCGCCTGGTGCTTCCCGCCGTCACACAGGCTTACGTGCAGCGGCTGTGCAAAGCAGGAAGCAAAGTGCAGTACATCTCGATGCCCGGCGTGAAGCATGGCTGGGCAGGTGCGGACAGCGCGTTGCCGGCGGTAGCGTGGATCGCCGACCGATTCGACGGAAAACAAGCGCCCGACTCGTGCGGGAGCCTTACACCTTAAGGGTTGTCCGGTCGATCGAAAACGACAGCGGCATTGCGATCGAAGGTCTTGCGTAATACCGCGATCCGGTCGTCGTAGCTCTTTTCGAGACAGCTTGTGTTGGCGCCGCAGGCATTCCGCGCGGCAAGGAATCGCCGCTGTTCGCCGCGCAGCTGATCGTCGAACTCGCGATATGCCATGCCAGCCGTCGCGGGTTTCAGATGCAGCAGAAGATCGTAGGACGTGGCGACCATCACGTCCTTGCGGCCCAGCGACGGGGATGCGCAGATCGCTTGCTCGGTTGCGGTAGCGGCACGTCCGCATTCGTAACTGGCCACCTGCGCAGACGCCGGTCCCATGAGCAGCAGACTCACGAGCAGCGTGGTGAAGCGTGCCACTTTCATCGTCGTTGCCCCCTTCCATGCAGTGCCAAGATCAAGCGATTTTCCGCAGGCGCGCTTCCAGCATATCGTCGCGCCAGGCACTCGGTGTCTTGCCGGTCAGGCGCTTGAACACCGTAGTGAAGTGCGCCTGCGTTTGAAAGCCCACCTCCAGCGCGATATCCAGCATCGAGCGCGACGTGTCGTTCATCAGTTCCTTTGCTCGTTCAAGCCGGCACAGCAGCAAGTAGTGATGCGGACGATAGCTGGTCGCAGCACGAAACTGCGCGGCGAAATGCATGGGCGATAGGCCCGCGGCGTTCGCCATATCCAACAGCGTGATCGATTCGGACAGATGCGATTTCACGTAGCTATCCACACGCTGCAGGCGCCAGTTGGGCAATGTGGTCTTGCGAGATATACGGGCGACGGCGGCATTATCCGCACGCAGGCGGCGGATGCAATCGACCAGCATGTCGACGATCTGTTCGGCGAACGTAGCATTTTGGCCGTTGTCGACCATGTCGGTAAGCGTGCGTGCGAGTTGCAACAGTAAGCCGTCCTTCACCGGGCCAATCGAGCGGCCTTCCAGTGCGGCGCAAGCACGTTCCGCTTCGGCACTGAACCACAGCAGCTGGGTCGGAATGCGCAGGTGCAGCGCCTTGTAGCCACGCGGACACATCACGCGCACCGTTTCGCCGGGGCGGCTGACATAACACGTGCCCGCGTCGAGCGATGCGTCGATGACGCGTTGCGCATCGGCGTCCAGGCAAACGTGCGTATCGTCCAGCAAGATGCTCACGGTGTATGCATCGCGCGGCATGGTCAACTCGCATTCGCCATGGCTATCGGCATCGTGTGTCCAAAGCGAGACGGCAATCTTCAACGGGCGCTCGCTGCGATGCATAACCTTTTCCTGCCAGTCCGGGCCGGCCGCCACGCGGTTCAACAAATCGCGCGTGGCCGAAGCGGCTTGGGTGGCGAGTGCCTTGTTTTTGCGTTGTTGGGTGACACAGGACATGACTTCTCCGTTCCGGCAAGACTGCGCCGGTTCGAATGAATAAGTGGGTGATGCGATAGGTCGAAGCGGTGACTTGGACGGGGCTTTGGCGGATACGGCCTATCGGTTGCTGAAATCGCCGGGGCCGACCGGCCCGCGTGTTGTGCGATGCAGCGTAGAGTGCGACTTTTCCGTGCGAAGCGAAAATACCGTTTGGCTATGCGGCCATAACGGCCGGCTATGGCTGCTCCGGATCCACCCATTCGGCGCCCTTGAAGGAGGTTTCCTCCAGCTGGCCGCGGATGAACGTCAGCAGCGAAGCTTCGATCGCCAGGGCAGCCTGGGTTAACGGCGCGTCCTGTGCGGTGACCAGGCAGGCAGTCATGTAAACCGGCGGTTCGATCGGGGTGGTGGCGATCTCCTGATGCCCCGGCACGTCGGAGAAATCACCCTTGGGCAAGACCGCGTGGCCCAGACCGGTTTGGACCGCGGACATCATTACGTCGAAGAGGTCCGATTCGGCAATCGGTTCCAGCGTGATGTTCGCTTGTGCAAAAACGCGATCGAGCAATCGACGCAAAACATTCGTGGGTGTCGGCAACACCAGCGGCAATGCGCTGATTTCTTGCAGCGAGATGGATGATGCGTGTGCTGCGCCTTTGGGGCTTGCGAGATAAAGTCGCTGCCGGAACAGCACCTCGCGTGTGAAACCCACTTCGGGTTCGTCTTCGAACACGATAGCGATATCGATCGCGTGCGAAGCGACTTTCTCGCGTAGCGTGAGGCTGTCGCCGGTAACGAAACGCAACGTCACTTTCGGTAGCGTACTGCGGCAAATTTCCAGCATTTTTCCGGTGAGTGCTGGCGCCATGGTCGACGCCATGCCGAAACACACCACGCCATGCACGTCGCCCTGCGAAGAGCGCACGATGGCCGGCAGATTGTCGACCAGGCGCATGAGCTTGAGTGCTTCCTGATAGAGCACTTCGCCGGCCACAGTCGGGGTAATGCCACGCGCGCTGCGATGGAGCAGCGTCACGCCGAATTCGTCTTCCAGTTCCGCGATCTGTTTGCTTAGCGCAGGCTGCGCAATATGGATAAGCGCCGCGGCACGGGAAAAGCTTCCCGCCTCGACGATCTTCGCGAAGTAACGCAAATGCCGGAACTGCATGACTAGCGCTCCCGACGGCGATCGATCGGATATGCCCCTCGCGCAAACGATTGCGCGCAACGTCTGCGTCGATTATGTGTGTTCATCTGCTGAGATGCACGTCTTTTCAGATTATGACGCATAAAAAAGCCGGATAACGTCATCGGAATGATGTCGACTATCCGGCAAAGGGGGGAAGGGTATTCCGTGCGTCGTTGCTCAACGTCCTTCGGCGTTCGCAACGTTGGCCGCCATGCGCAATTCTTCGTTGGCCTCCGTCAGCAATTCCTTCGCGCGCTGGGCGTGACCGCCGAGCTGACCGTCGTTGTCGCGTTGCGCCTGCTGGATGTACTGGAATGCGGTAACGATGTTTTCCTGCGCGTTGTGCAGATTGCCGTGGTGCCAGCCGATGTCCACGAACGGACGGTCCTGCGCCATCGTGGCGCAACCGAACAAAGCTGTGGAAGCCAGCGCGACACCCATTACAAAACTTTTCTTGCTCATGATGGTTCTCCAATGGTCGAGTGCAGATCGAAATCTCGTTGAACGACTTCGGGGCTCATTGTGGGCTTGGATTGGCGAGCGATCTTTCCCAAAAGCAGGGGATTTTTCGCGTCTGAACAATGCTTTTCCGAATCGAACGGCGGCGTTGCGATTCGAGATGCAGAGGCGCCGCCGGATCAGAAGCGAGTCAGCGACGCGTGCGCGGTGTGGTAAATGCATTCGAGGGGCGAGATGGCGCCGTCGCCGGCGCCACAGCTTGGGCACGTTTTATCCGCGTCGCGTGTGCCATCGAACGTCAGCATCTCGCCGTAGACGAAGCCGCAATCGGAGCACACAAGCTGCTCGGTAAAGTCAATGTCCATGGAATGCCTCAGAAGATGCCTTAAGTCGAAAGCATTCTTGCGAGGTCACGCACTACGTGTTTTCCAAATTGCCACGCCGCTTTCCGATTCGCATGGATTGATGCGAATGGCCAACATAACAATTCGTCTGGATGAAACTCGCCAGTCAATCGGACTTTGTGCGTGTCTGAGCCCCCTTGTTATGACTACCTGAAAGGAAAGTCAGTTTGTCTAAAACGGGTTAGGTCCTGCGATTTCGCGTAGCAAAGATTCGCATCGACACGATCAAGCACTGATTTGGCAGAGTCGTCGCGTTGGTTTATCGAGGCCGATGTCCGCTGCGGTCCGTTCCGTCATTTCATCGCCTTGAGTATTAGAGTCGCGTTCTTGGCACCTCTCAACACCAGTAACGATGCGGACGTCTAATCCTCACTGTAGATGCCCGCTTTGGGTCGAAGGCGAACATCTACCGAAACTTCCGTGCTATCCAGATCTTTGAGGATCCATATCTCCCGATCGATCTTACGCAAAAAGACCGTTTTTTTTCCGAGGTTCGATGACGACATTGCGCAATCGCAGCCGCGGGAGAGCTGCAGAAGGTTGCGAACGCGCAAGGCTGCTCTCGCCGCCAAATCGCGCCTGTATTAGTCGTGATGCATGTCCACAGGCGTTCCATCTGACCAACTTGGCACGGCCACTAAGAACACAAGTATTTGCGGCAATCCTTTCAGTTGGGGTTGCTCTGTCGTAGAGAAGGACCAATAGGGGCTGGACATAACGGGCGCGCCCTCTGCGCCAGAACCCCAATCCTTACCGTCCTTCAGACGCGTGTAGAACATGACATGCGCCATGTTGTGACCGCCTTGGTCGGTCAGATAGGACGGTTTGGACATCATGTAATCCATGGCGCCCTCTTCAAGCTCCGGCAGTTGTTTATTGGCGTACGCCGCTTTGAGTGCCGACACGATCTCCGCGTTGGACCGCCCGGCCATCACCATCCGGGCGCGCAGATAAATGATGGGCAATATCGAACGTGCAGCCTGGGGATTCATACAATCGGCAGCCCTCACCTTCGGGTTCCAATATTCGTCCCAGTCAAATGCTGCTCCCCAACTCCGCCCCACAAAGCAGACGAAACCGTTTTTTCCCTTGATCGCGGTCTCATAGCCATGCCGTCCCAGAACCAGGATCGTGGCGTCGCGAGATATGGAATCGGGCGCTGCACTTCGCGCCAGGGCTATTTCGGCCTCCCGGTCCGCCATGAAGTATTGGTCGATCGGGGCCATCTTCGGATAGTGAGTCGCGACATCCTGTGCCATCGTCGGGTGCGCCATGCCGAGCCCAATAAGCAGCACAGAGCATCCGATTATGATTGCGCCAATCTTGTTTTCACGCATAGTTTTCTCCTCGGATTTGGTGTTTTCGTGCAGAGTTGCCAACGTGTTTCGTGCGCTTTTCGCCACTGCTTACTCGTGTTTTTCGTTTGTTTTAGGGCTGTCGCAGCGGAGTCCCGTGGACGCCGCTGCGCAGCATCACTTCGCTGCTGCCGTGCCGCTCAGTCCTTTGCGGGGAGGGGCTTGAAGCAAATCGCTCGCAGCTGGGCCATTGCATCTCGCGCTTCGTCGCTTCGATTTCGACGAACGGGTCATAGTTGTCGTGGGGGTTAATGGCAATTAGGTATCGCGGCATTGCCGTCTCCCAAAATGGTCTTCAGCCGGGCTGATCGATCCGCCTTCACTAGGGCGACGGATGGCTAGTCGGAAATTCGACAAGTTATCGGGAAAATTTTGGCTGCGTTCGTATTGAGCATGGACCGATTCAACCGGCGATAGCCAAGATGATTCATCGCATGCGCGACTGCATCGGCTTGAGCTACTTGAATGTAATAACCGCTGCCTTTGCGCGCTCCTATAGCTTTCCGAAGTCCGCCGCGGGTCGAAAGTAGACGTTATTCGTCGCCTAGCGGATATGGCGTCATAGTTTGAAACAAGGCCCCACTATCTTTGTTATTGGTTTACATGCTCTTTTTGAAGACGCGCCCTTTATTTCACCAGTCAAATCTTCAGCGTGGTCCAGGCACGGAAATTGCCTTACGATTCTTCGATGAATACGACCTCTTTATCGCGGCAAGACGACCCACGGCGCGGCAGCTTGGCCTGTGTCGGTTTGGGCATGACCCTGGGCTCTCACCTTACGCCACTGGCGCGTAGCCATATCGAACAAGCGGACGTCGTATTTGCGGCGCTTTCCGATGGCATCGTGGAAATGTGGTTGAAGCGCATGCACCCGGACGTGCGTAGCCTTCAGCCCTACTATGCGGAAGGCAAGTCAAGGATGAAAACCTATCGGGAATGGGTCGATCTGATGATGACCGAGGTGCGCACCGGCAAGCGTGTCTGCGGAGTGTTTTACGGCCACCCGGGCATCTTTGCCTGGTCGCCGCGCAATGCGATCGAAACGGCTCGTTCAGAGGGCTTCGACGCACATATGGAGCCCGGCATTTCCGCCGAAGATTGCCTTTATGCCGATGTGGGCATCGACCCCGGACGATTCGGCTGTCAGCACTTCGAAGCCAGCCAGCTACTTTTCTATGAGCGGCGCATCGATCACACCGGCTACCTGGTGTTGTGGCAGGTCGGGCTGGTTGGCGATTGGTCGCTGACGCGCTTTCGGACCGGGCCTGCGTGCCGGCAGCTGCTGGTGGATGTGCTTAGTCAGGACTACCCGCTCGATCACGAAGTCATCATCTACCGCGGGGCGACGCTGCCGATAGAACAGCCTCGAATCCGGCGCATTGTCCTGCGAGATTTACCCGACGTCGTATTGACGCCGGAGGAAACGGTCGTGCTGCCGCCTGCCTCACCCTTGAAGCCGAACCTCGCCATGCGAGCGCGGCTGGAAGAACTGGACAAAGCGGGCGCTATCGTATGAAGGTAAGGGCGGGACATTCACACATTTACGCCAAGGCGGAAGTCCTGCGTGGAAAGCACACGGACAATAGGGGTGTTATTCATCGTCATGTTGCCGTATCGACCCGTCGATACGTGAATAACACTGGCATTTAAACTGCATCGGCTTGATGCTTGAACGTGATAAGGAATCTAGGGGAAGCCCATGGCAGACACGATTGAATGGCTGGAAACGATTGGCAAGAACGCCAACCTGCGTCACGCGCCGGCCGAAGAGCTTGCGCATACATTGGAAGAGGCCGGCGCGTCGGATGCCCTGAAGGCCGCCGTAAAGTTCGAAGATAGCTCCCTGCTATCTACCGAACTCGGCAATAAACCCATGAAAGTCGATCACAATCCTCACACCGGAGGGCATGAGGAAGAAGGTCCGGATCACGATCATGGCGAGGACAGTCCACCTCAGCCGCCCAAGCCGACTCCAAGCGAACCGTCGCCCGGTAAATAGGCACCGTTCGCATGCCGCGGTGCCGGAACCGCTTTTGGCCATGGTCAGCGTTCGCGACCATGGCCTTTTGCGTTTTTATTCGGCCCGTGTTTGCCGTCGCACAACCACTATCTTTTGCGGCGCTGCTTGAACAAACCGAAAGCGTACGCACCACCGATCACTCGCAATTTTTGAGCCTCCTCAAGGAGCTTCACCAGCAAGCTTCCGGTATGTCTGCGCGCGAGCGCTGGCAGTTGCGTTACCTGGACGCGTGGCAGGCCTCCTTCCAGAACGATTACGCGAACGCCGATCCCATGTTGCGAGACATCATCGGTCATTCCGGCGATCCAGCTCTCGTAGCGAAAGCGTCTGCCGTGCTCGTGGGTGATTTGGGAGAAAGCAAGCACTACGTCGAAGCGTTTGAGTTGGCCAACCGACTGATGAGTAATCTCCCAGGCCTGCAGGACAAACTGGCGCGCTTTATGGTGCTGTCGTATGTCTCGCAACTGCTCGGAACTGCAGGGAAGTACGATCTCGCGGCCAATTACATTCGCGAAATTGCGCAGTCGCTTCCGCCTGGACAAACGTCATGCCAGCCCACGACCAGACTTCTGAATGTTCTTTATGACAGCCACAAGCTGACATCCTCCAGCGCAGAACTTCAACGCGGGATCGATGCGTGCCAAACGGCTCGGGAACCGATATTTATCGATACGATCTGGCTAGTGAAGGCCAGCCTCTATCTGGATGAAGATAAACCGGACAAAGCGCTTGCGTTACTTCAGCGGATAGCTCCGGATATTCGCGCCGATCAGTATTACACCAACACGCTTGCGTCCCAAGTAGAGTTGGCCCAGGCCTATTGGAAATTGGGTGATGACGATAACGCACGCAAATCGGCGCTCGGCGCGCTGGCTACCAGCGATCCGGACAACGTTAGCGAAACGCTGAGAGATGCCTATCAGGTGCTTTACGACGTCGAAAAAAAGCAGGGCAATACCGCAGCAGCGCTGAATTACTACGAGCACTACGCCGCACAAAACATTGGTTATCTCAACGACGTAAGCGCCAGAACATTGGCTTACGATGTCGCTCAGCAACACATGCTTGCGCAAAATCTTGAAACAGAAAGGCTAAGCAGGCAAAACAAAATACTGCAGTTACAACAAGCGTTGGCCACCAAGGCGGCCGAAACCAGTCGGCTCTACATCACGCTACTGCTCTTGGCCCTGGCATCGATCATCTTCTGGCTGTTCCGGCTCAAGCGCTCGCAGCTTCGCTTCAAAGAACTTTCTTGCCTTGATGGGCTTACGGGTGTTTTCAACCATCAGCACTTTATCGGTGAAGCCAATCGAACCCTTTCTGTGCTGGAGAAAAAGCATGGCGTTGCCTGCCTGATATCCATTGACCTCGATCACTTCAAACAAATCAACGATACGCATGGCCATGCTATCGGCGACGCTGTGCTCAAACATACGGTCGCCATCTGCAAGCAACATTTGCGCCCCGCCGACCTGTTCGGTCGATTGGGTGGCGAAGAGTTCGGCATTTTGCTACTGGAGTGCTCACGCGATGATGGCTCGTTGATTGCCCATCGCATCCGCAAGGCCATTGACGCAACACCGATTGACGTTGATGGACGCGTCGTATCGTTTTCCGCCAGCATTGGCCTGGTGTCTACTGACAGCTGCGGTTATGAGTTGCAACAGTTATGCGCAGAAGCAGATTCTGCACTTTATCGAGCCAAGCGCAGCGGGCGCAACCGCGTCATCGTCGATACTGGCAGCAATAGTTTAATCGGAACATAAGGCGCATACGCTCCATAGTCGCTTGTCGGCTTGGACGAATTGTTAGGCTGCATATGAGCATATCGAGTGCAAGTAAACGCGCGCACTTTACGGTTGCTTGCCTTTGGTAGCCGCGCGATAAATGCCAATCACTAAAAATATGAGGCCGAGCGGACTTAGGCTGTGAATCCCGGCCATCAAAAGAAAAGACGCCGAGTTTGAAAACGCATTTGAGAGAGGCTCGGTCGCCACGATCAGCACGAAGCCTATGAGGATCAGAGTGGATGCCTTCGCCTGACGATTGGTCATGATTTCACCCCTTGGCCATACTGCCTCATAGGCGGACACGCGTCCGGCTATACATCTGCGCGTACTTGCCACACGCAGCCCCTAAAGCACTAACTATTTAGAACTGGCCAAATCCGGCTAACAAGCCAAAGCATTGCCGGACGTCGATCGCGTGCTCGTCAATATCCGCGTCGGGGCGCGTCTCACGCCCACGATGTAAAGCTAACCGACCTAGTCAAGGCGAGAGGTCCATTGGCACAAACATGCCGCGCTTGAGTGTGCTCAACGCGACCCTGGTCTGGAAACGACGGACATTCGGGTTATCCGCAACGAACCTCTGCATCAGCGCTTCGAAATCATCGACATCGCGCGCCGCGACGATCAACACATAGTCGCCAGCACCTGTTACATACCATGCCTCTTGTATGCATGGCTCGGCAGCGATCCATTGTTTGAGGCTCGCCAGTAACTCGGGGCGCTCTCGCTCCACCTCGACGTCGACGATCATCGTCAATGGTCGTCCAGCCTGTTTGGGATCGACCAGCGCAACCTCGGCCGTAATGACACCCTCTTCGCGCATTCGGACGATGCGGCGCTGCACGGCCGAGGCTGACAACCCGACATCGGCCCCCATCAATTCTGCTGGCCGACGCGCATCCTTCTGCAGGATGGCGAGGAGTCGTCGATCGAGCTTGTCCAGTTCCATAGGCATTTGTGCGTGGCCATGCTGCAAGACGGGAAAAAGACGCGCAATATTGCCAAAACACGCGGACTAGCCGCGTCAACGGACTCTAACATAGCGTACACCCGCCACGACTCCGGACGTCCGCTTCATGAAGCTTCTGTACCAATCGCACTCGCCATACGCACGAAAGGTCCTCGTGTTTGCACATGAAGCCAGACTGGCCGATCGAATCGAAGTCGTTCATCACGAAACAAGCCCCGTGCAGCGCAATGAAGAGGTGTTTGCGCTCAATCCGCTAGGGAAGGTGCCAGTGTTGATCTGCGACGACCAAACGGTGTTGTTCGATTCAAACGTGATCTGCGAGTACCTGGACGGCCTGCACGATGGCCGAAAGCTTATTCCGTCCATGCCGTCTGCGCGCTTTCGAGCTTTACGTAATCAGGCTATCGCCACGGGATTGGCAGACGCGGGCATCGCAGTCAGATGGGAGACGGAGCGGCGTCCGGAAGCTATGCGATGGACGCCCTTGCTTGAGGGCTATCTACAAAAAATCATTGCCTCCTGCGACTATCTGGAAGCAAATATTTCCGACGAGAACAGCGTGGATATTGGCGATATCGCGCTGGCCACCGCACTGAGCTGGATCGAATTCCGAAACGTCTACGCCTTCCAGAGGACACGTCCGCGCCTGTCCGGTTGGTACAACCGATTCTGTTTGCGTGCTTCGATGTCCGCCACCACCCTCTGCGGCGATACGATCGATCAATCACCGCTTACGCACCATGCTTCTGGAGTTCCTTGTGCCGTCGCTGGGGGTTGATCTGCTGTGTCTGCACAGTCCCATGCACGATCCGAAGCTGTCGCGCAGGCTCGTGAAACAATCTGCCGCAGAATCCCCC
>NZ_DATHMR010000145.1:0-5490 GCF_035486915.1 Dyella sp. | reverse complement strand
CGGGATACAGGCGCTGCACAGCCTGCGCCAGCAAGTGCGCCGTGGAGTGACGAAGAATGTCCAGCGCCTCCGGGCTTTTCTCGGTGACGATTTCGAGGGCGGCGTTGTGGTCGATGGGAAAGCTGGCATCGACCAGCTTGCCGTCGACCTTGCCGGCCAACGTGGCTTTGGCCAGGCCGGCGCCAATCGAGGCGGCCACGTCCTGGACCGTGACGGGATGTTCGAAGGGGCGTTTGCTGCCGTCGGGGAGCGTGATTTCGATCATTTTTTTGCGACTCTGAAAACAGAAAAGGGCGCCATGCGCCCTTTTTGAGATAAGGCGTGGCGGGTCTTAATGTTGGAAGCTGGTAGTTGCCATGTCACACACTCGACCGGCGCCTGGGCGCGGGCCACCTTGTCTCTGTCAGTCGATGCCAGAAAGCTAGTTTAGCGCACCGCCGGTGTCAATTGAGCGGCAGGTACAAAACGGCTGCACCGCGATGGAAATAGAATAGGCCGATCACCTTCAGGAACATGTCGATGCGCATCCTCGTCACCGGCACCGCCGGCTTTGTTGGCGCCGCTCTCACGGAAAGGCTTCTGGCTCGCGGCGACGAGGTGTACGGCATCGATAATCACAACGATTATTACGATCCGTCGCTGAAAGAAGCGCGCCTGGCACGCTTTGCATCCCATCCAAACTACACGCATCTGCGCGCCGACCTTGCCGATGCGGCGGCCCTGAATCGGGCGTTTCAGGAATTCAAGCCGCAGCGCGTCGTGAACCTAGCCGCACAGGCCGGCGTGCGTTATTCGCTGAAGAATCCGCAGGTTTACGCACAGAGCAATCTCGTCGGTTTCGTCAACGTGCTCGAAGCCTGCCGCCACGGCAACGTCGAGCATCTGGTCTATGCATCATCCAGCTCGGTGTACGGCGCGAATCGCAAATTGCCCTTCGCGGTGGAAGATGCCGTGGATCATCCCGTCAGCCTCTACGCGGCGACGAAGAAAGCCAACGAGCTGATGGCGCATACGTACAGCCATCTTTATGGTCTGCCGACGACGGGGCTGCGTTTCTTTACGGTGTACGGGCCGTGGGGGCGGCCGGATATGTCGCCGATTTTGTTTGCCGATCGCATCGTGCACGGTGAGCCGATCGACGTCTTCAATTACGGCAATCACAGCCGCGATTTCACTTATATCGACGATATTGTCGAAGGTGTGATTCGCACGCTCGATCATGTGGCGCAACCGGATCCTGCTTACGATCCGTTGTTGCCGAACACTGGGACGTCGAATGCGCCGTATCGGGTTTACAACATCGGCAATGATCAGCCGGTGCAGCTGATGCGTTTTATCCAATTGCTGGAGCAGAGCCTCGGACGGACGGCCGAGAAGCGGCTGCTGCCTATGCAGCCTGGTGACGTGCCGGATACGTGGGCGGATGTGTCAGCGTTGCGGCGTGATGTGGGTTACGCGCCGAGTACGCCCATCGAAGTCGGTGTTGCGCGTTTTGCTGAGTGGTATAGCGATTACTATCGCATCAAATCGTAAAAACGCGCTCCAGCCCCTCACTTCTCAACCCCTCATCGTCATTCCGGCGCAGGCCGAGGCGCCTTTCAACAGCGAAGCTGGTCAATCCAGTGACTTTATCGCCGCGTTATCGCCACTAGATTCCCGCCTGCGCCAGAATGACGGTGAGGAGCATTTGGGACGTAATCGTCAGAACGGCTTGGCGAGTACGAAGAACAACACGCCGAGCAGCAAAAGCACCGGCAGTTCGTTGAGCAAACGCAGTGCGCGCGCCGACGGCAATGCCGCACCCTGCTCGCTCCTCTTCAGCAAACGCCCCGCCCAGATGAAATAAATGAGCAAGATCGCGACAAACGTCAGCTTGGCGTCGATCCAATGCATGGAACCCACCACATTGGGCAACGCCTGCGGAAAGACGCGCCACCCCTCCCACAGCGTGAGACCCAGCAAGAACGCAATCCCGAACAGGTTGTGACCAAAGCGATAGAGGCGGCGCCCCATCAGATAAAGCCGCGCCTTCACCGCCGCGTCGCCACCGGCCTCCGCAATATTCACCAGTATCCGCGGCAGATAGAACACCGCCGACATCCACGCAATGGCGAACAGCAGATGGAACGTTTTCACCCACAGATAAACCATGCCAAGCTCCGAAATCGCGCAAAGAAAAACGGCGTGCCGTAAAGCACGCCGTTTTATCGGGAATTGGTGGGCGGTACAAGGATCGAACTTGTGACCCCTTCCATGTCAAGGAAGTGCTCTACCGCTGAGCTAACCGCCCGTGGCTCGCCCGGCAGGCCGCGCGAGCCGTGCAGTATAAGGGAACCGGCCACCTATCGCAAAGCCCGTTCGCGCAGCTGATGGATCTGGTCGCGCAGGCGCGCGGCCTCCTCGAACTCGAGGTTCTGGGCGTGCTTGTACATTTGCGTCTCAAGCCGCTTGATCATGGCGGCGGCCTGCTCGACATCCATCGAGGCATACTCGGTGGCGGTTTCCGCCACCCCCGCTGCGCGGGCGCGTGACCGGCCCTTGCCACGGCCCGGGACCTCGCTGCGCGCGCCTTCCATGATGTCGGCGATGCGGCGGACTACCGATTTAGGCGTGATGCCATGAGCTTCATTGTAAGCCCGCTGCTTTTCACGGCGGCGCTGCGTTTCATCCATCGCCGCCTTCATCGAAAGCGTGATGTCGTCGGCGTAGAGAATCGCCCGGCCGCGAATATTGCGGGCGGCGCGACCGATGGTCTGGATCAGCGAGCCGGTTGAACGCAGGAAGCCTTCCTTGTCCGCATCGAGGATCGCGACGAGCGACACCTCCGGCATGTCCAGACCTTCGCGCAACAGGTTGATACCCACCAGCACATCGAATTCGCCCAGACGCAGATCGCGGATGATCTCCACGCGTTCGACCGTCTCGATATCCGAATGCAGGTATCGCACTTTGATGTCGTGTTCGCTCAGATATTCGGTGAGATTTTCCGCCATACGCTTGGTGAGCGTGGTCACAAGCACGCGATCGCCCAACGCGATGCGCTTCTTCGCCTCGCCCAGCAGATCGTCCACCTGCGTGCGCACGGGGCGCACTTCGACTTCAGGATCGACCAGGCCGGTGGGACGAACAACCAGTTCGACCACCGCATCGCCGGATTTTTCCAGCTCGTATTTGCGGGGCGTCGCCGAAACATAGACGGTACGCGGTACGCGACGTTCGAATTCGTCGAAACGAAGCGGACGATTGTCCATCGCCGAGGGCAAGCGAAAACCAAATTCGACCAGCGTTTCCTTGCGCGAGCGATCGCCCTTGTACATGGCGCCAAGCTGCGGCACGGTGACGTGCGATTCGTCCACGACCAACAACGCATCCGCTGGCAGATAGTCGAACAACGTCGGCGGCGGCTCGCCGGGTGCGCGACGCGTCAGATGCCGCGAATAGTTTTCGATGCCCTGGCAATAACCGACTTCGGCCATCATCTCCACATCGAAACGCGTACGCTGGTCCAGGCGTTGAGCCTCGACGAGGCGATTTTGCTTGTAGAGCACCTCAAGGCGCTCCTTGAGCTCGACCTTGATCGTTTCGATGGCGTTCAACACGCTCTCGCGCGTGCTCGCGTAATGCGTACGCGGATAAACCGTGAAACGCGGGACTTTGCGAATCGTTTCACCGGTCAGCGGATCGAACAGCGAGAGATTTTCGACGTCGCCGTCGAACAGTTCGATGCGCAATGCTTCCGTTTCCGATTCGGCCGGGAACACATCGATAACCTCGCCGCGCACGCGATACGTACCGCGACGCAATTCCATCTCGTTGCGCGTGTACTGCAATTCGGTAAGCTGACGAATCAACTGGCGCTGATCGATATGCTCGCCACGCGCGAGGATCAAACGCAGAGACAGATAGTCTTCCGGATCGCCTAGGCCATAAATCGCTGACACGGTCGCGACAATCAATGCATCCTTGCGCGAGAGGAGCGCCTTGGTGGCTGCCAGGCGCATCTGTTCGATGTGTTCGTTGATCGATGCGTCTTTCTCGATGTATGTATCCGATGCGACGACATAGGCTTCCGGCTGGTAGTAATCGTAGTAGCTGACGAAGTACTCCACCGCGTTGTTCGGAAAGAACTCCTTGAACTCGCCGTAGAGCTGCGCTGCAAGCGTCTTGTTCGGCGCAAGCACGATAGTCGGGCGCTGCACCTGCTGGATCATGTTGGCGATGGTGAAGGTCTTGCCCGAACCCGTCACGCCCAGCAGCGTCTGCGCCGCCAGACCGGATTCGAAACCGTCCACGAGCTTGCGAATGGCCTCAGGCTGATCGCCGGCGGGCTTGTAATCGGAGACGAGTTCAAATCTGTCGCGGTCGGTCATGGACTTACTCTGCGGGCGCCTTGAGGCATTTTAAATGCCGCGTACTGACAGAACCTGTCAGCAGCGACCGACGGCCGAGCCGCCCTTAAGGGACCTAGCATCGCGGAATTTGGCCAAGGAACAGCATGTTGACCCTTCGTAGAACCGAGTCTGGCCTTGGCCTGATCGAGCAAATTGTCGTGCTGATCGTGCTGGCGGTGGTAACGGCATTCGCGATACCTGCGTTCAGCCGCATGCTCGACAGTCACGAATTACGTACGGCACAGACGGATTTCCTCGTAGCCTTACAGCACGCACGCAGTCTCGCCGTGAATGGACAGACGCATGTGGTGCTGTGCCCAAGCCGTGATGCACTGGCGTGCAATAGCGATGGCGACTGGACCAACGGCTGGTTGGTTGGCCGCGACAAGGGCAAAGGCGAGCTGGATGGCGAGCCACTCTATGTTGGTAGCAGGGGTTTCAAACGGCTTCGCATCTTCGGCAGCGAGAGCAAGAAAACGATTCGATTCAATCCCGACGGAACCACCGCCAATTCCAATCAGACGCTGTATTTCTGCGTGCGCGGCAAAGGCGATCGCGCGTTGCGGGTCGTGATTTCCCGAATCGGCCGCACCAGGGGCGATGTTGCCTCGGCAGCCGAGGCCGAAAAGTGTGCCGACGATGAATGATTAAAGCAGTACCGGACGATCCGGCAACTCGTCCGGCCGCGCTTTACCGTGACTCGGAAAATGCCTGGCGAGCAGATCGTTGACGTCGGATATGCCACGCAATGCACCAACGCGCCACTGCCCCGCCGCAAAACTCTCCTGCATGGCGCTGCACATCGCGGCCCACTCGTCTTCCTTGACGCGATGAGCAATGCCGCGGTCCGCCACGATCTCGATACGGTGTTCGGCCATCAGCAGATAGATGAGTACACCGCAGTTGTGCTCGGTATCCCACACGCGCAGCATGCCAAATACCTGATGCGCACGCGTTCGCGCATCTAGACCGTTCAGCACGTCCGCAACGGCCAAACGCGATTCGATCGCAAAACGCACTTCGCCTAGATGCGTGTGCTCGCCCTTAGAAATGGCATCGGTCATGTCGTCGAGTACTTCCGACGAAAAGCGTTTGTTGA
>NZ_DATHMR010000144.1:0-20392 GCF_035486915.1 Dyella sp. | reverse complement strand
CCGAGCAAGTGAAAGGCCGCAAGGTCACGTCCTGGCCGTCCATCCGCAAGGATCTGGAGAACGCCGGCGCGCGTTGGGAAGATCACGAAGTCGTTCAGGATGGCAATCTGATTACCAGCCGCAAGCCCGACGACATTCCCGCGTTCAGTCGCACGCTCATCGACGCGCTGACAGCCGGGACCACCTAAATCTGCACCGGAACGGTGCCTGTCATGTCCGGCCTTTAGTTATGGCGAGAGGGTCAGGGTAGGCCTCTTGCGCGCCCCGTCTTTGTTGCTTCTATACTCAAGTCAAGTGCTGGCAAGGGGGTCAGCACTTTGCACACTGACAGGGAAAACGAAGCAATGGAAACCAATCCGTATGCCGCGCCCGGCGCGGTAGTCGAAGACACGCAAGCGTTTGATGGCAACAATCTGGAAGCGCGCAAGGCATCTCGAGCGCAGCGTTTTGGAGCTTCATTTATCGATGGCCTGGTCCTTGGCTTCGGTACGGTGCCCATCTCTTTCTACGTTACGCAGCAGATGCACCTCAACCGTAGGACGCTATTTGATGTCTCCGGAACGACGCTGGCATTGGCGGTTGTCGTGTTGGCGATCTTGTGCATCATCAATTACGTTTTGATAAATCGTAATGGCCAGACCATTGGCAAACGTGCATTGAGCATTAAGACGGTGCGCAACGATGGGAGCCCGGTAACGGTGTCACGCGTTTTCTTCTTGCGATATCTGCCCATCACGCTGATCGCCATGGTCCCGTTTATTGGCGGCCTCGTTGCGCTGGTAGATGCATGCATGATTTTCGGTGGCGAAAAACGTTGCCTGCATGATTTGATCGCGGACACTATCGTCATCAACGCCTGATGCTCGACACAGTACGCGAGATCGAAACGCCGGAAGGCGTTAACCTGCGCTTGCGTGCGGCCGGTGCATTCGGCCGTGCGCAGGCATGGTTGATCGATTTACTTCTGCGCGCCGCCTTTTTCTTTATCGGTGCAGCCATTTTCGGCATCTTCGGCAAAGGTGGCGCCGGCCTTGGCTTGTTGTTGCTGTTCGCGATCACCTGGGCGTATTCGGTGGTGTGCGAAGTGTGGTTTGGCGGCCAGACTATCGGCAAACGCACCATGAAGTTGCGCGTAGTGTGCGCCGACGGTACACCCGTCACCCTGATTCACTCCGTGACGCGCAATCTGCTGCGCGTGATCGATGCACTGCCAGGTTTGTACGGTGTCGGCCTCGTCTGCACGATGATCGATCCTTCTGCGCGCCGTATCGGCGACATCGTGGCCGGTACAGTGGTCATCCATGCCGATGCTTTACCCGCAGGCAGCAAGGTTCCGGTTGTGCCGTCGCAGATATTGCCGGTGCCGCTCGATCCGGGTGAACAGGCGGCGCTGATCGATTTTGCCGAGCGCGCCGGTCAGCTCACCGTGCAGCGGCAGGAAGAGCTTGCCGATATTCTTGTACCGCTCACCGGGCGAGAAGGCACCGCCGCGGTCAAGCAACTCACCGCCTACGCAAATGGATTGCTGGGAAGGCCATGAAACAGGAGCAGTTCGTCGCGCTGCACGCTGAGGAATGGGACGCGCTGCGTTTCTGGCTCGCGCAGCTCGACCGACAGCCGAAAGCGGCGCTGCGCTCGGAAAAAACGGTGGGTTTTCCCGAGTCGTACCGGCGCGTGTGTCATCACCTTTCGCTTGCGCAGGCACGCGGATACAGCCGTGAAGTGACCGAGCGCCTGCAGCAGATCGTGGAGATGGGACATCGCCAGCTCTATCGTCCGCCTGCGCCGCGCTGGTACAAGGCGGCCACGTTCCTGCTTGCTGAATTTCCAAGACTCGTGCGCGAAAACTGGCGATACATGCTGGCGGCGACAGTGTTGCTTTATGTCCCGGCCATCGTGACGTATGTGCTGCTGCAATGGCGACCGGACCTTGCGCATAGCCTGTTCGCTGCCGGACAGCTCAAAGAATTCGAAAAGATGTACGACCCGTCCAATCCGAAGATCGGTCGCAGCAGCGGCACGGATCTGCAGATGTTCGGCTACTACATCATGAATAACGTCAGCATCGCGTTTCGCACCTTTGCGTCGGGATTGTTGCTCGGCGTCGGCGCCATTTATGTGCTGACGGCCAATGGTGTAATCATGGGTGGTGTAGCAGGACATCTCAACGCCATTGGTTACGGCGCGCCGTTCTGGCGTTTCGTCGTGGGGCATTCGGGATTTGAGCTCACCGCGATCGTGATTGCCGGTGGTGCAGGGTTGCAACTGGGCTTGAGCTTGCTTGCACCTGGCCGACTACGTCGTGAAACCGCATTGCGAGAGGCGGCTTGGAAAGGTGCGCGTCTGGCGCTCGGCGCGTTTGCGATGCTGGTGATGGCGGCTTTCATCGAAGCATACTGGTCATCGATTTCCATGTTGCCGGATGTCGTGAAGTACGGCAGCGGAGCGGGCGTCTGGTTGCTTGTTGCGCTGTGGCTCACGTGCGGTGGCAGAGGGAGCGCCCATGCAGCTTGAGCGCATCGGTGTTGCCCTGCGTCCGCGAACGGCGCTTGAAGCGATGGATCTGGGCGCGGTGATGCTGCGTGCGCATGCGCGTCAGGTATGGTCGGCATGGTTCGCGTTCACATTACCGATCTTTATCGTCTGTCAGACGATCGCCTGGCTGACGGGTATGCCATGGCTGGGTTTGTTCCTGCCCTGGTGGCTGCGTCCCCTATTCGATCGTATTCCGTTGTATGTACTTTCGCGCGCCGTGTTTGAGCAGACGCCCACATGGCGCGAAACCTTGAAAGGCCAATGGCATTGGCCCTGGGCACGCACCATCGCTGCGGTGACGTGGTTGCGTCTGGATACGCATCGTTCGGTGCGCCTACCCATGGAATTGCTTGAAGGTGTATCTGCGCAGCAGCGCTCGGTGCGCTGGCGAGTGCTCAGTCGGCCATTGGGCGGGAAAGCGAGCGGCTTGACATGGGCATGCCTGCTCTTCGAACTCGTGATGTTCCTCAGCATTTGCACATTCACATTATGGCTGTTGCCAGGCGAAGCATTGCCTGACTCCATGCGCAATCTGAATCAGGCATTTCAATTGCCCGCTTTCAAGCATGCGATGGTCTGGGTCGCGTCGTTCGTCACGTATGTCTCGATGAGCATCATCGAGCCACTGTACGTGGCGTCGGGATTTGCGCTCTATCTCAACCGGCGCACGCAACTGGAAGCGTGGGATATCGATTTGATGTTCCGTCGGCTTCGTCAACGATTGCTTGATACTGGCGTGGCCACCGTGCTTTTGATTTGCCTGAGTGGTTTCGCCATTACGGCACACGCCGCAGAGTCCGGGCCTGCGAAAGCGTCATCGTCGGCGCAAGCGGGTATCGCGGAAGCGTTTCATCAACCGCTGGACGACAAGGATGCGTCGTTCTCGCGCGAGGCGAACTTTGTCTATCTGGATCCGCGCTTCGGCACCAAGCATGAGGTGAAGCACTGGGTACTCAGAGCGATGCCCAATAAGACCGATGAAGCACCACCCTCATCACCGTTCGCGTTTGGCGATTGGGCCGCCGGGTTAGTCAATGTGCTGATGTGGACCTTGCTGGGCGTGGCGATCGTAGCGCTGGGCATCTTCACCGCGCGGCGCGTCCGCGTATCCCGTAGGGTTGTGGAACGGCCTGAGCGTACGCTTTCAGCGCTAAAGACAAACATAGTTCAAGAGGCCGCGCTGCCCGATGATCTTGCGGGCACCGCGAGAGAGCTCTGGCGCGACGGTCACCGTCGTGAAGCGTTGTCGCTGCTCTATCGAGGCAGCATGCAACGCGCGGCGGCGGCGCTACACATCCAGGTGCCGGTGGATGCGACGGAAGCGGACTGGTTGCGTCACGCAAGAGCCCTGGAGGATCCTTCGCGCCGTGATCAGCTCGTCAGCATCGTGCGCACGTGGCAGCTCGCCGCGTATGCGGGCCGCTATCCCGGCGATACGGAATTTGCATCGCTTCTGTCCGGATGGCCGGTGCAGCGGGTGGCGTCATGAATCGCAACAACATCGTCATTGCTGCGATCGTGCTTGCCGTTGTCGCCATTTGCGTGGGTGGCTTCTTCTTGCTGTTCAAGCGCGAATCGGTCACCGAGTCGGGACATCCGACGGGAGAGGCGGCCTACAACCGGTTCTATGCGCTGGAGCGAACGCTTGCCGACATGGGGCAAGCGTCCACGGGAAACGTCAACCTGTCGCAGGTCCTTCCCTTGCTGAAACCTGGCGACACGGTCGTCATCGGTCAGGATGTCAGCTACATCAAATATGACGAGGCCATAAAGCTGGTGGCTTGGGTGCGTCATGGCGGCCATCTGGTGTTTTCGCCGATGGGGCATGAGGAAAACGATGTACCCCTGATGCAACAGCTCAACGTGCTTACCGCATCGAAGAATAATTACAACTGCACGAAGCTGTGGACGAACGCGCCCGTTGGAAAAGGTTATGAGCAACAATTCATGTCGTTGTGCGGCGTGGGATTCAAGCTGCTGCCGTCATTCTTCGGCAACGCGCAGGTTGTCATTCACGATCGCTTTGGCGATCTGGCGTTTGCGCGCATATCGGATGGCGAAGGCACGGTTAGCGCGATCAACGATCTGAACGCCATTTCCGCAGACAAGCTCAGAAACTATCCCGAGCAAGAGTTCGCATGGCGTTTGCTTGAACCGAACATGGGGCAAGGCCACTTTTATTTCTTCTATGAACTGATCGGTACGTCGTTCTGGGTCAATGTCTTTTTGCGCGGATGGCCTGCGTTGTTGGCGTCGCTGCTATTGGCCATCGGCTGGATGTCGATGCGCAGCCAACGCTTCGGGCCCTTGATGCCGACACCGCCGGCACATCGCCGTGCGTTGCTCGAACACATTCAGGCCGTCGGTGAGTTCCTGTTCCGTCGCGATGGTGGTCGCAGCTTGCATCGTCTTGCATGCCAAGCGGTGATTGCGCGCCTGCGTCGCCGCGATCCTGCCGGCGCCATGCTCAGAGATGCGGAGCTTTACGACTGGCTTGCGCAGCGCAGCAAGCTTGAACCGTCGCGCATCGAACATGCTTTTCGTTCTCCCGCGAACGCCGCATCGTTTCGCGTATGCATAACCACTTTGGCGCGTATCAGGAGCCATCTATGACGACAGAAACCCTCGCGCCCGCCGCGGCGCCGGTACCCATGCCGGTGGAAGCGATTCATGCGCGCGTCGCCGCGCTTCGGAAACAGGTGGGGCATGCATTCATAGGCCAGGTCGATATTTTCGATCAAGTGCTGATGTCATTGCTTGCGGCCGGACATGTGTTGATCGAAGGCGTGCCGGGCTTGGGCAAGACGTTGCTGGTGCGGGCGCTGGCTGCATCGGTGAGTTGCACATTCGGCCGCATTCAGTTCACGCCCGATCTCATGCCGACGGACGTAACCGGCCACGCGATCTATGACGTGAAAGCCGAGCGCTTTCAGGTACGGCGCGGTCCCGTGTTCGCCAACCTGCTGCTGGCCGACGAAATCAATCGCGCGCCCGCCAAGACGCAGGCGGCGTTGCTCGAAGCGATGCAGGAAGGGCAGGCGACGATTGAAGGCCGGCGCTTTCCGCTACCTGCACCATTCATGGTCGTCGCGACGCAAAATCCGATCGAGCAGGAAGGTACTTATCCGTTGCCCGAAGCACAGCTGGATCGCTTTCTCATCAAGGTGTTGATCGGTTATCCCACCCTGGAAGACGAAAAGCGCATGGTGAGTAACGTGCTTGAAGGCCGCGTTGCAGCGGACCTGGATGTCTCGCGCGTGCAACAGGTGCTTGGCCAGCAGGAGTTGCTCGCCATGCAACAAGGTGTCGCCAGCATGCGCATGGATACTGCCGTGACCGATTATGCCGTGCGTATTGTTCGCGCCACGCGCGAATGGCCCGCGGTGGTCAGCGGCGCAGGGCCGCGCGGTGGACTGGCGCTCGCACGATTGGCGCGCGCACACGCTGCGATGGATGGACGCGATTTCGTCACGCCCGACGATGTGCGTGAAGTGGCGCTGCCAGGCCTTCGTCATCGATTGATGCTAGCGCCCGAAGCGCTCGTCGAGCGGCAACGTCCGGACGACGTCATTCGCGCGTTGTTGCACAAGGTTCCCGCGCCACGCCAATGATGCGACCGGGTCCGCTACTGTTGTGGCTCTTGTTCGGCTGGGTCGTGCTCGGCACGCTGACCAGTCTGGGCAAACTTCCGCTTGACGTATGGCTGGCTTACGGCGGCTTGCTCGCATTGGGTTTGCTAATGGATGCGTGGCAGCTCTCGCGTCAGCCATCGCCAGAACTGCAGCGGGATGTAGCGCCAGTCGTACCGTTAGGATTGGAGACGCTCGTTCGTCTGCGCTTGCGCTCGGCCGATAAGCGTGTGCGAAACGCGGATATTCACGATCTGCATCCGGGCGGCTGGGCGGTGCGCGGTTTACCGCATCGCGTGCGTTTGGCGCCACGAGAAGACTACGCGTTCGAGTACGCGCTGATGCCCGACATGCGCGGGCTCGCCACCTTCGATGGTTGCCACGTACGATTCCGCTCTGCGTGGCGTTTGTGGACGCAGCGCCGAACGCTGGATGTTACGAACGTCGTGCGCGTTTATCCGAACTTTGCGCCGCTGGCCGAAATGGCCGGGCTGAGCGTCGAATTGGCATCGCACAACATCGGTGCGCGATTGCAGCGTCGGCGTGGCGAAGGTACGGAGTTTCAGGAACTGCGCGACTATCGCGTCGGCGACAGCATGCGCAAGATCGACTGGAAGGCGACCGCCCGTGTCGGTCACTTCATCTCCCGCGAATATCGCGAGGAGCGCAATCAGCAGATCGTGCTGCTGATCGATTGCGGCCGGCGCATGCTGGCCAAGGACGGCGCCATCTCGCATTTCGATCATGTGCTCAATGCGTCGCTGTCGCTCGCGTATATCGCGATGCGTGAGGGCGACTCGGTCGGCATGCTCGCGTGCACAGGGCGTACACAGCGTTGGTTGCCGCCCACAACGGGCACTGGTGGCATGGACATGCTGCTCGGCACGGGCTATGACCTGCAGGCGACGGCGTCACCGACCGATTATCTCGCCGCGACCAACGCTTTGTTGGAACGTCAGCGCCGTCGCGCACTCGTAGTACTCATCACCAATGTGCGCGACGAGGACGATACCGAGCTGGCCATGGCCGTCACCGTGCTGGCGCAGCGTCATCTAGTGCTCGTGACGAGCTTGCGCGAGCAGGCGGTCGAGGACGCTGCGGTCGATACCGGCCATACGCTCGATAGGGCGATTCGCAGCGCATCGGCCATGCACTACCTTGCAGACCGGGAACGCGTGCACGACAGCCTGAATCGTCGCGGTGTGATGACGATGGATGTTGGGTGTTCTGAGTTGTCGGGAGCGCTTATCGAACGCTACCTGCGCTTGAAGCGAGAAAGCAGGCTGTAGAAGAGCAGGCTGTAGAAGAGCAAGCTCTAGAAGATCTGGGTGATTCGTCCGGTGCGTTAAGCTCCGACATCGGAATACTCAATCTTCATCACCTCGATGGTCATATCACCCGCCGGCCGATGCCAGCGAACCTCGTCGCCAACGCGCGCTCCCAACAATGCTTGGGCAAGCGGTGAGACGTAACTGACCAAACCATGCTCCACGTCCGCTTCGTCTTCGCCGACGATTTGCCAGCGATGTTCGCCGTCTTCGCTATCGACGGTGACGATGGCGCCAAACGCCACGCGCTCGCGCGGCTGTTTGGAAAGGTCCACCTCAATGGCGTTGGCAACGCGCGCGCTGAGCCAGCGCAGTTCGCGCTCCAGTGACGACAGCTCGCGTTCCTGCGCAAGCGTGTCGTCCTCCGCAGCTTTCAAGGCATCGCGACGCGCTTGCGCGGTAGCCAAACGCGCGCGCAACAGGGCGGCGCCGTGCGGCGTGACGTAATTGGGATTGTCGCTCAGCGGCATTTCGGGCAATGCGTCATCGGCATCGCCTTCATAATCTTTGACGAAGGCACGATTCATACGGCCCTCCGAAGTGAAAGTGTTTATGTTCTCAAGGTCCAGATGGCTCGCGCCAAGAGGTCAATGGGGCTGTGCTGTCAGACACTGTCTTCTACGACATGGAGACGTGGCCGGGAGACCGCAATGTCGCCCGGCCGGTGGGTGTCACGGGAATGCGGGCGGTGAGGTCAGTCCTCGTCCAGTTTGGGCTTCCATGCTTCGCTGAGTTGCCGCTGGACGGGCGGCGGTACCGGTTCGTAATGGCTCAAATCCACACTGTAGCGACCTCGTCCGCCCGTCATGGCCTTGAGTTCGGTGGGATAGTCAGTGAGTTCGGCGAGCGGCGCTTGCGCCTTGATGACGATCTCGCCACCGTGTTTGGCGTCGGTGCCCATGATGCGCGCGCGTTTGCCTGCAAGTCCACCGGTGACATCGCCCACGTTCAGCTCGGGAATCGAGACTTCGACATCCACAATGGGCTCGAGCACAACGGGACGCGCCTTGTTCACCGCATCCAGAAATGCTTTCTTGCCGGCGCTGACGAAGGCGACTTCCTTCGAATCGACGGGATGGTACTTGCCGTCGTACACGGTCACGCGCAAATCCTGCATCGGAAAACCGGCAATCGCGCCGGTTTCCATCGCCTGTCGCACGCCTTTCTCGATTGCGGGCAGGAATTGGCCCGGAATCACGCCGCCTTTCACCGCATCCACGAATTGAAACCCCGCGCCGCGCTCCAGCGGATCGACACGCAAAAACACTTCGCCGAATTGTCCCGCGCCGCCGGTTTGTTTCTTGTGCCGGTGATGGCCTTGCGCGGAACCGGCGATGGTTTCGCGATAGGCAATGCGCGGAGGATGCGTTACGACTTCCACGCCGTATCGATCCTTCATGCGCTCGAGCATGATCTTCAGGTGCAGATCCGACAGGCCGCGTACGACGGTTTCGTTGAGTTCCTTGTGATGTTCCATGCGAAAGCACGGATCTTCTTCCGTCAACCGCGACAGCGCATTCGAAAGCTTCTGTTCCTGACCTTTGTGTTTGGGTTCCAGTGCAAGACCGAACATCGGTTGCGGAAAATGCATAGGGTCGAGATGGATGCCGTCTTCGTCGTGCGACTCGTGCAAGACCGCATCGAAGTGCAGATCCTCGATCTTCGCGACGGCGGCGATATCGCCCGGAATGGCCTGATCGACTTCGACATGCGTCTTGCCGTTCAACCGGAACAGATGGCCGACCTTGAACGCTTTGCGGTTGTCGTCGATGTACAACTGGCTATCGCGGCGGACGGTGCCTTGCCATACGCGAAACACGCCAAGCTTGCCTACGAACGGATCGTTGATCACCTTGAATACATCGGCGACGACGTGCGATGAAGGATTCGGTTCGACCGAAATCTGCACGTTATGGTCATCGCGGAAGGGAGGGGGATTGGCTTCATTGGGATTGGGCAAAAGACGATCGCAGATTTCGAGCAGCTCAAGCACTCCTGCGCCGGTGCGCGCGCTGACGAAGCAGATCGGTACAAGATGCCCTTCGCGCAGGCATTGTTCGAAGGCTTCGTGCAATTGCTGCGGTGTCAGGCATTCTTCGCCTTCTTCGAGGTAAGCGCCCATGGTGGCTTCGTTGATCTCCACCACCTGATCGAGAATCTGCTGATGCGCTTCGGCCAGCGATGAAAAATCGGTTTTTCCATCCTTGTGGAAGAAGCAGTCGAGCACGCGGCTGTTGTTGTCGGCGGGAAGATTCACCGGCAAACATTCGTTGCCGAATTCGTAGCGTATCGCGCGGACCAATTCAGCCAGATCCACGCCCTCTGCGTCGATCTTGTTGATCACGATCACACGCGCCAAGCCGCGCACGTGCGCGTGTTCCATCATGCGGCGCGTGCCGTGTTCGATGCCGTTCGACGCGTTGATGACGATAAGCGCCGTTTCGACCGCCGCGAAGGCGGACAGGGTGGCGCCGCGAAAATCCGCGTAGCCGGCGGTATCCAGCAGATTGATATGGGAGCTTCCGTGATCGATGCCTGCAATGCAGCTATCGATAGAGTGACCGCGTGCTTTCTCTTGCGCGTCGGTATCCGATTGCGTGGTTCCGCGCTCGACCGATCCGATCGACTGAATCACACCACCGGCATGCAGCATGGCTTCGAATAACGTGGTCTTGCCGACGCCGGCGTGACCGGCGAGAGCGGCGTTGCGGATGTTTTCCGTGTTGTAGGACACGATGCGACCCTCCTTTTGCGAAAGGCGCGGACTCGTGCGACAGCAGACCTGGCCGGCGCCGCACGAAGCCGCGCGTAGCGGCGATAGAGTCTGTTTACCGTCTCTGCGTAGCTCGCGTTGTGATTGAGTGGCCGCTGGGCATTGGTGTGCGGCGAAGCGCCTGACTGGCCGTCAGGTCAAGCCGCGCGCCAATGCCCAGCGGCCACTCAATCACAACCCTCTGGGCCGGATCTGTTTGCCCACATGTCCGCGTCATCACTCGCTCATGTATCGACATACACTTCGCTCGTTCTTCCTAGCCTTGCGGGCAAACAGTTTCCGGCGCGAGCCACGCAGAGACGGTAAACAGACTCTGTATGGCGGGCCGTCATGGTCGTCCTTGGCGTGCGGGACGCGTGGGCGGTCATGGCGGGAGGCGGCGCTGGGGCCGCGCGCTTAGCGTTCTCTCATTGGCCGGTTTGGTCAAGTTGCACTGCGAAGACCAGCGTTAACATGGCGTGATTGCTTGGAACCGTAGGGGCGCCGAAAGGTCTGTGTGGCATCACTATCCGGGCAACGTAGCGAGGACGGCTTTATCGAACGCCCCGACCAAGTCGAGCACCACCGCTGGTTTTCCCCGATGGACGAAAAAAACCGCGGTCTGGCTCCCCTCGATGGACCCACGCGCGCCATGCTGCATCAGCTGCGTTGGCGCAAAACCCCGCGCGACAACCGCCTTCTGTGGGCGGCGTTGACGATCGCGCTGCTTCTGCATGCCGTTTTCGTCACGGTCCTTTGGTATGAGATGAAACCGCACGCAGGAGAAGAGGCGGCGGTGTATGCGCCTGCACGGGCGATGGAAGTGCGATTTATTTCCCGGCCGTCATCGCATGCGCCGGCGCCGCCGCCTATCGCGCCCCCGCCGCCCCCGCCGCGCCCGTCACACGAGCCACCCTCGAAAAATGCCATCGCGGTGCGTTTACCCGAGCCGCCGCCGGCGACATCTGCCCCGACACCGCCCACGCCACCGGTATTGTTCGATCGCACGGGACGAATCATTTTGCCCGCCAACGCAGGGAGTGCACCGCCTGCACCCACTGCCGATTACGTGCAACGCGGTCCGCAAGGCGATACGCAAATCATGCACGACAAGGACACGGTCAAATACAAAGCCACCAAGCTGGATCAGTATTGGCGCAAAAATTCCAATGCCGTGGACGATGCGCTGCAGAAACTTGTCGACAAGACCACGGTGACGAAGACCATCAATTTGCCCAAAGGCATTCGCATTCACTGCGGCGTATCGATCGCCGCGCTGTCCGGCGGATGCAGCGGCGATCCGCCGCCACCGCCACCTTCGAACGATGGCGACGAACGTCTGAACATGGCGCCAGCGGCGTTGGTCAAGAACGCGCCGCCACCACCGCCACCGCCACCGAGCGTGGCGACGTGCATCGCCGATTACAAAGCAGGGAAGCCGTTGCCCAACGGTTGTCCGGTAGACACGCCAGCGCGTGCGGTCGATGCGCAGAAGGCCTCGACCGCTCCGGGGCAGTGAGAGGGCCAGGTCGAACGGCCCAGCAGGAAATTCCAGTTGTCCGGCTACACTGGCGCACATGCCGCCACTGCCTCCCGATCAGCCTACCCAACCCAGTCGGGTCGTCATGATCAAGTCGCCGCGCGATGCGGCCACTTGGGCGATCGTCTATCGGCGCAAAGTTCGCGATAGACCACGCGATCGTCTGCTGAAAGTGATCGCGCTGTTCGGCACATTGCTGGTGCACGTGTTGTTTCTGCTGGGCATGGTGCTGGGTCCTGCGTATGTATTGCCGCCGGCGCCGCCCGAGCCCAAAGGCAATGCATTGTTGGTGAAGTTGATCGAAAAGAAACCGCAGCCACCGCCGCCCCCGCCGCCGATTCGCGGCATACCGCCGAAGGAACACGGACCAACGCATCGCGGCAATACAAGTCAGGTTGCACATGTGACGCATGAAGCGTCGACAGCAGCACCTGTCGCGGCGGTACAGCAACCGCCTGCGCCAACGCCCAAGCAGCAACCGGTGGTGTCGCAGGCAAAGCAGACGGCGGCGGCAAAACCGCGGCCTGCCGCTGCGCCGCTGCCGCCGATCACGTTGCCGAAAACTGCGCCGGTCGTGCTGGAGCAACCGAAGTTGGTAGGTACGCCTCCGCCCGCACCCACCGTGCCTGCGACGCCCGTACCGCAGCCCGTACCACCGCCCTTCCAGCCGGAGCCGCCGCGCAAACCGCAGGCGGAAGGTACGCAACCGATGCCGCCGTTGCCGTCGCTGGCGGTGCCGACACAGCCGGCACAGTCGCCACTGACGGCAGCGCCGCCGCAAATTGCGGTAGAGAAGCCCTCTGTCGCACCCGTTCTGGTACCCAACGTGGCGCCGGCCACGCCTGCGCCGACACCCGCCTCGCCGCCATCGCCACCGCTTGAACCGATTCCGCTGCCCGCACAACAAGCGCCGACGGTAAACCTGCAGCCGTCCGACGCACCGGTGAAAACACCGCTTGCACCGCAACTGTCGCAACAGCCGCTGGGGCCTGTTGCGAAGCCGAGCGAGCCGGAACCGCAACTTGCGCCGATTCCGCTGACACCGATCACGACGCCCGCGCCGACGCTGCCACCGGCTGCACCATCGCCCGTCGTAGCCACTCCAAAGATCTCGGTGCCGGCCGTGTCGGTGGCGCCGCTACTCAGTCCGGCGCCGGCGCCCTCGCCGTCGTCGCCGCAGACCAAGACGCCCGAGTCGCCATCGAATGAAAAGCCGACAGCGGAAACGTCGCCGTCGGCACCGAACAATCCAACGCCGACATCGCCGGGCAACGAAGGCAATAGCTCGGTTAGCACCGCGCCGAATGCGACACCGCAGGGAAGTGAAACGGGTAATCCGGGTTCGCCTAATGGCGGAACGAAACCCTCGGAGACCAACGGTCCGCCGAACGGACAATCGATACCTGTTCCTGGAAGCGGCAACGCAGGCGGTCCACCGAACGGCGGTACGCCGGGTACGCCCAATGGGACGTATGTGCAGCTCAAGCCGCACGGCGATACGGAGATCATGTCGCACAACATCCATCTGCCAAAGTACAACCCGACGGTGTTCGACAAATACTGGACGCCGAAGGGCGAGAGTTCGGTCGACACAGCGTTGCGTCATGCCGTGGAAAAGACCACCGTCAGTCACACGTTCAATCTGCCGCAAGGTATACGCATCGAGTGCTCGGTCATGCCGTTATTGCCGTCCTCTCTGCTCGGTTGTCACAACCCCGATCCACCGGCAGTGCCCTTGCCCAAGAAGATTTACGACCGCCTGAATCTGCCCACCATCAATCCGTCGATACCCAAGACGCCAGCGGTTGCGTCGACGGCACCTGCGCCCGCGTCATCGGTGACATTGAATAACGACGCTGAATGTGCGGCCGCGCGTGTGAGTGGCGGTCCACTGCCGCCGAACTGTGGATCGACAGAAGCGGTGAAGCCGCTGCATCTGCCGGCATCGGCATCAACGTCATGGGTGCCTGCCAGCGATCAGTTCCATTGACGGGCAGCACGTAAAGGAGATCGGCGTCATGAGCGACAACAACGCCACCTATTTCGACGGCGGCTGCGACTGCAAGGCCGTTCGCTATCGCATGCTCGATACCCCAATGTTCGTGCATTGCTGTCATTGCCGCTGGTGTCAACGCGAGACAGGCACGGCTTTCGCTCTCAATGCATTGATCGAAGCGGATCGCGTTGTGGTGCTCGCCGGCGAGGTGGAGGTGGTGAACACACCATCACTCAGTGGCAAGGGGCAGAAGATTGCGCGTTGTCCGCTCTGCAAAATTGCGGTGTGGAGTAACTACGCGGGTCTGGGCGATGTCCAGCGTTTTATTCGCGTAGGTACGCTCGACGACCCCGATCGCTTTGCGCCCGACATTCATATCTATACGCAGTCCAAACAACCGTGGGTGCTTCTGCCGCCGGGCGCGCCGGCGATGCACGCGTATTACGAACGCGAGCAGCATTGGTCAGCCGCAAGTCTGGAACGACGGCGCGCAATGTTGGAGAGAGCAGGGCGCTGACTCGGAGGTGTCCCTACTTTTTTTGCTCGACGACTTCAACAAAATCAGAAGGTTTTCCAAGTTAGTCGAGATTTTGCACATCACCTCGACGTCATCCCAGCTTTTGCTGGGATGATGAGCAAAAAAGCGTCGGGATACCTTAGTCGCTGACTCGCTCTTTCCATCGAAAAGATGGATGCGCTCAGAGCAACCGCAGCAATTCTTTCATCAGCGGCAAGCGGCGCACGCGCACGGCACTTACGCGGAACACGGCATTGGCGAGTGCAGGTACGGCAGTGGGCATCGCAAGAAAACTCGCGCCTACCGGATCGCCATCGCCGGGTACGGTGATTACTTCAACTGCCTTCGGCAATTGCGCCATGCTGGCGAGCGGATAATCTTTCCAGCTGCTTTGCTGCACCTTGCCGTCTTTCACGGTGATGGCGAGATTCATCGCAGTGGACAGTGCATCCAGCGTCGCACCGGCAATTTGGCCTTCCAGACCGGTCGGGTTGATCACGCGTCCAACATCGACGGCGCATACCACGCGTTCGATCGTCAGCTTCTCGCCCTGCATCGACACTTCCACCGCGTGTGCGACGTAGGCGCCATCCATATACCAGCACGCGAGGCCGAGGCCGTTGACGCTGTGAAGCCAGTCTTTCCAGCTGATGCGATCGGCAACGAGTTGCAATACGTTCGCAAGACGCGCCGTGTCGATCGCGCCACCACCGGTGAGTGGTACCAAGCGCGGATCGCCGATCATGCGCAGACGCGTATCAAGGGGATCTTCCTTGATCGCATGCGCGATTTCATCGATGAAGCAGTCCACTGCGAACGCATTGGCGGTATGCGGCATGCCGCGGTGCGGCCCACGTGGCAGCGCGGACGTCAGGCTGAACCAGTCGCTGCGATAGTTCGGCACGAAGCCGGCGGGTAACTGATTGACGTCGACTTCCGATGTCCACAGCTGCTCGCTGTGCACGCCACGACCGTTTTGTGCAGAGGCGCTGGCAACGCGCTGATTCCACGCGGAGATGTGACGCTTCGCATCCACGATGGCGCTGAACTTGTGGACGAAGCCGGAGCGGTAATAGTCGTGCGTGAGGTCTTCGTCGCGTGGCCAGAACAAACGCAGCGGTTTGCTTACCGCTTTTGCGAGCAGCACCGCTTCGGCCACGTAATCGTGATCCAGGCGCCGGCCGTAACCGCCGCCGACGCGCGACATGCGAATGTCGATCTGATCCGGCGCCAAGCCGGTCAAACGCTGCACCACACTCCACGCTTGTTGGGGAGCTTGCGTGGGCACGTAGAGCGTGGCGCTGGTCTTGTCCAGGCGCACCAGGCAGTTCATCGGCTCGTTGACGGCATGTGCCAACCACGGTTGGTAGTACGTGGCCTCGATACGTCGCGCGGCTTTTTTGCCAGCCTTGTCGACATCGCCATCGTCGCGCACGCGCGTGGTCGGTGCGCTGTCGCTGTTCAACAGCGACGTGGCTTCTTGTTCGATGGCGCCGGTGTCTTCCTTGCCGCTCGCGCCGGGTTTCCATGTCAGTTTCAACGCACGACGGCCTTGTAGTGCCTGCCATGTCGTTTCCGCAATCACCGCCACGGCTGGCGCAATCACCGTCTGGCCCGGCGGTAACTTAGGCTCCGGTTTTAGTTCGATAACGTCGATCACGCCTTTGATGGCGAGCGTGGCGCTTTTATCTAGCTGCTGCAGTTCACCATCTGGCCAGGGGCAGTGCGAGAGCACGGCCACTACTGCATCGCCGAAGTGCTGATCCAGCGAATAAGGCGTTTGACCGGTGACGATGCCGTGTGCATCCACATCGCCGATGCCCTGGCCGATCAGCGTGAAGTGATCGGGCGATTTCAGCGGTGGCAAATTTTGCGGCGGTGTGATTTTCGATGCGGCCGATGCCAGTTCGCCGTAGCGCAGGCGGCGACCGTCCGGTGCAATCACGACGCCTTTTTCGGTACGCAAACGATTGGCTTGAATACCGAGCTGCTGCGCGGCGGCTTGTACCAACAGCCAGCGCGCCAGTGCACCCGCCGAGCGCAAATTGATCCAGGCGCGGGGAATGGAATTGCCAGTGCCACCTACTTGCTGTCCGTAAAGCCACTGGGGTGAGCCGTTGTTGTTGCCCACGCCTAGGCCCAATTGCACGACGCGCACGCGTTGCCAATCGACATCCAGTTCATCGGCAATGATGCGCGGCAACGAGGTCGCAACACCGGTGCCGGTATCCGGATCGCGCGCGCCGATCAGCACGTCGCCATCCGGATCGATACGCACATACATGCCAAGCGGATATAGGGCATCGCCCAGCATATCCATCGGCACGGGCGCGTCCGCGGCGTCCGCCATGCGCACGCCGACGATCAGCGCGCCGGTGGCGCTGGCGAGCACTTGCAGAAAACGGCGGCGTGAAAGTCGTACGTCGCCGCTCACGCTTTGGCTCCTTGCTTCATCGCTGCGGCGGCGCGCTTGATGGCGCTGCGCACGCGGGTCTGGCAACCGCAGCGGCAGAGATTGGGAAGTGTGTCGATATCGCTATCGGAAGGATCTTTGCGGCGGTTCAGCAGGTCCATCGATGCGATCAACCAGCCCGGCGTGCAATAGCCGCAGCCGATGGCGTCTTCATCGATGAAGGCCTGCTGCAACGGATGCAGATGGCCCTTGGTATCGGCCAGACCTTCGACCGTGACGACCGGCTTGCCGACGAGCTTGCTCATCGTCACCCCGATGGCGGATGTCGACTTGCCATCCACCAGCACCAGATCCGCGCCGCCCACGCCGTTTTCACCGCTGTACTTGGTGCCGTCGAGCTGCAGCACGTCGCGCAAATACCAGAGCAAAGGCATCTCCGGATCGCCGGTGTGATGGTAGTGCTCGCCGTTGATTTGCACGTCGATGCCGGGACGAACCGCAATCGAGGTGATTTCGACCCCGCTGATGGCCCGGGCGTGGTCTTGCGCCATCGGTAAATTCTCCTGGTACCTATCGCCACATTGTGGCATTGCCGCAGGAAATTAGGGGCGCGCGGGGCTGAACAAGCGTCGCCAGATGTAATAAACCGGGACGCCGGCCGCCATGATCAGCAGCCCCATGCCCGTATTGACGAGGCTGCTCTGCAGACTTTCCACCACGACCAAGCCGATAGCGGCGATGAAGATAAGCGGCAGCAGTGGGTAGCCGGGCACGCGGAACGGCACCTCGCCATGCCGCTGGCGCCGATACCAGAACAGCGTGCTGACGCCGATGGCACAGGCGAGCCAGTCGCCGAAGGTGGCGTAATCGAGCAATTGGCCATAGCTGCCCGACAGCACCAGCACGATGGACCAGCCCGTCAACAGCACCAGGGCGATGTTGGGTGTGTGGTAGCGCGGATTCAGTCGCGCCACGGTGCTGAAGAACAGGCCGTCTTCACCCATGACCTGCAAGACGCGAGCACCCGACACCAGCGTGATGTTGCAAAAGCCGAAGGTGGAAATGGCGATACCCACGGCGATGAGCTTTGCGCCCGCAGAGCCGAACACTTTGCCCATCACGTCGGCCGCAGGCGCATGGCTGTGCGCTAGTCCGTCATGGCCGAGCACGGCCAGATACGCGACGTTGATCAGTGCATACGCCACGATCACGCCAAGCATGCCCACGAACAGCGCACGCGGCAGCGTACGTTGCGGCTCGCGCACTTCGCCGGCGAGATTGTTGAGGTAGGTGAATCCGGAGTAGGCAAACAGAACGGGCAACGAGGCGCTCATGAAGCCGACACCGCTGCGCGCCGGATCGACGGCTAATATCGGCGTGCTCCCCGCCCCCGCGGAAAAGAGTCCGCACACCACTAGCACGGCGACTGCCAGCAGCTTCAGCAGGGTGAAAAGGTTCTGCAGCTGCGCGCCGAACTTCAGCCCGAACATGTTGATGCCCGCCACCAGCACCAGCGCACCCACCGCAAGCGGCGTCACAGTACTCACCGGCAGACCGAACACGGACGCGGCGTAACTGGCGAAGATGGTGGCGACCGCCGCGGTGGAGCCGGAATAGATCACCAGCAGCATGGTCCAGCCGAACAGGAAGCCCGCCAGCGGACCGAAGGCTTCACGTAAGTAAACATACGTGCCACCCGCGTGCGGGCGCCGAGCGCCGAGCTCCGCATAGCACAGCGCGCCGATCAGGGTGAGGACGCCGGCACCGATCCACATCATCAGCAGCGCGAGCCCGGATTCGGTTCGCTGCGCCACGATGTACGGGTTGAGGAAGACGCCGCCGCCGATGATGCCGCCGATCACGACCAACGCCGCATCGCGCAGACGAAGGCTGCGTTGGTAGCCGGTAACCGGTGACGTCATGGCAACACCCCTAGTGGAAAACCCAGAGCATGGCAATCGCGTTGCGATCCGGCAAGCGTGGCGTCATCCACGCAGGTCCAGTTCGCCGCGAATGGTGACGACGCAATCGCCACCGATCGTGATGGCGCCGCTCGCCGGATCCCGCGCGACATCCACGTAGCCGTCGCGCTCGACTTCCCGTCCCTGGCTCGCCCGATAGCGCGAGCCGTAAACACTGTCGCCACTCTCAGCGAGGAAAGCCATGATGGCGGCGTTGGCGCTCCCGGTGACGGGGTCTTCCGGGATGCCATCGTCTGGACAGAAGGCGCGTACAGCCATCGACGCATCCTTCATGTGCTCGCGACCAAATACGCTCAAGCCGATTGCCTTGTGACGTTTGCACAATGCTGCGATGGCAGGAAAATTCGGATCCAGCGCACGCACATGGGATGCTTCATGAAGATTGCAAAGCAGCCAATGCGGTCCGTTGATCACCATGCGAACCTGCGCATCGTCCAGCACGTGATGCAGCGCATCTCCCATCGCGTGTACGGTCGGCGCATCCACACGGTGCACATGTGCGGGCGGTGCTTGCACATGAATCGTGCGCTCCTCGCCTGAGCCATCGACGCGCACAGGCAATAGCCCCGCCGCGCACTCTTGCACCAATGCCTGTTTACCGGCGGCAATCAAGCCGGTTTCGATTGCCGCGTACGCGCTTCCTACACTGGGGTGTCCTGCAAAAGGCAGTTCGCGAGTTGGCGTGAATATCCGCACGCGGTAATCGGCGCCTGGTTGAGTAGGGGTCAACAGAAATGCCGTTTCGGAGAGATTGGTCCAGCGCGCTATCGCACGCATCGTGGCTTCATCCAGGCCATCGCCATCGATGACGACGGCCAGCGGATTGCCTTTCAGCGGTTGTCGGGAAAATACGTCCAGCTGCATGAAGCGACGTTTTGAAGACATGGTGACGCCTGTGCGAATGATCCACGCATCGTATCCATGCGATGTCGCTTTTTGTATGCGCCAAAAGGTATGTTTGCAAATAAGAAGGCCCGCACGTCAAACGTGCGGGCCAGTTCGCAGAACTGCAATCAGACTTAGAAGCCGCCGCGCAGGAATGCATCCAGATTGGCGACGTCCAGCGAGCCGATGCCCGCACCGGGGTTGTAATGCGGTGCGCCGTTGTAGAACCAGTTGTCGCCGGCGCGGATGCTGTTGAATGCCGAGAAACGACCGTAGCCAAAGACGTTCTGAATGGCGTAGATCTGCGGATTCCACAAGCCGATACGATGACCCGTGCTCTGGCGGAGCAACGCGGTGATGCCATTGAGCTGCGGTGCGACGAAGCTGGTGCCACCTTCACCGCTGTTCAAGCCGCCATCAAACGTCGAGACGAAGATGTAGCCCGTTTCCGGATCTGCGTTCAACGAAATATCGGGCACGTTGCGGCCCTGGAAGTGAGCGGGCAGCTTCAGCAGCGTCGTCGGACCGGCGCTGGGGTCGTTGTAGACCAGCGACTGCTTCGCCTCGCTGGTGCGCACGCCGTTGGTGAAGGCCTGATAGAACGGCGTATGCCAGTACACGCTCACACCGCCACCGCCGCCGACGGAGAACAGGTCGACCACGTTCGGACCGATGTAGGTATCGAAATAATTCTGGATGTAATCCCAGCCCCAGACGCTTTCCTGCGTGATGGATTCGGTCGGGCCCGAACCGAACGCGTAGCTATAAGGCGTTGTGGTGCCGCCGGCAGCGGTGATGTACGGATCGGAAGCGGG